>JBILDS010000051.1:0-14320 GCA_044352505.1 Phycisphaerales bacterium
CAACGGACCTCTCGTGGGTCCAATCAACGACACGCGCATCGCTCGGGATGCAACTTCAAATTGTCGCGGTGCGCTCGGCCAACGCCACATGCGTCGGATAAACCGTTCGCACCGCGTCAGACATCCAAGAGCAGGGGCAGCGCTGGCTGCGATCCTCGATTGTGCTCGTTTTTGGCTGTTTTTCAGCCACTTTCGAGCCGCATCGATTTGGCACCGTGGTCGGATCAGGACTCGGTTGCCGAGCGGATTGCTCCGCTGCTCTTGATGCTGACAGGTCTCAGTGTAGCACCAAGATCGGCAAACCCAATGATCGCGATCAAAGAATTTCACAAATCAACGACGTCGACAGATCAACGAGTTCGACAAGTCGCACGAGTCCATCAAGTCCATCGAGTCCAATCAGCCGACAAATCAACGCGACATCAGACTGCGCGCTCCCAACTCGTCCCCTGCGGCCCGTCCTTGATGCGCACGCCAAGCGCAGTGAGCTCGTCGCGCACGCGGTCGCTCTCAGCCCAGTCCTTCGCAGCACGCGCTGTACGGCGGCGTTCGAGCAGCGCCTCGACCTTCGCGGCGAGATCGTCAGCCGCTTCCGACGCAAGCGCAGCGTTGCGCTCGAACACGCCGAGCACGGAGTCCATCGCGTCAAGCGCCGCAAGTTCCGCCGTTGCGTCTCCTGCGGGCGGTTCGCCAATCGCGGTGTTGAGCGCAGCGATCGCGCGCGCAAGATTCAAGTCGTCGCCGAGCGAATCCTTGAACTCGACGAGCGCGCGCTGCAAGGGTCCCTCCCCACTCCCGCCCGTGCGAAGAGCCGCAGCCGCGCGCGCCGCGCACCACCGATCGATCATGCGCTGGCAGTCGCGCAGCCCCTGCATCGTGAAGTTCGAGTTCGTGCGGTAGTGCGTGCGGACAAGCTCGAGCCGCAGCGCGGCTGGCGTCACGCCCTTCGCGAACAGGTCGCGGGCCGTGAAGAAGTTGCCCTTCGACTTCGACATCTTCTCGCCTTCAACCTGCAGATGCCGCGTGTGGAACCAGAAGCGCGAGAACACCGCATGTCCGCTCGCGCAGCAGCTCTGCGCGACCTCGCACTCGTGGTGCGGAAAGATGTTGTCCTCGCCGCCCGAGTGCAGGTCGATCTCGTCGCCAAGCAGCATCTTCGCCATCGCGCTGCACTCGAGGTGCCAGCCCGGATAGCCCTCGCCCCACGGGCTCGGCCAGCGCATGAGATGCGTCGGATCGGGCTTCCACAGCATGAAGTCCGCGGGATGCCTCTTCACGGCCTGGTGCTCTGCGCTGATGCGCCCGCCCTCGCCCTCGCGCAGGTTCTCGAGCGTGTTCCCAGAGAGCCTTCCATACGCGGGATAGCTCTGCACGCTGAAGTAGACGACGCCGTCCGCGGCGACATACGCGTGGCCGCGCGCGACAAGCTGCTCGACGAGCGCGATCATCTGCGGAACACAGCGTGTCGGTCTCGGCATGAGCTCGGGGTGCGTGCGCTCCTCGATCGCGACCTTGAGGCCGAGATGCCGCGCGTCCTCGAGGAAGCGCTCTGCGTAGAACTCCGCGATCGCATACGGGTCGCTTGCGTCGATCTCCGCGCCCGCAGGCAGCTTGCCCGCCTTCTTCGCCTCCGCGATGCGTCGGCCCGCGACCGCCATCTTGTCCTCGCCCCCGCCGTCGGCCGAGTCGTCCTCGGTCATGTGTCCGACATCGGTGATGTTCATCACATGCTTCACGCGCAGTCCGTGCAGCTCGAGCGTGCGCCGAAGGACATCGGCGTTGAGGAACGAACGGAAGTTCCCGATGTGGGCATCGTCGTAGACGGTCGGCCCGCAGGAGTAGAAGCGCACGGGCGCGTCGGGCGCGGCGATCGTGAACTCCTCCGTGGACCTCGTGAGCGTGTTGTAGAGACGAATCGGCATGGCGGTCACTCGCAAGAGAGATCCGAGGATAGCACGTGGCACGCGCAGGTCCGCATCACGTGTTCGGGCGCGAAGCGCGACCCTCGAACTCGCGCTCACGGACGCGCGCCGCCGGGTTTCCGAGATAAATCCCCCACGGAGCAAGATCGTCGAATGCGACGGCGCGCGCGCCGAGGATCGCACCTGCGCCCACACGCACCTTCGGCCCGACGAACGCGTCCGCCGCAATCCACGCGTCATCCTCGACATCGATCGGTGGCCGAAGCAGCGGCATCGTCGCCTTGCGCGAGTCGTGGCTTCCCGCGCAGAGATGCGCGCCCTGCGAAACCGTCACGCGAGCGCCGATCGTGACGGGGCCAAGGCAGTAGAGAATCGCACGATCCCCGACCGAACTCTCCGCGCCGATCGACAGGTTCCACGGGCACTCGATGATCACGGTGCGGCGCACATTGGCGCTGTCCGCAAGCGTCGCGCCGAACGCGCGCAGAAGCGCACGACGGACGCCGTACCAATTATGAAATGAAGCACGGAAGAGCGTCGCCTGCACGAAGCCCCACAGGAGGCGCGCGAGCTTCTCTCGAATTGAATACGGACTCGCCCTTCGCGCGTCGAGCGCGTCGCCGTCAATGATGTGCGTGGGATGTTGTTTGGCCTGCGGTTGAGACATGGTGTTTCTCACGTCCCAAAGGTTGCGTGATCAACGAGTAATCCGCAGTCTCGGAGCACGTCGCCGCATGAAGCAAAACGATGCCGCGCAAGAAGTGCTTCGAGCTTCGACATTGTTGTGTCCATGCCGACATAGCACTTGAATTTCCGATGGAGCGGCATCGGTACGCGAGGACAGTCGGGTGCGAAATCGCGCGGATGCAGATACACCACAACAGGAATTCCACGACACTCGAATTGCGCAAATCCACGCTCGATCGCCCAAAGCGGGAGTAACCGCATGTATCCGCCACCAGAGAAACAAAGTCCGCGCCCCGCAACGCGCATCACGCCGAGCGGCAGCTCAGGAATACTCCGACCTGATGGAAGCGCGCGAAAGAGATGTGGCGCATCACTGCACGGATAGCCTCCGTGCCCTCGCGGTGCTGGAAACAGGCTTGCATCCCACGCAATTCCGCAGTCGAGCAACACATCGAGCGCCCATTCCGTTCCGCGCAAGATCGAGAAACTCGGCGCGCGATACCCCTTCGGGCGCACGCCGCAGGCTGCTTCGATTGCATCGAGTGAACGCACCGTGTCGTTCCGGAACTCGTGCGGATCGAGTGTGTAGACCCGCCGATGCCAGTAGGAATGCGATCCAAGCTCGTGCCCAGCTTCGGCAATTCGTCGCACAAGCGCAGGATGCCGATCGGCAATCCAGCCAAGCATGAAGAACGTTGCTCGCACCTTCGCATTGGCCAATGTGGCAAGAACCTCGTCGGTCCGACGCTCCACAAGCGACTCGCGACCTTCCCACGTCGCGGGGTCTTCAAGACCAGGGATATCAACAATGTGAAACCAGTCCTCGATGTCGAAGCTGAGCGCATGCAGTGGGCGTGCATCAGCTTGTTGCATCAGAGCATCCGATGACCCCGAGCGCGGAACTTCGCGACGTCGGTTGGCTGAGGGAACTTGAACAGCCGAGCTTTCGACATGTCGAGTGGCGTTGCCTCAGGCATGCTGCGCGCTGCAGCGATCTTCTCGAGCACTCGAATCATGAGTCGCGCACCTTCCTGCTTGGTGCCCGAAATGACACGGTCGAGCGAATCATGTTCACGCAGCGGAAACTCGAACGTGTCGACGACACCACCTGCATCGAGTTTCGGAACCATCTCATGCACCGTGACGGTGACGCATGGCTTTCCCTCAAGCATTTGCCAGAAGGTCGGCATCATCCCGCGGTACTCCGGGATCTTGCCGGAGTGAATGTTGAGACATCCAATCGACGCGACCTGAAGCAACGGCGACTTGAAGATCTCAGGCGCCGCAACTGAGACGATCATCTCAGGGCGGAGCGCTTTCACTTGGTCGATGTACTCCTGTGAGTTCACACTCGCGGCTGGGAGCAGCGGAAACCCGCGCTTCTCCGCGAGTGTCGCGATCGATTGGCCGCTGAGCTTGGCGAAGATGTATCGAGGTAGGAGTCGCAGGAAGTCGAAGGTGCCGTAGAAGCGGTGCACACGTCGTGCGGTCTTCAGTAAGGGCTCGTGGAATGCGCGCGAAACCGTGACGCCGACGAGGTTCACCCGATCACGGGGAAGTTCATCAAAGAAGACATCGAAGAACTGCCGCACGTAGAGCGGGTCGTTCTCAGTCACGAGCAGAACTCGAAGCGGACCATCGGTTGCGTCGTTCATCATCAGATTCCTTCATTGCGCCCGCATCGCGTCGTTGGTGCCGCCTTCGCTCCCAACGAGCGACGCAAGCAACTGCGACCACTTCGCAAGCGCTCTCTCCGCACACCATTTCTCCGCAAGCGCGTTGCGACCACGCATACCCGCTGCCGCCGCCTCGTCCGCATCATTCGCATACGTGCGAATCGCAGCCGCGAATGCGTCTGCATCGCCACAGGGAACCACGATTCCGCAGCGCTCCTCATCAATCACGCGCGCACCTTCGCCAAGATGCGAGCCAACAAACACAATCGGTCGCTGCGCCGCAAGAACTCCGTACAACTTACTGGGCACCATGATGCCCTCGCAGCCTTCCTTCAGGCTTGCAAGATGGAGATCCGCGGCACTGAGCAACTCATCAAGCCGCTCCCGCGGCTGGTAGGGTCCTTCCACGAAGTTTGACACGCCATGCGTACGCAGGATCTCCAGCAACTCCGCCTTCCGCTCACCGCCTCCAGTGAACGCGAAGAGAATCGATGAGTCGGTTGCAAGACGACGGACGCCATCCGCGATGGTCTCGATGTCGTGCCCAAGACCAAAGTTCCCGGAGTACATCACAAGGAACCTGTCTCCCACGGCCCAGTCGCGACGGAACGCGTTGCGCTCACGCGGAACTGGCCGAATCTCAACGTGATCACTCCAAACGTTGATGGTTGAGACGCGCGTCGGATCGACCCCCTTTGCGAGCACGCGTTCTTCCATACATCGCCCGAGCACCACAATGCGATCAGCTCTGCGCAAACAGAAACGATTGACCGCTTCAAAGAATCGCGTGATCAGCGAACGTTCTTTCATCACACCGCACGCCACAGGGAGATCAGGGTAGAGATCCATCACCCAGTAGACAAACTTCGTGCCACGAATGAGTCGCAGCATCCAACCCACAAGCGCAATGAAGGGCGGAGTTGTGAAACAGATGCACACATCGTGCTTCGGAAGCGTGACGGCCTTCCACAGCGCCAATAGATAGAACAATGCAAAGTCAATGGTTCGCGCAAGGATCGATGCCTTGCCGAACATGCTTGCTCCCACACGCACGATGCGGATCCCATCGATCGTTTCACTCGCAGGCAACGTGGCGCCGCGCGAACCATAAATTGATCGCGACGCAATCGCCGTCACTTCGTGACCCTGTCGCCGAAGATGGCGCGCGAGATCCCAGCCGTGCTGGGCAGTCGCCACAACATCGGGAAAGAAACACTGGTTGAGGAGCAAAATCCTCACCGCTCGAACCCCGCTTCCGAAACCGGCACCGCAGTCGATCGATGCGTTCGATACCACTCAATCGTGCGACGCAAGCCTTCATGCAGCGCAATCTGCGCGCGGAATCCAAGCATCCTCTCCGCACGCGTCGTATCGAGACAACGCCTCGGCTGCCCGTCGGGACGCGACGCGTCCCACGTGATGCGACCGTGGAATCCGCACAGTTCGGCAATCAATTCGGTCAGCGCTCGGATACCGATTTCATGACCTGTTCCAAGGTTCACTGGAATCGGTTCATCGAGTTGCTCTGCCGCGCGCACAATGCCCTCGGCGGCATCATCCACGTACAAGAACTCTCGGCTCGCAGACCCGGTGCCCCAGCAAACGATCTCATTCGCGCCCGAATCAATCGCTTCAAGACACTTGCGAATGAGTGCAGGAATCACGTGCGACGACTTCAAGTCAAAGTTGTCGCGGGGGCCGTAGAGATTCACAGGAAGAACGTATGCGGACGCGAGGCCGTACTGGCGGCGATACGCATCGAGCATCACAAGCGCCGCCTTCTTCGCGATGCCATACGGCGCGTTCGTTTCCTCCGGATAGCCGTTCCAAAGATCCTCTTCGCGGAAAGGTACGGGCGTATCGCACGGATACGAGCAAATCGTTCCGACCTGGACGAACTTTCGCACACCGTGGCGACGCGCTCCCTCGATCAAGTGAAGCGCCATTGCCATGTTGGAGAAGAAGTACCGCCCAGGATTCGCTTGATTGGCACCGATGCCGCCAACCTCCGCAGCGAGATGAAGCACGACGTCCGGGCGCAGCGATGCGTACATCCGTTCCGCATCCTGCTCGTGCGTCAAATCAAAGTCGCGCCGACGCGGAACGAGAATCTCGCCCACGCCGCGACTCCGAAGGACGTCAACCACGACGTGGCCGAGGAAACCGGCTCCGCCCGTGACAACGACACGGGCGCCAACGAGTAATGTTCGGGCGTCTTGAGCGGGCATGGAGAACCGGTCTGATATCGGCATCCGGCCCTCCGGAAGTGAGCCATTTCGCCCAGTGTGGGTCGTGCGAGCCGCCTGATGGCGACCGTTCGCTTCCACGACAACGGGACGGAGTCGTCCCAACAACCAAAATCCTAGCGAATCGATGATCTCCAGTCCGATGGAGAACCCGCAAGATTCCAAGGTCACCCCCTTGCGCGGCCATGAACCAAGGCTGTACCAATGAAGGTCTGGACCCCTCATGACCACCAAGCGCGCCCTCATCACCGGAATCACAGGTCAAGACGGTAGTTATCTAGCCGAGCTCCTTCTTGCAAAGGGCTACGAGGTGCACGGCGTCATTCGTCGAAGCTCCTCGTTCAACACGGGTCGGATCGACCACCTCTACGCTGATCCCCACAACTCGGACATTCACCTGCGCCTCCACTATGGGGACCTCGCCGACGGGAACTGCCTCACCCGGATTCTCGAGATCGCGCAGCCAGACGAGATCTACAACCTCGGTGCGCAGAGCCATGTTCGGGTTTCGTTTGATCAACCGGTCTTCACCGCCGACGTCGATGCGACCGGGGTGCTGAAGCTCTTGGAAGCCGTTCGCAACTTCGAGCACGCTGCAAAACGGAGGGTGCGCTTCTACCAGGCATCTTCCAGTGAGATGTTCGGCGACGTTCGTGAAGTTCCGCAACGAGAATCCACGCCGTTTTGGCCTCGCTCCCCGTACGGATGCGCGAAAGTCTTTGGGCATTACATCACCGTGAACTACCGGGAAAGTTACGGAATGCACGCCTCGTGCGGCATTCTGTTCAATCACGAAAGTCCGCGCCGCGGTGAGACCTTCGTGACACGAAAGATCACGCGCGCAGTCGGCCGCATCAAACTGGGCCTTCAAAAGAAGCTCTACCTCGGCAATCTCGACGCACTGCGAGACTGGGGCTTTGCAGGCGACTATGTTGAAGCGATGTGGCTGATGCTGCAGCAGGAGAAGCCTGACGACTATGTTGTGGCCACGGGAAAGATGATTTCCGTCCGACAGTTCTGCGAACTCGCCTTCGGTGAAGTCGGACTCGACTACCGCGACTTCGTCGAGATTGATCCCCGCTACTTCCGGCCTGCTGAGGTTGAACAACTGCTCGGTGACGCCACCAAGGCGCGCACCGCGCTTGGCTGGGAACCGAAGACAACAGTCGAGCAACTGGCGCACATGATGGTGGCGCACGATCTCGAACTCGCGCGGCAGGAGCAGACGCTGCGAAACGCCGGACATCGAGTCTGATCGGAGTGAAACACATCGCCCCGCGTCGGAATCGGCAGAAATCGCCGATTTACTCCTGCCGGCCACGTGCATCCACCAAGGTTCTTTGACCGATGTTGGAACTCGTCGGTTCCTTCGCAGCTCGCTGTGGAAGTCGGCCCGCGCACGATTCCCCGAATCCCCGCGATGATCGGTCGAGCATGATCAGATCTCGGTCGATATAGATTGACTTTCACACCCACCCATTTGGAGCCTCCGGCATGCTGCCGACCGTCGCCTCCCTCGATTCCCGCTGGTATGCGCAGTTCGAAAAGAACTGGGACAACCGGATCTTCCGCGAATTCATTCTCCCGCGGATCGACACCGAAAAGTCGGTTCTCGATTACGGAGCTGGTCGTGGGCACGTTCCACACATGAACTTCAAGGGGATGGCGCGGTTCGTTGCAGGTGTCGATCCTGAGCCAGCGGTGTTTGAGAACCCCTATCTCGATGACGCGCGCATTCTCGAACTGCCACGTGCGGTTATTCCGTACGACGACGATACGTTCGATGTGGTGTTTGCAGACAACGTCATGGAGCACGTTGCAGATCCTGCAACAACGTTCCGCGAGATTCGGCGCGTGCTCAAGCCGGGCGGCGTCTTCCTCGCGAAGACACCGAACAAATGGCACTACATGCCAATGATCGCGCGATGCACACCAACATGGTTCCACAAGGCTGTGAATCGTCGCCGCGGTCGTGAAGAGCACGACACATTCCCGACCTGCTACCGATGCAACTCTGCAGGTGACGTTCACGCACTCGCGCGAGAGACGGGTCTCGAAGTTCGCACCATCCAGCGCATTGAGGGTCGCCCGGAGTATCTCCGATTCAATCCCCTCACATACACCTGTGGGCGCATCTACGAGCGCGTGGTGAACTCAAGCGGAATCTTCGAGCCTCTTCGCTGCGTGCTGATGTTTGAGGTCGCAAAGCCGAAGTCCTCGCAAAACGCGAGCGCTGTCTAAGCGTTCACGAAGTCTCAACCCAAACGCCACACCACACGGGACTTGCTTAGTTTCCAGAGGATGTTTCGCGTGACGCGGAACCCGCTGAAGACTCTCGGCGAGTTGAGTCAACCGTCAGCGGAGCGCCTTCGACAACTGCATCAAGTTGCTCGCCGCTGTCGTTGCCGTAGCCCTCTTCATCGAGACCCTCGGGCCACTCTTGTGCCTCAATCTCCGCGGCACGGTCAATCGGTAGGAACATGGCGCTCACGATTCGCCCGAAGAACCAAACACCAAGAAACGCTGCGGCCATGTTGAAGGCGAAGAGGCCAACGTCACCGCGGGGCATTCCAAGGATTTGCCCCAGTGCACTTCCAAAGAGCGCGATGGTCAGCGGATCGCGCGTGGACGAAGCCGTGCGCGCATCCATGTAGCGGAAGATCAACCCGATGATGATCGCATAAAGCGGCAGTGAGAAGAACACCACATCATGGATGAGGTGTCCAACCAATCCTGGCCCCCAGCTGTGACCTTCAGAAACACCCGTGATTCCAGCTTCATCAACGATGATGAGACCCAATCCCTCGGGCTTATTCGGCCAGAAGTCGCGTGGAATCGGCAGCGTGACCAGATACACAAGCGAATGCAGCGGGTCGTATCCACCGCTCGCCGTGCGCTGATCGTAGATCCACATGCTGATGCCGCCAGCGAACTGACCGGCAAGCGCCGCGACCACATTCTCCTCGACTGCGCGAGGATCGATGGTCACGATTCGTTCAACTTGCGCGGCCAGTGATCGATCGACATTCTCGCCACCAACACGCGATGAAGAGAACACAAGAAGGACGGCCACCATGCCGGCTGTCGCAACCACAACTCTTGGAATGAGTCGCGCCACGGGAATCAAGCGCCACTTCTCGTGGAACAGCGCCCAAACCACTGCGAAGAGAAGGCCAAGAATCTCGCGGCGTCCGAATGCGCCGACAAGCAGCACTGCGGAGTTCGCGATA
Source organism: Phycisphaerales bacterium (assembly GCA_044352505.1). GTDB lineage: Bacteria > Planctomycetota > Phycisphaerae > Phycisphaerales > SM1A02 > QWPT01. Next base: position 9,762 of record JBILDS010000051.1, read on the forward strand.
ATCATCACGCCGAGAATGCCTGCGATCAGCACGTTGAACGCGGAGCGCGCCCACGCCATCGTGATGAACGCGATGCCGCCGCAGAGGCACCCGGCAGACAGCTGAGGAAGCAGCACTGCGACGTAGGGAATCTCCGATCCTGCGAACCGAAGGACGATTCCGATTGCTGACAGCGTCACGCCCGCAATCACAAGACGCGGCTGCGAGGTCACACGTATCCGCGCCTTGCGCAGCGCAAATCGCTCGACTCCATTTGCCCAGCGATAGGTCGCCAGCATGACGACAATGAAAAGCGTCAGCACGAGACAGAAGACAAACCCTGCCTCGGTGTAGCCGCTGATCTCAGCGCCGCGTTCTGTTTGTTCACTGAAGAGCGTGAGTGACCCGGAGACCGATTGAAAGAGGATGAGCCCGAGGATCAGAAAGTTGCGCGTTGAAAACAACTGGCAACGACCCGACACCGCGTCGGCCCTGATGAAGAGCAACAGGACGACGCTCAGTAAGACAAGATAGAGTCCAAAGATCGTGGGCACGGGTCGGGGTCGGAAGATCCTAACGCGCCGCGCCACGCGACCACGTCAAGCATCGTTTCTTCTATCGGTCAGGAACGGCAAAGCGATGAAGGGAACCTACGCGGGTTTCCGGCCGATTGTTCTCGGCGGCGATCCCGATCCTTCCGCTTAGAGGCGGACTTCTCGTGATGGCACCTTCCGGGCCACGTCTTGGGCGTGATGCTCTGTGCTCCTGCGGTGCGCGAGCGCGTCAAAGCAAGCCAATCCAGGGGTTCAGTCTCGGAGCGGCCTGAGCAACGGGTGCTCGAAGACTCGTTCTCCAACGAAACGAGCGCCTGCGACAGACGGGTGTGCGCCATCTTCCGAGAGCAGCAGTCCGCTCTCATCAAGCAGCGGTACGCGCCCTTCGTCATCCGCGATGAGCGAGAGGACGTCGACAAATGAGTCCTCCGGGATCACCTCCCGCGCAAGCCGATTTGACTCAAGCACTTCAGGGATCACTTCTGCTCGATAGGAGAGTGCAGCGGTACGCGACATCCCGAGGACTGCGTTTGGGTTCATTCCAAAGTTCTTCGTGCCAAAGACAATGATCTGGGGAACGCCCTGCGCTCGCAGCCACTCGATGTCATCGGCAAGACATGATGCGTCGAAGATCGGCATCACGAGAATACGCACATCGCAGGTACGCAACCGTTCTTGGAGGCTGGCCGAAAACCGACTGAGATCGCGGACGCATGAGAACGTTTCAATCTCCGTAATCGGCTCGTAAGAAATCTCTGATGACTTCATGTATCCGCACTCCGTCACCATGTTGACGAAGTCTCGTGCGAAACTGTTTCCAAGCAGCAGAACCTTCGTTGACTCTGTCGATGAGAATTGCTCCGAACGCAGCGAGTAGACGCGATCAATGTAGATGCGGCGCGCCGCGCGGCCTCCGCCCTCGGTCGCCGATGCGACATACGGAAGCCGCGTCGGGTATCCGCTCTGTCGATCGACGGCGAGGCCTGCACCCGCGAGTAATCCGCCGACAGAGATCGTCAGTGCGAAGATTGCAAAGCGCGAGTACCGCTCCTTTGAGCGGAACGGTTGCTCGATGAATCGCCAACTCACGAACGCGATGACCGCAGTCGCTCCAATCGCGAGAATGACCGCGAGGCTTGAGGGTTCGTTGGGCGACAGGAGGCGCAAAAACGCAAAAATCGGCTGATGCCACAGATATGCGCTGTAACTCCCTAGGTTCTGTCTGACGGATCCCCGAAGACCAAAGATCCGCGCGGCGCAAGCCAAAGCAAAATGAGTGGGAACACAAGATAGAACTGCTCCTCGACTCCCAGACTCCACGTATGCAGGAGCGGCTTGTACTCGTTCGCAAGATCCCAGTAGCCCGAAGTCAACCAGAGCAAGATGTTGTTCGAGACCCCGACGGTGGCGACGATGCTTTGACCAAGGTTCTCAAAGTTGTCGGGCAACATGAAGAACCAGCCGAGTGGAAGCGATACAAGCAGAACCGCGTAGAGCGCGGGAATGATGCGTCGCGCACGCCGCTTGAGGAATGTCACCATCGAGAAGCGCTGTTCGAGGATCTCGTCGTAGATGATCGATGCGATGAGATAGCCGCTGATTACAAAGAAGACATCGACGCCGACAAAACCGCCTGCGAATCCTGGCACGCCAGCGTGGAAGAGAATCACCGGCACAACAGCGAGCGCACGCAGTCCGTCGACCTCTGGGCGGTACGCTTTCATGGTCGCCGCAGCTCAACTGATCGATGCGCTCGGCGACATGTCATCTCGTCATCGCCCTCTTCGCCCGGTCGTACGCAGCGTCAGCTTGGAGCGCAAGCGCTTCCCAACCAAGCGTTGCGCGTGCCCACTCCTGCCCTCGCGAACCTAATGCGCGGCCCTCATCTGGACTTTTTGCGACTTCGAGAAGTGCATCGCCGAAAGCTTCGTCGGAGTCTTCAACCATACGCAGCGCCCCAGCTTCTCCCGATCCGTCCAGCTTGCACTCGCGCGTTGTCACCACGGGCTTCCCTGAGGCAAGGCCCTCGACCACGGTAATGCCAAAGCCTTCGAAGCGAGGTCGGTGCGCGAAGATCGTGCAGGCGGCGAACGCATCGCGCTTCTCGGGGCCGAACAAGCCGCCTGTGAAGTGAATGTGATCGGAGAGCCCGAGCTCGCGCGCGAGCGTCTCGAGCGCGGGACGCTCGCCGTCGTCGGGCCCAACCAGCACGAGTTCAAGCTCGAGCCCGTGCGCGCGCGCATGCGCGTAGCTGCGCATGAGCTTGTCGATTCCCTTGATCGGGTGGAGGCGACCAACGAAGAGTACGAACGGACGCTGACCAATCGCGGGATAGCGACTGCGGAAAAGGCCGCTTTCAGGTTTCGAGTAGTCATCGACTGCGATTCCATTTGGAAGCACAGACGCAGGTCGGCGGAACGCGGCGATGATGTGATCAGCCTCCTCGCGGTTCAACGCAAAGAGTTCGCCCGCACCGTTGATGATTCCCGGAAACAGCGTCAGGTACGCCCACTTCTTCAGACGCTTCTGCGCAAGAACGAACGGGTGCAGCATTCCGTGGGTCGAGAGCACATAGGGAATGCGTCGGTTGCGCGCATGCGCCGCCATCTGGCGCACCAGTCCCTCCCACATGCAGTGAATGTGCACGATCTCGGGCTGCAGCCGATCCACAGAAGCACGCGCTCCCCGCGCGCCGCCCTCTGAGAGGTCGTCAAGAACGATGTACTCAATGTCGAGTCCATGCCATCGCTCCGCGAGCAACGTGCGCTGCTCGGGCTTCCGCGGTGCGTGCGTGCAGAGGATCGCGACCTTCTTTCCCATGCGTGCCTGTTGGCGCACGAGTTCGATCGCAACCGTCGGCGGGCCCCCGCTCTCGGGATAGAGATTATCGATGATGTGGAGAATCATGGTTTTCTTATGCTGTTCGTCTGAGAATGCGTGCAACGATGGCGTCGAAGTCCGCCCGTGTACTCTCGCGCATCCGTGACGAGAAGATGATCGCGAGCACAACCGCGATCGGCGCGAGCACCGCGATGGTCGCGGCATCGGCCACACCCTGCGGGGCCACCGCGCGCAGACCGATCCAGCAGCCGACAAGGGCGGCCATGATCGGAAGCGTCGCGACCCATGGCTCGAAGAAGATGCGGAGCGTGGTGGAGAACCGTACCCCTGCCGGCCTGCCGCCGATCCACACCGCGAGGGGGCAGAAGCTCGCCCACACGACCGCGCTTGCGCATCCGAGCGCCAGCGCCTTGCCTGCGCTCGCGTCGATCGGGAAGCCGATGAATGCAGCAGCCTCGAGCGCATACGGCGCGCCGTACAGAATCGCTGCGGGGAACGCCACGAGCGCAATCGCAAGCTGTCCGAACTGAAGCTTGAGATAGGCGCGGAAACGCCCCTGCGCCTTGAGAAGCGCAAGTGATGGCGCTGTCACGAAGACGAACGCCTGCGCGACGCTCAGCACCGCGAAGATCGCGATTGAACCTGTCCACTTTGCCGGGAAGAGAAGTTGGAACACGGGAATCGCGATCGCAGCTTGAACAAGCGAAAGCGGCACAGCGATGGCTGACAGAACACGTGTGGCGCGCAGGAATCCGGCAACCTGGCGTACAGGATCGCTCTGCACATGCGCGAAAATCGGCTGGAGCACCGCACCGATCTGCCCTGCGATGACCGAGTTTGCCTGGATCGCGTAAGTCGCCGCAAAGACGAAGAGCCCGACTTCCGTCTTGTCTGTGGCGAAGCCGAGCACGACGATCTCGAGTGCAAGCAAGATGTTGTTGAGGTACTGCCCGAAACCACCGACAAGGTAGCGGCGCGTGACGGGCCGCAGCTCCTCGCGCCGCACGGTGAGATCGACCCTGCCACGAACGCATCGCCAGAAGAGAACTCCCCGCAGTGCGAGCGCCGCGACGGCGGGCAGCGCGAGCGACAACGGCCCCGCGCCGAAGTATGCCATCGCAAGCGATGCGACCGTGGCTGCGAGCGTGACGGAGCCATCGATGATTGCAAGGCGTCTGTACGCAA
>JBILDS010000250.1:0-4202 GCA_044352505.1 Phycisphaerales bacterium
GCGGTCGCCGCTGCGGCGGCTCCCTCTGGCGGTCAGGCCTTGGAGTGAATCCAAGGCCTGCCTGGGCTGTGCTGTGCAGTCCCGCGCGTTGGCGGCTCCCTCTGGCGGTCAGGCCTTGGAGTGAATCCAAGGCCTGCCTGGTGCGCGGGTCGCAATCGATGGATCGCCGATGCGGCGGCTCCCTCTGGCGAGGAAGACGACTGCCGATGGTGATTGGTTTGCGACCCCCAAGCGTTCCCGTTCCGCTCAGTCACGCGCGCTCGGAATGCGCACCGGCTGGTTTGGATCTCCGCGATCCGCCGGCGTCTTCAGCGCTTCCTCGAGCGAGTTCAACTTCCAGACCGGCAGTTTGTACTCCCAGCCCGCATGCTTCTTCGCGAACTCGGTCCAATCTGGCACGAATGGGTCGCCGGGGAACTTGCGCTTCGCGTTGATCTCTTCTGCGCTTGGTGCGCCGGCCTTCGGCGCTGCCTCAAACGAGATCCACACGCTCTCGCCCTCGCGCACCGCGTGAACCTTCAGCGTGCCGCGCACCATGTCGAAACTCGGCGAGATCGCCGGGTCGGGTGCCGCGCCTGTGGCCTTGCGCACGTCGTCAAGTTCAAGCCGCGCAAGCCACCCAGGAAGCGTGCGCACTGCTGTCGCCTTGCGCGATTCAGTCCACGCAAAGTCGCTTGCAGCAATCGGGCCAACGGACTCAGTTGCGACGAACGTGCGTGCGCCGCCAGCACCGAGTTCGCTCTTCAGTTCTAGACCATGCATCGAGACAGACTCGACCTCACCCTCTGGCAGCGAGAGCAACTCCGCATCAACCCAGCGCCGCATGGAGATGTCGACCAGCACCGACCCAAGCACGCGCCAGCACTGATCCTCGCTGGCGCGGCGTACGTATTGCGAGCGCGGGTTCGCACGCTCTTCGCCAAGCACCAGCTCAACCACCGGCGTCTCGCCCGCGAGAATTCGCACTTTCGCACCGCGCCCTGAATCATCGGGCCACGCGAGCGCAAGTTCGTCGTGGCGCTCGACCTTCGCTGTCATCTTCTGATCGGTCGTGAGCGTCGAAAGGCCCGAGACGAGCGCCTTCACTTCTTCGAAGCGCGCTGGATAGCCATCGCGCGATGCGATGCGCCATGCGCTTCCTTCGCGCGCGAGTTCAAGCGTTTCGCCTCCCCGGGAAAGCTCAATTCGATCGATGATTGCCTGCGCGTCGGCGAGCCGCGGCTCGAACGTCACACCGGGCGCGAACTCCGTGGTCTGCGTTCCGCGCGTCACAGCAATCACCGCAACGCCCACACATGCCGTCGATGCGGCAAGAATCAGCAAGGTCGTCTTCAGGCTTGATTGTCGCAGTGGAATCATCATGCGTGTTCCCGTCCGAAAGGTCGATTCAAGTGCGCAGCGTCAGGCCGTGCGTTGGCGGCGGTAGCGGAGCGAGATCCACATCGTCGCAAGCAGCGCCACGAAGAGTGGCCACGCGATCACGTTGAGCATCATCAATCCAGTACCCGTGCGCTCGATATCGGAGCGGAGCGAGCGCTGCACCTCACGCAATTCCTTGCGCGCATCTTTCGATGTCTGCTGCAGTTTCTCAAGCTCGGTCACCTGCTCGGGGGTGAGGACGAGTACACCACTTGCATCGACGCCCGCAGCGCCCCGCTCGCGCTGCAATTCGTTGATACGCATCTCGCCTTGTTTGATTTGATCTTGCAGTTCCTGTTCACGCCTGAGATAGCGCGCCTCAGCGTCTTTGCGCATCGACTCGACGCGATCAAACGGCCGCTGGTAGCGTCCGCGCGACTTGAGTCCAGAGAGGAGTTGCGCACCCGTCGCTTGCTCGAGGGCGTTGAAGACGAACGCGCCATTGTCGGCGATCGTTGCAAGCGTGCCCGTGCTTCGATCCATACTCGTCCACGTGTCGTCGTCAAGCAAATCCGCGTCGCCGATGAGCAAGATGTTTGCATCGCCAGTCGCGCGCGCGCCGTCTTCGTTCGGATACGCGCTCTCGATCGGGCCTCGGATGCGCACCGCGAGCGCGAGTGGCGTTCCAAGCGGTTTGAAGTCGCGCACCAGTCGATCAACTTCGCCGAAGAAACCAAGCTTCAGCGTCTGCACCATCTGCACGCGTTCCGTGCTCGTGATGATGTTGGTCACGGTCACCTTCGAATTGGCGCGCGGCACAATCGCTCCCGCGCCCTTCAGATTCATTGCCGAAAGCGTGCCTGTGACGGGGTCGTCCGCCGCAAGTGCCGACTTCTGCAGCGACAGCCAACAGGGATGTGACATCTCCATGACCTGTCCGCCTTGCGAGCGATACATGATGCGCGTGGCATAACCAAGATCGGCAACCGCGTTGTCTTTGTCGATGTCGACGCCCCACTGCGCAAGCAGCGGACCAAGGTCATACGACGTGCCCGCGCCGGTCGAGCCCATGTCGAGGTTACGCGCCTCTGGATCCATTTCGCACCACGGATCTGCGAACACGATGAGCGGCTTGCCCGACACTGACCACGCGTCAATGGCGCGCAGCGCCTCCGGACTGAGTCCGCGCGGCTGAATGACCACCAATGCACCCGCGTCCTGTGGAACACTCGGCGCGGCGCGATCGACACGCGCGACGTCGTACAAGAGATCGAGTTGTTGGAAGAGCACGCTCTTCCCTCCGCGCGCCGTTGGATTGCGCGGATCAAAGGGCTTCTCCTCCGGAATCGTCGAGAGCACCGCAACCAACGGCTTCTTGTCGCGCCCGACCGCAAGGATGCGCCGCGCAATCTCGTACTCAAGAAACGGCTCCTGCGATGCATCGAGCCACGGAATCGTCTCTGTCTTGTCGGTCGGGCCGCGCACCGCGAGGCCGAGCATCAGAACGCGACCGGTCGTATCGAGCGTGCGCGGTGCGATACCCGCGGCACGCGCCATGTCTTCGGTTTCGCTGAACGGTTCCGGGTCAATCACGCGCAGCTCGAGATTTCCCTGACTCGCGCCCACGATTTCCTCGAGAAACTCTTGCACCCGCTGCGCGTAGGCTCGAATCGCTGGCAGATCTGCACCCTGCTCGCGCGTCCAGTAGAAGTCGATGCGGACAGGCTCTTCAAGCGACGCAACGAGGTCGTCTACGCCGGGTGAAACCGTATAGAGCTTCTCTTCGGTGACATCGATGCGTGCACCGCGCAGCATGAACCACGCAGCGGTGTTGACAGCCACGAGCGCAACGAGGACGCCGACAGTTGCAAGAAGTGTGGAACGACGCTTGTGTGAAACGGCCATGTGATCTCCGTCAGTCAGACTTCTTCCAGTCGATGGCGAAGCAGTTGAGAATGAGGAACGCGGCAATCACGGTGACGAAGTAGAAGACATCACGCGCGTCAATCACGCCGCGCATCATGGACTCGTAGTGCGTGAAGGCGCTGGTTGACGCGAGACCTTCCACGACGCCCTGGGGCGCCCAGCCGCGGAGGAAGTCGAGCACAGCGGGGAAACCTGCGAGAAGCAACACGAAACATGCCACTGCGCAGAGAACAAACGCAATCACTTGGTTCTTGGTGAGCGCCGAGAGAAACGCGCCGATCGCAAGGAACGCGCCGCCAAGTAGCGCACTGGCGAGGTACGCGACGAAGATCGTGCCGTGGTCAGGTTCGCCGAGCCACGACACCGTGATCCAAATTGGGAAGGTGAGCGCAAGCGCGATCGACGTGAACGCCCACGCGGCGAGGTACTTCCCAAGCACGAGGTCGCGCACGCCGAACGGCAGCGTCATGGCGAGCTCGATCGTGCCCGTGCGGCGTTCTTCGGCCCAAAGGCGCATCGATACCGCTGGAACCAGAAACACGTACAACCACGGGTGGAACTGAAAGAACGGCCGCAGGTCGGCCTGGTTACGGTCGTAGAACCCGCCGATGTTGAAGGCGAAGAGCCCGGCGAGGAAGAGGAAGATCACAAGGAAGACGGCCGCGAGCGGCGTTTGGAAGTACGAGCGGAACTCGCGGCGGAAAATGACCGCCGTGCGCCCGAAGGCGCCGAGCGGCGCAGGCGATGCGGAAGAAGCGGCGCTCATCGGCGACCTCCCTTGGCGCGCGGCGCGTCGGATGCGATGTCGATCGAGGTCATCGCGCGGAACGCGGCGTCCATACGGTTCTTGACAGCGTCACGCGGCGCGCGCGACTCCATTTCACTCGGTGTGCCGTCAAACACAATTCGCCCCTTGT
>JBILDS010000052.1:0-14263 GCA_044352505.1 Phycisphaerales bacterium
TCGCCGAATGCTCGTGAGAGAGCCGCATTCGGCGAAGTACTCGCCGAATGCTCGTGAGAGTTCGAAAGCATCCCCCAGTTGCGCGAGCAGCTGAAACAGCCAGAAGACTGACGAGGACCCCATGTCCAACCTGATGCCAAAGCGAGTCAAGTTCCGCAAAGAGCAGCGCGGCAAGCTGAAGGGCAACGCCACGCGAGGCAACTACGTCGCGTTCGGCGATTACGGCCTCCAGACGCTTGAGCCGCACTGGCTCACGGGTCGCCAGATCGAGGCGGGCCGTATCGCGGCGCAGCACTTCCTCCGCCGTCAGGGAAAGATCTTCATCCGCGTCTTCCCCGACAAGCCGATCTCGAAGAAGCCACTCGAAACCCGAATGGGTACGGGTAAGGCCGACGTCGACTACTGGGCGGCGCGCATCAAGCCCGGCACCATTCTCTTCGAAGTGGCCGGTGTTCCTGAGGATCTCGCCAAGCAGGCGCTGGCGCGCATTGCCTACAAGATGCCGGTGAAGTGCCGGTTTGTTGGACGCCGCATCGCGGTCTAACGCCAGACGCTGAATCAAGAGCCGAGCAACGATCGGATTCCGAAAGTCGAGAACACACCATGAAGCCCGCCGAAGTCCGCAAGCTCTCATCCGACGACCTGAAGGCCGAGGCCACCCGCCTCCGCCGCGAGCTGTTCACCCTCCGCTGTCAGACGACCACTGAGAAGATCGCTGACAACTCCCGCATCGGCAAGGCCCGCAAGGATCTTGCGCGCGTGCTGACCGAGCACAACGCCCGCAAGGCCGTTGCGAAGTGACCCCAAAGAACTGAGCCACACGAGCAGAACCATGCCGAACTCCACCCCGGAACTCGTCATCCCCGAGACCTCACCCCGCCGTATCGGTGTGGTTGAGAGCGACAAGCGCAACAAGACCCGCAAGGTCGTGATCGCCTACTCGGGCAAGCACCCGAAGTACGGCAAGTACCTCCGCAAGCGGACGGTGCTCCAAGTGCATGACGAGCAGAACGAGTCGCGCCTTGGCGACCGCGTCGAGGTGGCAGAGTGCCGCCCGATCTCGAAGACGAAGTCGTGGGTTCTCGTTCGCGTGGTCGAGCGGGCTCCTGAAGGCGTCGTGGGCGGCATCGGAACGGGCGCGTGAGAGAAAGTCGATAGGAACAACGACGCCGGACTCCCGGCGATGGAGTGAAGCAATGATCCAGAAAGAATCACGACTCGAGGTCTGCGACAACAGCGGCGCGAAGGAAGCCATGGTGATTGGCGTCCTCGGGTCCTCGACCGCCAGCGGTCGGTTTACGCGTCTCACCATGGGCATCGGTGACCGAGTGGTCTGCACCGTCAAGAAGGCGCTCCCAAACGGCGACGTGAAGGCCGGCGACAAGGTCCAGGCTGTCATCGTCCGCTGCAAGTTCCCGACGCGCCGCGAAGACGGCTCGTACGTGCGCTTCGACTCGAACGCGTGCGTGCTCGTCGACAAGGACGGAAACCCGAAGGGCACTCGCATCTTCGGCGCCGTTGCGCGCGAGCTCCGCGAGAAGAACTTCATGAAGATCGTGTCGCTCGCGACGGAGGTGATCTAATCATGCCACGTCATATTCGCAAAGGTGACACCGTCATCGTCACGAAGGGCGCCTCTCGAGGCGTCGTCGGCGAGATCCTCCGCGTCATCGACGAAGGTGAGCGCGTTGTGGTGCGCGGCGCGAACATGCGCACGAAGCACGTCAAGCCGACGCAGCAGCGCCCGCAGGGAACGATTGTAAAGGAAGAGGGTCCGATCCATGTTTCGAACGTAAGCCCCGTGGTCGACGGCAAGCCGACCCGCGTGCGTTTCGTCTCGAAGCCGGACGGATCCAAGTCGCGTGTTGCGGCGCGTGGTGGCAAGGAATTGCACCAGCTCCGCGGAGCGAAGAAGAAGTAACGAGACCCTGACTCTCTGAACCATTCCGGCTCCGTGCCGGTGTTCGCCAAGGTCGGTCGCATGAGGCGTCCGACACAGCAGAAACGAGCAAGATCTATGGCACATGTGAAGCGCAACTACCCCCGTCTCCAGCAAGCCTACATCGACACCGTCGGTCCGAAGGCACTCGCGGAGTTCGGACTCGACAACGTCCATCAGCTCCCGAAGTTGATGAAGATCGTGGTGAACGCTGGCGTCGGCAAGTACCTCGACAACGCCAAGTTGAAGCCTGAGGTTCGCGATCAGTTCATCAACAACTTTGCCACGATCACGGGTCAGAAGCCCATCATGATCAAGGCGAAGAAGGCTGTTGCGCAGTTCCGCGTTCGTGAAGGTATGCCATCCGCGTTCATGGTCACACTGCGCCGCGACCGGATGTGGCACTTCATGGATCGTCTGATCAATCTGGCGATTCCGCGTATCAAGGACTTCCGCGGCGTGAAGGACAAGTCGTTCGACAAGGGCGGCTCGTACTCGTTCGGCCTCACCGAACAGGCCGTGTTCCCCGAGATCAACATGGCAAACGCCACGATCACGCACGGCATGCACATCACCTTCGTGTTTGAGAACTCCGACGCGAAGATGAGCCGTTTCATCCTTGCCGAGCTCGGCATGCCGTTCGTCAAGCCCGAAGAGCGTCAGAAGAAGAAGTAATCCGCGCGCACGCGCCGGTCCGTCTGAATCGGAACCAATCGGAACCACACACATGGCCAGCAAGCGAACCTTCAACAAGATGCAGCGAAAGCCGAAGTTCAGCACCCGAGCAGAGGTGCGCTGCGAGATCACGGGCCGCAAGCGCGGCGTCTATCGCAAGTTCCGCATTTGCCGCCACCAACTCCGAGAGTTGGCGCTGCAAGGAATGATTCCTGGCATGCGCAAGGCCAGCTGGTGATCGCACGACCGACCGAACTGAACTGAATGAACGACCCGCCCTGCGGATAGCGCAGGGGACAGGAGCCTCAAGAATGTCCGTCCAAGACCTCACCGCCGACATGCTCACCCGTATCCGCAACGCTGTGCGGAACCGCGAGAAGTCCGTCGTCGTCCTCAGTAACAAGCTGAATCGCGGCGTGGCCAACGTCCTGAAGGACGAGGGCTACATCGCTGACTTCGAGTGCATCGCTGATGGCCGCCAGGGGATCATCCGCATCAACCTGAAGTACGGCACGCGCGGCGAGAACATCATCAACGAGATTCGCCGCGTGTCCAAGACCGGCTGCCGCGCGTATGCGGCGGTGGGCGAGCTGCCGCGACCGCTGCAGGGCCTCGGCATCTCAATCGTGTCAACGAGCAGGGGAGTCATGTCTGACCGCAAGGCGCGCGAAATGCGCGTGGGCGGCGAGGTTGTCGCGACCGTCTGCTGAGATGGTCGCAACAGCGCAAGCGAAGAGCAACGCGTGCACCTAGGTGCACCGCACGACAGGAGCAAGTCATGTCGCGTATCGGTAAGAAGCCCATCATCGTCCCCGGCAACTGCAAGGTTGCGGTCAACCCGACCACCCGTGAAGTCGCCATCACCGGCCCCAAGGGCGACACCCTCAAGGTCGCCTATCGCCCCGAGATCTCGGTGGCGTGGAACGAGAAGGATCGCCAGATCGTGTGCAGCACGGACATGGCGAAGCTCGAGGAAGGCAACCGCCGCGCCTTTTGGGGCACCACGCGCGCCAACATCAACAACTGCATCAAGGGCGTCACCGATGGCTACTCGGAGAAGCTCGAGGTCATCGGCGTCGGTTACTCGGTGAAGATTGTCGGCAAGAACGTCGACCTCAAACTCGGGTACGCGAACACCATCTCGCTTGCGATTCCGCAGGGCGTGAAGGTGGAAGTTGCCACCGAAGGCGGCATCTTCGTGACGGTGAGCGGCTCCGATCGCCAGCGTGTGGGCGAGTTCGCCGCCGCGATTCGCTCGAAGCGCAAGCCGGAGCCGTACAACGGCAAGGGCATCAAGTACGTGAACGAGACCATCATCCGCAAGCAGGGCAAGGCGACCGGCGCGTAAAGCAGCGTGGTTCCAAACGCGTGGTCACAAGAGTGTGGCCACGACAGAATCGATTCGCTACCAGAACCACAGCGCGTCAGACCTTCCAGCGACAGGCAAGATCAAGAGAGCAAATCATGAACCGAATGACCATCAAGCGCGTCCGCCGAGCCCGCCGCAAGCAGGGCATCCGCAAGGAGATCTTGGGCATGCCCGATCGTCCGCGCCTCTCGGTGTTCCGCTCACTGAACCACGTGTACGCCCAGGTGATCGACGACCTCACCGGCAAGACGCTCGCGTCGGCCTCTACGCGCGACAAGAGCTTCTCCATCGACGGCGGCAAGACTGCCGAGGCGACCGCGGTTGGCAAGCTCCTTGCAACCCGCGCGAAGGAGAAGGGCGTGTCGAAGGTTGTCTTCGACCGCAACGGCTACCTCTATCACGGCCGCATCAAGGCGCTCGCAGACGGCGCGCGTGAAGGCGGACTGCAGTTCTGATCGCGCGTGACTGAATGACCACACCCCGGCCGTCGCTTTGGCAACGGCTTCACGACTGGTTCCACCTATGGCAGAGATCATCGACGAAACCTCATCCATCGAGTCGACGACCGTCGGCGTCTATCGCACCTCTTCGACCGTCGCTGGCGGACGCCGCTTCAGCTTCTCCGCAATGGTTGTGGTGGGCGACCGCCGCGGCCGTGCAGGTGTCGGCTACGCAAAGTCGAACCAGGTGCCCCAGAGCATCGAGAAGGCGCAGAAGGAAGGCCGTCGCAAGATGACGTCGTTCCAGCTGCAAGGGAAGACCATTCCCCACCTCGTCATTGGTCGCTTTGGTGCGACCACTGTGAAGTTGATGCCGGCAGCCCCGGGAACCGGCGTTATTGCTGGCGCTCCCGTGCGCGCCGTGCTTGAACTCATCGGTGTGCAGGACTGCCTCACCAAGGTCTACGGATCGAGCAACCCGAAGAACGTCGTGAAGGCGACCATCGGAGCCCTCGAGACGCTGCGAAGCCGCGGACAGGTGGAGGCGCTCCGCGGAGTGACGCTGCCGGAAACCGCCGTCGAAGAGGCGATCAAGCGCGGTGCCGCGTTCATGCCGACCTCGAAGGGCGGCGAGAAGATGGCGGCTCCGAAGAACACCGTGGGCGATGAGAATCGCCGTGGTGGTCGCGGTGGTCGCGGCGGTCCGCGTGGACCGCGTCGCGGACCAGACTCCGGTGGCGGCGAAGCTGCAAGTGCGCCAGCTCCGGCTTCGGGAGCCTGAAGTCTCGCTCCACTGATCGCTCGGCACAACGCCACCCACGAACACGATTTCCACTGACGAACATCCGGCCGCACACGCGGCCGACTCGGAGAGTCAAGCCATGATGATCCATGACATCACAGCCAAGGTCGGACCGCACAAGAAGCGCAAGCGCGTTGGTCGCGGCGAAGCGAGCGGCCACGGCGGCACCTCGACGCGCGGCCACAAGGGCGCGAAGAGCCGCGCAGGCTGGGTGAGCCGTCCGTCGTACGCCGGCGGCGCCACTCCATTTGCGCGTCGTTTCCCCAAGCGCGGCTTCTCGAACGCGGGCTTCCGCACCGAGTACTGGGTGACGAACGTGCGCGACCTCGAGAAGAACTTCGAGGCCGGTGCGACTGTCGACATCGACTCGCTCGTGAAGCTCGGCTTGGTGCCGAACGCGAAGCTCCCGCTGAAGGTGCTTGGTGCCGGCGATATCGCCAAGAAGTTCAAGGTTGTCGCCGACGCGTTTAGCGCAAGCGCCAAGTCGAAGATCGAGGCCGCAGGCGGATCCTGCACGGTCATCGCCGAGAAGAAGCAGGACTGAGTTCTATCGAGCGTTGCGTGTGTCCGCCAGACCCGAGTTGGCGTGCGAGTCCCAACGGTGACCTCATCGTCGCGGTTCCCACCTTCGGGTTGCTGAAGATCCAATCAGATGCTGCAAGCCTTCGCGAACATCTTTAAGGTTCCAGACCTGCGCCGACGTGTGCTGTTTACGCTCAGCATGCTGGCGATCTATCGGCTTGGCTTTGTCGTTCCACTTCTCGGCGTCGATCAGACCGCGCTCCGGGAAGCGGCGGAGCGCGCCTCAGAGGGCGGCGCATCTGGGTTCGGTCGCATCCTTGAGTATGCGTCCATCTTCTCAGGCGGCAGCCTCCAGCAGTCGACCATTTTCGGTCTTGGCATCATGCCGTACATCACGGCATCGATCATCTTCCAACTTCTTGCAACGGTTTGGCAGCCGTTGAAGGATTTGAAGAAGGAAGGCCAGTCGGGCCAGACCAAGATCAACGAGTGGACTCGCTACACCACAGTGGTGCTTTGCTTGGTGCAGGGCTTCATGTGGCTCTCGTTCCTCAATTCAGAGGGACTGGTCCAAGCGAACTTCACCGCCGGCGGCGGTCAACTTATCTTCTTCACAGCAGGTATCGCAGGCCTCACTGCAGGCAGCCTCTTCCTGATGTGGCTGGGCGAGCAGATCGACAAGCACGGCATCGGAAACGGCATTTCGCTCATTCTGACCGCCGGCATCGTTGCGCGCATGCCTGCTGCGGTGGGCTGGGTGGTTGAGAACTTCACGCCGTCGATCCAGTCGGAAGCGGGGCAGATCAATCCTGTTGGCGTGATTCTGCTGACGGGTGGTTTCCTCTTCGTCGTGGCCGGCGCGGTGATCATCACGGTTGCGCAGCGACGGATTCCCATTCAGCAGGCGAAGCACACACGCGGACGTCGCGTGTTCGGCGGCCAGCGTCAGTATCTCCCGCTCCGCGTGAACCACGCAGGCGTGATGCCGATCGTCTTCGCCAGCTCGCTCATGATCTTCCCCGCGAGCATCTTCGGTTGGCTCGCGGGTCGTGCGGC
The DNA here is from genome assembly GCA_044352505.1 of Phycisphaerales bacterium. Lineage (GTDB taxonomy): Bacteria > Planctomycetota > Phycisphaerae > Phycisphaerales > SM1A02 > QWPT01. The sequence goes on from JBILDS010000052.1 coordinate 6,804, forward strand.
GGCGTCGGGCAGCGACGGCGTCTCATGGTGGCAGTGGTTCACAAGCGCGATGGAACGGAACAGCCGCCCGGGCATGTTCCCGTATGTCATCCTCGAGATCGCGCTGATCTTCTTCTTCAGCTACTTCTGGACCACCGTGCAGTTCAGCCCGGAAGACATGTCGAAGCAGCTCAAGCAGAGCGGCGCCTTCATTCCCGGATATCGACCTGGTCCGCGCACCGCTGAGTATCTCGAGACTGTGATGGAGCGCATCACGTACGTCGGCGGTGGATTCCTCGCGGCGATCGCAGTCATTCCCACCGTGGTGAGCTTCAACATGGGCATCCCGCCCGATGTTTCGCAGTTCCTCGGCGGCACCGGACTTCTCATTGTGGTGAGCGTCGGGCTTGACCTCATCCAGCGCATCGAGGCGAACCTGCTCATGCGCAACTATTCGGGCTTCCTCGCGTCTGGCCCCAACGATCAGAAGGCTCCGCGCGTTCGGAGTCGGCAAGGCTGATCGCAATGGCCGCATGCTCGACCACTGCTCCTGCCCCGACTTCCGCGACGCGAGCTCAACGCCCCGCCGTGAGGGATTCCGTGCGCGTTGGGAGCGGGGCGCATGGCGCATCGCGACGCGGTATTGCCCTCCGAACCGCAACTGAGATTGATTCGATTCGCACCGCTGGAGCACTCGCCGCTGCGGCGCTTGACGCGGCGCGCGCAGCGTGCGTTGTGGGTGCCACGGCGCGCGAGATCGACGCAGCCGTGCGCCGCACCATTGAAGCGGGCGGCGGTGAGCCGCTGTTCCTCGGCTATGTCGGCTCGGGCGCGCGACCCCCATTTCCCGCTGCCAGCTGCGTGAGTGTCAACGAGCAGCTGGTACACGCGATCCCCGGCGACCGCGTGATCTCGTGTGGCGACCTCGTTTCGATTGACGTCGGTGTCCGACTGCGCGGTTGGTGCGCGGATACTGCAACCACGGTCGCTGTTGGAGTTCCGCTCCCCGACCGCGCGGCGATGCTCGACTGCGCGGAGGGCATGCTCGCGCACGCAGTCGACGCGATCGCTCCCGGACGCCGTTGGAGCGGCATTGCGTCGGATCTCGAGGCGATCGCGGAACGCGCGGGCTTCGCAATTGCGATTGATTTCGTCGGACATGGCATCGGGCGCACGCTGCACGAGCCGCCGCAGGTTCCCTGCGCGTGGAGCGGGGCGGTTTCGCATCAGGACTTCACGCTCCGACCGGGCATGGTTCTTGCGATCGAGCCCATGCTGGTGCTTGAGCGCCCAACGCGCAACCGCGACGGCGCATGGCTTTCACCGCGCGCAACCACGGCCGCAGATGGATGGACCGTGACGGTTGATTCTGGCGCTGCGAGTTGCCATGTTGAGCATACAGTTGCTGTCACGCGGGTTGGCGCAGACGTGCTGACGCTGCGGGGCGGATGTGAGGCGCGATTGCGCAGGGCGGGATAGTTGATTGAGCGACTGCGCAGGTGCGCGGCCGCGGATCGCGAACGTTGAACGGTGTTACGGAGTCAAGCGCGGAAGTCGCGCAAGACGAGTTCGAGCGAGACAGGATTTGACTGAGAGGTCACCCCAAACGATGGCCAAGGAAGACAAAATCACGCTCGAAGCCGAGGTCACCGAGGCACTTCCCGACGCGATGTTTCGCGTCCGGCTGCAGAATGATCAGGAGATCATCGCCTACGTGAGCGGCAAGATGCGGAAGTTCTCTATCAAGATCCTGCCCGGCGATCGGGTCACGGTTGAGATGAGCCCGTACGACATGACCAAGGGCCGCATCGTTTACCGCTTCTGATTGGGTAGACAGATTCCGAGAACCCACATTCACGCCTTGAGATCGCCGCGGTTCGGCGACTCAGGACGACCGAGAACACACGATCGAGAACACGCGATCGAGAAACTCGATCGAAACACTTTGAAGCCTGCGACGGATTCGTCCTCCAGGCACCCGCAGCAAGTGCTGCGGTTGTTGAAGACAGCGAAGGAGTCCACCATGAAGGTTCGTTCCAGCATCAAGCGCCGCACCCGCGACTGCCAGATCGTTGTCCGCAAGGGCAAGCGTCTGGTGATCAACAAGAAGAATCCGCGCCTCAAGCAGCGACAGGGCTGACGGCGGCGGGTTTCTCGCTACAATCTCCCCTTCCCCCTTTCTCGGCCTGGAGTCTCTCGATGAGAGTTCCAATCGCGAAGGGGAAAGACAGTCATCACGCACCATTTTCACGAAGATTTCCGTCGCGCTCACGAGAGCAAGGCGGAACGACCGGAGCCAGCCATGCCGCGTATCGCAGGTATTGACATTCCTGAGAAGAAGAAGATCGGAGTTTCACTCCGCTACGTGTTCGGTATTGGCCCGAAGGTGGCGCTCGAGATTCTCCGCGAGGTCGGTATCGACCCGGAGCGTCGCACGAACGACCTCAAGGAGCAGGAAGTCGCGGCGATCGCGTCGGTCATCGATGCGAAGGTCGTGGTGGAGGGCGCGCTGCGTCGCCAGATCCAGCAGGACATCCAGCGCCTCAAGGACATCAAGAGCTATCGCGGCGATCGTCACCGCAAGAGCTTGCCGGTGCATGGGCAGCGCACACGTTCCAACTCGCGCACCCGTAAGGGCAAGAAGAAGACCGTCGCCGGCAAGAAGGGCGTGAAGGGCTGATGCATGCGTGGTTGAGGCGATTCGCCTTGACTTCGTGCATGAATCCTCCGCTGTACGACTGATCACAGAGAGCATCCAGATGACCACCCCGACCTCAGCATCATCCTCAAAGAAGAAGGTTCGCAAGAACGTGCTTCGCGGCCTCGTGCACGTGAACGCAACCTTCAACAACACGCTCGTGACCATCACCGACGTGAACGGCGAGACCATCGCCCAAGCGTCGGCCGGCACCGTCGGCTTCAAGGGCGCACGCAAGTCGACGCCGTTCGCTGCGAGCCGCGCTTCTGAGAAGGCCGTTGGCGTTGCCAAGCGCAGCGGTCTGCGCGAGGTTGAAGTGCGCGTGAAGGGTCCGGGCCCCGGTCGCGAAAGCGCGATCACGGCGCTCCAGGCAAACGGCCTGCGCGTGACGGCGGTGGAAGACCACACGCCGATCCCGTTCAACGGTTGCCGCCCGCCGAAGAAGCGACGAGTCTAAATCCCACGCATCCGGCGAAGCACTCGCCGGATGATGATGAGCGAACCAAGCACATCCCCGTTGCGCGGGCGAACAGCTCTCTCAACGGATTCAATTGGATCCGCTGCACAGAAGGAATCCACCGTTCGACAGCGGTGGCCGTCCGAGCTGCAGATGGTGTCGAAACAGGGCGGAAGCCCGGTTCTGTCGAAAGCCCGGAATGGGCACTAGGAGCTTGTGATGCATCTTCGTTGGCGCGGCCTCGATCTTCCCGCGAATGTCATTCCCGACCCCAAGAGCCGTTCGAACACGTTTGCGCGATTCATCGCCGAGCCGTTTGAGCCAGGCTTCGGTACGACCATCGGCAACAGCCTCCGACGCGTGCTGCTCTCCTCAATCGAGGGCGCTGCGATCACGAAGATCAAGATCAAGGGCGTCACCCATGAGTTCTCGACGATCCCGGGCGTGCTCGAGGATGTTGTCGACATCATCCTGAACATCAAGGGCATCATCGTCGCCGTCGATGGCGACGGTCCGAAGACCATGCGCCTCTCGGCCGAAGGTCCTGGCGACGTGACCGCAGAGCTCATCGAGTGCGACGCGTCGGTTGAGATCATGAATCCCGACAAGGTCATCGCGACGCTCACCGACAAGATCGATTTCGACATCGAGTTCACGGTTGAGAAGGGTCGCGGCTACATGCCGGCCAACGAGCAGATCGCAAAGGAAGCAAGCAAGGGTACCGAGCAGGTCATCGGCGAGATTCCGATTGACGCGATCTTCTCGCCCGTGCAGCGCGTGCGGTTCTCGACCGAAGACACCCGCGTTGGTCAGCAGACCAACAAGCAGCGACTCATTCTCGACATCTGGACCAACGGCACGGTTACGCCGGAAATGGCTCTCGTCGAGGCGGGCAAGATTCTGCGCAAGCATCTCAATCCGTTCGTGCAGTTCGATGAAATCGGCGACTCGGTCGTTTCGGATGAGGTTGCCGACGCCAACGCGCAAGACGACGAGATCATCCGTCGGCTGCGCATGCCGGTGAGCGAGCTCGAATTGAGCGTGCGCGCCTCGAATTGCCTTGAAACCGCGAAGATTCGTACGGTGGGCGAGCTTGTGCAGCGCACCGAAGACGACCTCCTCAGCGTGCGCAGCTTCGGCAAGACGTCGCTGCGCGAAGTGAAGATGGAACTCGAGAAGATGGGACTCCACCTCGGCTTCCCAGTGCCGGAAGGTCTGCTGAACGGCTGAGTGGTGTGAATGTGAAGGCCCGTGCGACGGTGGGTCGTGCGGACAACGAGTGAATGAGGGCCCGGCCTTGAGGCACGCGCCCAGATAGGAATCAAGTCATGCGTCACCGTGTCTTTGGTAAGCAACTCTGCGTCAAGGAAGATCACCGTCGCGCGATGCTCCGCAATCTTGCGGCAGGTCTCTTCGAGCACGGCCAGATTGAGACCACGCTTCCCAAGGCGAAGGCTGTCCAGCCGTTCGTCGAGAAGCTGATCACCATGGCGAAGCGCAGCGGCCTCGCAAGTCGCCGTGGCATCGAGGCGCGCATCAACGACCGCGCCGTGTTCGCTTGGGTCGCCGACCCGAACACCACCGAGGATAAGAAGAACGCGCACCAGCTCTGGGATCTCCCGAGCGAGGACGCGATCGAGTTCAACCGCTACGGCGAGCTCCGCAAGGCCCCGCGCCTCGTGCAGCACCTGATGAGCAAGGTCGCTCCGCTCTACGCGGACCGCGCCGGTGGCTACACCCGCATCATCAAGCTCGACAAGCGTCGCGTTGGCGATCAGACCGACCTCGTGCTCTTGCAGCTCGTCGGTAAGGAAGAGGGTCCGCAGGTCAGCGGACGCCGTTCGAACCGCCGTCGCACCGCCGACAAGCGGACCGTCTTCGCAGCCGACCTTCGCAAGAAGGCCGGAAGCAAGAGTGAAGCTCCTGCAGCCGCCTCAGCAGAGGCGCCCGCGGCCGAGTGACATTGGCAATTGTGTGAAACTTTCAACCGCCCCGCCTTGCGCGGGGCGGTTGCTTTTGGCGCCCACATCTTGCTCCACTCACATGCCGAGGAGCAGCTTCAAGAACTCGCGGTTCTCGAACCCGCGCGAACCTTCGAGTGGGCCGAATCGCACGATCGTCAGTTTCTGCTCGGGCAGAATGTAGAGGCGCTGCTTGCCCTTGCCGGCGGCCATGAACCCGATGATCGCGCTGTCCGCGTCGGGGCCAATGTCGCGTGCACGATCCCGAGCCCGCTCCGCCATCCGCCCGCGCATTGCGCCGCCGCGCTCCTCCAGGCGGTCGGCCACCATGTCGGCCGCCAGCGCATCCTCCGGGTCGGCTGCGTCCGCATCGTCGCGAATCAGCCACCACGTGAGCCCGTACGCCTTGTTCGGGCCGTGGGACTTCATGAGCTCTGCGAGCGTCTCTTGGCCGACGATGCGCACGCCATTGTGGACGCCGCCGTTTCGCACAAACTCACCGAAGATCGCCCAGTCGCGCGCACCCATGCGGCAGCCGCCGGGAAGATTCGCGTTGCCCGCGTCGTCGCGGAGGAAGCGGGGGTTGATGCCAAGTGGCTTGAAGACCCGGCGATCGAGATAGGCAACGAGATCGGCGTCGCCCGTCTTCGCAGCAGCGAGTTTGCGCTTCATCAACTCACCGAACACATAGAACTGGCTGGGGCCGTAGATGAAGCGCTCGCCCGGCTCGGCGCGGGTCTTGGCATTGATCGAGGCCGTGACCCGGTTCGACATGCCGGCGGCACGCGCGTTACGAGGGTTGTCAATCACGCTTCCAAGTGACTCAAGCCCGCTCGAGAGCGAGAGCAATTGCCGCACGGTGACCTTCGACTTTTGCGGATCTTCTTTCCACTCATGGATGGTGGTACTGACCAATTCATCGAGCGAGAGAAGCCCGTCTTCCATTGCAAGTGCCGCTGCGATGCCGCTGAAACTCTTGGTGCCGCTTGCGAGTAGATGCGGCGTTTCGATCGTGAAGTTTCGAATGGTGTCTTCGAAGACGGGCTTCCCGTCGAGGTAGACAACGAGCACCTCGCCGTCGTGCTTTCGCGAGTACTCGGCCGCTCTTCGGCAGCGCGCGAGGAAGGCTTCGTCGGCCACAGTTGCGGTTGCGGTCGCCGCCGTGGGTGCCGTCGTGGCGGTCGTCGTGGCGGTCGCGGGTGGCGACGCGAGAGGTAGCGCTTTGGGCTGTGTGGATTGCGGCGCCGGTACCTCATCTTGCGAGTGGTTGGCGCAGGCGGCGGACGTCGCGAGAACGATGGCGAACGCGGTGTGGCGCAAGATCATGCGCATCGAACGAGCCAACGCCCGCGCTATTGCTTCGTCCATTTCCGCGATCGAAGGCTCGCCCAGTCGCGCCGATCCAAGCGGTACACTCCGCGCCATGCTTGCCGACCTGGACACGATGGAGCACGAGGCCCTTTCTGAGATCGCAGCTGTGGCGGACACCGCAGCGCTTGAGGCCTTCCGTGTGCGTTGGCTCGGGTCGAACGGTCGTCTGAAGGGGGTCATGGATGCCCTCAAGACGGTTCCGAAGGAGGAGAAGCCCGCCGTCGGCAAGCGGCTCAACGAGGTGAAGGCCGTCATCGAAGCGGCGTTCCACGCGCGAAAGGACGCCGCTGCGGCCGCCCCCAAGGGACCCGCTGTCGATGTGACCGAGCCTGGGCTACCAATGGGGGAGGGCGCGCGCCATGTCCTCACGAAGACGATCGACGAGATCGTCGATGTGCTTGGACGCATGGGCTTCGCGGTCGCCGACGGCCCCGAGCTCGAGGACGAGTGGCACAACTTCAATGCGCTCAACATTCCTGAAAGTCACCCCGCGCGCGGGCCCGCCGACAACTTCTTCCTCGGCGGAGAGGTCGCGGGGAAGCTCTTGCTGCGCACCCAGACGTCGACGGTGCAGATCCGCACGATGGAGACGATGAAGCCGCCCTTGAAGATCTGCGCGATCGGCCGCGTGTATCGCCCCGACGCGCACGACGCGACGCACTACTCGATGTTCCATCAGGTCGAGGGGCTCTATGTCGACCGCAAGGTGTCGATGGTCGACCTCAAGACGACGCTCGTCCAGTTCGCGAAGGCGTTCTTCGGTCCGGAGGCCGAGATCCGCCTGCGCCCGAGCTTCTTCCCGTTCACAGAGCCGAGTGCGGAGCTCGACATGAAGATGCGCGTGATGCGAAACGGCGTGCCCGAGTGGCGCTGGATCGAGCTCGGTGGCTGCGGCATGGTCGACCCGAACGTCTTCAAGTCGGTCGGCATCGACCCCGAGGAGTGGACGGGCTTCGCCTTCGGCCTCGGCATCGAGCGCGTCGCGATGCGCAAG
>JBILDS010000251.1:0-4189 GCA_044352505.1 Phycisphaerales bacterium
GTGAGCGACTCGGGCGAAGGCCGCTGGACGCTCGAGGCCGCGAACGACGAAGGCGTGCCTGCGCCCGTCCTCGCGGCCGCGCTCTTCGGCCGCTTCAGCTCGCGCGGCAACGGCGACTTCATGAACAAGGTGATGAGCGCCCAGCGCTTCGCCTTCGGCGGGCATCTCGAGAAGGGCGCGCACTAGCCGACTCCCATGACGGCCCTGCGCGCAACCCTCGACGCGATCCGCGAGCATCCGCTGCGGCTTCTCCTCTGGATGCTGCTCCTCGTGTTCGCGGTGCGACCGGCAATCGAGTCGTCTCCGATCGTCATCGTGCTCGACGCGATGTTCTCGCTGATCCTGCTCGGAGTGCTGCGGCGGCTCGAGCAATCGCGGCCGCTCTTCTGGGGATCGGTCAGCCTGCTCGGGCTTGCGCTCGTGGCGCGCTTCGCCGACCGCTTCGATGACACCACCTTCCTGACGCACTCGGCGGACATCGTGTCGGCCGCGTTCACGCTGCTCGTCCTGCTGCTCCTCCTCAACTATGTGATCCGCGCCCCACGCGTGACGCAGAACACGCTGCTCGCCGCGATCTGCGTCTACATCCTCATCGGGGTGCTGTTCGGCTTCATCTTCCTCTTGATCTTCCGCGCGCAGCCGCACGCGTTCAACCTCGACCCGACGCTCGGCTCGCCCGAGACGCAGCTGCGGTACTTCTCGATGATCACGCTGACGACGGTCGGCTACGGCGACATCATGCCGAAGACCTCCGAGGCCCGCGCGCTGTCGGCGCTCGAGGCGCTGATCGCGCAGATCTACCTCGCGGCGATCGTGGCGCGCCTCGTCGGCATCGAGGTCGCGCACACGGCGAGGCAGGAAGAACCGCCGTCGCGCGCCTGATCGATCCGATCGGGGTAGCATCCAGCCCCAGACCGGGCCCGTGGCGAAACTGGCAGACGCAGCGGACTTAAAATCTGCGGCCGCAAGGCGTGTGGGTTCGATTCCCACCGGGCCCATTGCAATGCGGTGCATCGACCTGCGCCGATCGGGCGAAGGCGCCCTACCCTCCTGCTTGCCCCGAGCCCCCATGCGCTACCTCTTCGCCTCCCTCCTCCTCTGCATGATCCTCGTCCCCGCGGCCGCCGTTCTCTACGCGCGCGAGGTGCTGCCGCCGACTTCCGCGGCGCAGCCCATGCCGCTCACGATCGTGCAAGACACAGCCGCGCCCGATGCGGCAAAGGACTCCACCGTGCCATCTTCATCCGCCGCCGCACCCGTGAAGCAACTCTCCCGTTCGGGCTACGACATCACGCCGCTTCCGCGCGCGACGGTCGCCGAGCTCGCGAAGAAGCTCTCGCCTGAGGCCTACCGCATCACGCAGAACGCCGGAACCGAGCCCGCCTTCTGCGGCACGCTCCTCGACAACAAGAAGGACGGCACCTACTGCTGCGTCGTCTGCGGCCTGCCGCTCTTCGCGAGCAAGCACAAGTTCAACTCGGGCACGGGCTGGCCGAGCTTCTTCGCGCCGTTCGACATGGCCCATGTCGCCGCGAAGGAAGACACTTCCCACGGGATGTCGCGCATGGAGATCCTCTGCGCGCGCTGCACCGCGCACCTCGGACATGTCTTCGACGACGGCCCGCAGCCAAGCGGCCTGCGCTTCTGCCTCAACGGCGCGGCGCTCACCTTCGTCGACAAGGACACCGAGTTCCCCGCCGAATCGCGGCCCGTCAAGACGGCGACCGCCTACTTCGGCGGCGGCTGCTTCTGGGGCGTCGAGCACTACTTCCAGCAGGCGCCCGGCGTCGTCACTGCGGCGAGCGGCTACATGCAGGGATCGAAGGAAAACCCGACCTACGACGACATCTGCAACCAAGACGGGATTCCCGCCTCGCAGCGCCCCGCCGGCTTCAAGCCGCATGTCGAGGCTGTGAAGGTCGTGTACGACCCGTCGGTCATCTCGTACCGCCAGCTTCTCGAGGGCTTCTTCGAGATGATCGACCCGACGACGCCGAACCGTCAGGGCCCCGACTACGGAACGCAGTACCGCTCGGGCCTCTACACGGTCGACGCGGCGCAGGAAGCCGACGCCAAGGCGTTCATCGCCGGTCTCGGCGCGAAGAACCTCTTCACCGGCCGCAAGATCGTCACCGAGATCGAGCCGGCGAAGACCTTCTTCGCCGCAGAGGCGTACCACCAGGACTACCTCGAGAAGAACCCGACCCGCGGCTGCGCGCTGTCGAAGCCGTGGTGGGTGACGAAGAAGGCGCCCGTCGAGCCGTGGCCGACTCCCGCGCCCGCTGCGCCGACCGCAGCGACGACCTCCCCCGCGAGCGCCGGCTGATGCGCGATCCTCTCCGAGTGACGGGTGCCGCAGCTTCGATCGCCGCGACCGGCTTCCTCTTGGCGTGTTCGAGCGCGCCGAAGGCGGCGGTTCAGTCGAATGCGGCCGACGCGGGAGCCGCGCAGGCGAGCGACGCGGCCACCAAGCGCTATCGGTACATCGGCAAGGCGATGGGTGCCCAGATCGAGATCACGATCGACGAGCGCAACGACGCCGACGGCAAGGAGCGCGCGCGCGTCGCCGCGAAGGCCGCGCTTGAGGACCTCGACCGGCTCGACTCGATGCTCTCCGACTGGAAGCGCACCTCGGAACTCACGGTGTTCAACAACTCGCGCGACGCGCGGCGCGCGATGAGCCCCGAGTTCTGCGAGCTTCTTGCTCGCGCGCTCGAGGTGGCGGCTGCGACCGACGGGCTCTTTGATCCAACCATCGCGCCGTCCGTTGCGCTCTGGCGCGAGAGCCGCGCGTCGCTGCGGCTGCCGTCGCCGGCCGACCGCACGGCGGCTTGCACGCTCGTCGACTGGCGTCGCGTGTCGGTCGAGGGCACGGTTGAGGGCTCGTTCGAGAACTCGTTCGTCAGCCGGCTGCGCCCCGATGTCACGCTCGACTTCGGCGGCATCGGCAAGGGCTTCGCGGCCATTCGGGCCCTCGCCGTCCTTCGCGAGAAGGGCTGCCCGCGCGCCCTCGTGGCGGTGGCCGGCGACATCGCGGCAGGAGACGCGCCGAGCGACGCGCCCGCGTGGCGCATCGAGATCGCGCCGGAGTCGGCGGGCGTCGCGGCGGAGTCGGTTCCGCTCGTCAACGCCGCCATCAGCACATCGGGCGGATCGATGCAGTTCGTCGAGATCGACGGCACGCGATACGCGCACATCGTCGACCCACGCACGGGTCTCGGCGCGACCGACCTCGCGCAGGTGACGGTGATCGGCCCGCTCGACTGCGCGGTCGACGCGCTCGGGACGGCGCTCGCGCTGACGCATGACGATCGCGCCGCAGCGGCCATCCTCGCGAAGTTCCCAGGCTACCGCGCACGCATCGAGCGACATGGCGCGGTGGCGTGGATCGGCGATGGCGGCGGGAAACGGTAGGGATCGACAGCCGTACCGAGGGGCCGCTGATTCGAGCTCTGCGGAGTCGGGGAGGCTTGGATCGAGCGGCGTGCCGATGCGAAAACTAAACCACTACTGAAAGTAGTGGCACCCGTTTTGGCTGTCGACACCTCGGGCTCACTGCTCGGGCTTCGCCCTCGGCGACATGGTTCACTCGCATGAACCCACTCAGATGAACCCACTCAGACAAACTTCGTCTTGCCCGGGATCGCCACCGGCGCCTCGGGGCGCGAGCCGAACTCGATCGACTCGGGCATGAGCACTTCCTTCGAGTTGATCGCCTCGTCCCAGGTGAGGTCCTTGCCGGTGTAGGCGGCCATGCGGCCCATGATGGCGCACATCGTGCTCTTCGCGACCTGCTCGGCCTCGTTGAGCGCAAGGTCCTTCAGAATCGCGTTCTGGAGATCGATGTGCTCCTGCGTGTACGGATCGCGCTGGCCACCGCTGAACTTCCAAGCGTTCTTGCCCGTGATCTCGGCTCCGCCCGAGCGCATCGACAGCGTGCCCTCGGCGCCGTGGAACACTTCCTCGACCTCCCCGTCGGTGCCGTCCTGCTGGCGGCACATCGAGAAGACGAAGCGGTCGCCGGGGAACTGGAACTCGAGCCCGAAGTGATCGAAGATGTGGCCGAACTTCGCATCGGTGCGCACCTGTCGCCCGCCGACGCCGCGCACGAGCGTGGGATGATCTCCCATCGCCCAGCACATCACATCGAGCTGGTGGACATGCTGCTCAACGATGTGATCGCCCGAGA
>JBILDS010000252.1:0-4179 GCA_044352505.1 Phycisphaerales bacterium
GGCCGCAGCCGCGACCGCTCAAAGCTCCCGAACACGCCAGAGGGAGCGGCCGCAGCCGCGACCGCTCAAACCACGGAAGCGGCCGCAGCCGCGACCGCTCAAAGAAGGAAGGGAGACCAACGGGGATCGAACCCGCGACAGCCGAAACCACAATCCGGTGCTCTACCAACTGAGCTATGGCCTCCGTAGAGTCGAAATGATAGCGGACGCCGGGTTTTTGGTCAATGGCATTGGCTGCGGGGCGTGCAGGGGATGTGCTACCATCCGACCCCTTACGCGCCCTTGCTCGCTGTCTTGCAGGAGAAGGGCGGGAACGGTCGAGAACGATGCCCCGCGTCTGATTGAGGCGGGCAGACAGACAATCGGCCAGCGCAAGATTCAACACCAAACGACCACCGATATATGGCACTTCCCACGCTTCCCGTCGACTTCGGTTCCGCCTCCGTACACGCGAACCTCGCGACCGCCCGCCTGATCGAGCTCGCGCTCGCGCGCGGCGAGGGTCAACTTGCCGCAAACGGCGCCCTCCAATGTGACACCGGCGAGCGCACCGGCCGCAGCCCCGACGACAAGTACCTCGAGGACACCACAGGGATCCACGGCAACATCAACTGGGGCAAGGTCAACCAGCCGATCTCGCCTGAGAACTTCGAGAAGCTGAAGGCCGCCGCCCTCAAGCATCTCTCTTCGAAGAGCGACCTCTTCCGCTTCGACGGATATGCGGGCGCGGACCCGAAGTTCCGCCTCAAGGTCAGCGTCTTCACCGAGAAGGCGTGGCACTCGCTCTTCGCGAAGACGCTCTTCATCAATGTCCCCGAGGCGGAATTGGCCGCCTTCAAGGCCGATTGGACGATCATCAACGCCTGCGGCATGAAGATCACGAATCCCGCTGAATTCGGCCTCAAGACCCACATCGGCATCGCCCAGAGCCTCGAGAAGAAGACCGTGATCATCGTCGGCACCGAATACGCGGGCGAGATGAAGAAGTCGATCTTCTACGCGATGAACTACGACCTGCCGGACATGGGCGTCTTCCCGATGCACTGCTCGTGCAACGTCGACCGCAAGGATCCGTCGAATGTGGCGCTCTTCTTCGGCCTTTCGGGCACGGGCAAGACCACGCTCTCGGCCGATCCGAACCGCGATCTCGTCGGCGACGACGAGCACGGCTGGTCCGAGTCGGGCGTCTTCAATGTCGAGGGCGGCTGCTACGCGAAGTGCATCAAACTCTCGAAGGAAGGCGAGCCCGAGATCTGGAACGCGATCCGCTTCGGCTCGGTCCTCGAGAATGTCGTGATGGACCCCGTCACGCGCGTCCCCGACTACGACAGCGCGAAGAAGGCGGAGAACACGCGCGTCACCTACCCGGTGTCGTACATCGCGAACGCCAAGATCCCGTCGGTCGCGGGTCATCCGAAGAATGTCGTCTTCCTGTCGGCCGACGCGTTCGGCGTGCTGCCGCCGGTGTCGAAGCTCTCGCCCGAGCAGGCGATGTACTACTTCCTGAACGGCTACACCTCGAAGCTCGCCGGCACCGAGGCTGGCGTGAAGGAGCCGCAGCCGAACTTCTCGCCGTGCTTTGGCGGGCCGTTCCTTCCGCGCGCCCCGATGGTCTACGCGGAGATGCTCGCCGAGCGCATCAAGAAGCACGGCGCCAACGTGTGGCTCCTGAACACCGGCTGGACGGGCGGCCCGTACGGCATCGGTCACCGCTTCAAGCTGGCGTACACCCGCACCTTCGTCACGCGGATCCTCGACGGGTCGCTTGCGAAGGCGTCGTTCGAGCAGCACCCGATCTTCGGGCTTTCGATACCGACCGCGGTTGAAGGCGTGCCGAGCGAGGTGCTTAACCCGCGCAACACCTGGGCAGACCGGGCCGCGTACGACGCGAAGGCGACTGAGCTTGCCATGAAGTTCCGCGAGAACGAGTCCAAGTTCAAGATGTCCGACGCCGTGAAGGCGGCTGGCCCACGGGTTTCCGTGGCGGCTCCCGTCGCGGTTGGCTGAACGCGCCCGCGCGCTCGTCGCTAGACACTCTCACGCGAGGATTCCTCCATGGCGATCAAGTACTTCGAGCTCGACGCAGACGGTGCCCCGGGTCTCCTTGGCCGCACGCTCCGCGAGTATGGCCAGCAGGTTCACCAGGTCGACGCCCGCAACGCGTCGACCATGCCCGTCGATCTCGACGAGGTGCACGGCGTCGTCGTCTCGGGTGGAGGCAACTCCGTCGGCCCGTCGACGGGCGCCATCGAGGCGTTCGTGCGCGACGCGGTCGCTCGCGAGATTCCTATCCTCGGGATCGGCGCTGGATCGCGCCTCGTGGCGCGTGCGCTTGGCGGCGAAGTCGCCTCCTGCAGCGAGCGCGGCATCGTCGGCGTGAAGCTGAACGCAGTCGGCCGCGAGGAGCCGCTCTTCGCGGGGCAGCGCTGGACGAGCGACCAGGCCGTGTGGAACGACGAGTGCGTGTCGAAGCTTCCCGACGGCGCGCGCGCGTTTGGTTCGACGCCCGGCTCGAAGCTTGCTGCGTGGGGCCTCGGCCCGTGGGTCGTTGGCATCGACTGGCACCCCGAGTGGGACGCGAAGGAGATCGCGGAGTCCGCGAAGGCCGCAGGCCCCGTCGGCTCTGGAACGATCGCCTCGATCGAACGCCTCGGCCGCCTGTTCGCGGAGCGCGTGAGCCTGATCCTGATGCCCGTCGACCGCATGGTCTCCGGCCGCGCGCGCGACGTGCGGCATTAATGAGCGGTCGCGGCGTTGGCCGCTTCCTCTGGTGCTGGATTCGGACGAGGGCGAAGCCCGCGCGACCCATGTCCGCGTCGACAGCCTTCATGGGTGCCACTACTTCCAGTAGTGCGGGGTACGACAGCGCACGGACTCTCACGAGGCACTACTAGAAGTAGTGGCACCCATCAGGGCCGTCGACTCTCACAGTTCAAGGCTCGCGCTGCGCGCTCGACTTCACCGCATCGCGGCCGCGCGGGCGGGGGTCTCGCGCTTCACGATCTCGCGCGCCTTCGCCGCGATCGACGCTGGGTCGAGGCCGACCTCGGCCAGCTGATCCTTGCGCTCGCCTTGGTAGACCCAGCCGTCGGGCATCGCGAGGCGCGTGATGTGCCGCGTGTCGATGCCGCGCTCGTTGCAGGCCTCGAGGACGCATGCGCCGAAGCCGCCGCGGATCGAGTGATCCTCGACCGTGATGATCGGAACGCCGCGCGCGACGAGGCTTGCGACCAGGTCGACGTCGACGGGCTTCGCGAAGCGGGCGTCGTAGAGATCGGCGTGGATTCCTTCGGTCGCCAGCTCCTTCACGGCCTCACCTGCGTCGATGACGCTCGTGCCGTAGCCGAGGATCGCGACCTGCGGGTCGGCGTGCTTGATGAGCGCGCGCGCCTTGCCGAGGACGAACGGCGGGCACTCTTCGGCCGCGAACATGCCGCTCACGCTGTCGCGCGGGTAGCGGACGGCCGAGAGCCCGTCCTCGAAGTTCGCCATGAACTCGACCGAGGCGCGCAGGCTCGCTTCGTCCATCGCAGCCATCAGGCACGCCTTGGGAAGCGTCGCGAGGAGCGCGATGTCGCAGAAACCGTGGTGCACCGCGCCGTCGCCGCCGACGAAGCCGGCGCGGTCGAGGCAGAGGCGGACGGGCAGGCCCTGGAGCGACGCCTCCTGGAAGCACTGGTCGAAGGCCCGCTGGAGGAAGGTCGAGTAGACGGCGAAGAAGGGCTTCCAACCTGTCTTCGCGAGGCCCGCCATCATGTCGAGCGCGTGGCTCTCGCAGATGCCCGTGTCGAAGACGCGGTCGGGGAAGCGGTTCATCACCTTCGACACGCCCGTGCCGTCCGGCATGGCGGCCGTGCAGGCGACCACCTTCGGGTCGCGCGACATGAGGTCGCCGAGGATGTCGCCGAACGCGCTCGTGAAGCTGCGCGCGCTCTTCTTGAGCTCGACGCGGCAACCTTCGCTCACGAGTTCCTCGCCGTCGTCGTTGACCACGCTGAACGGGCTCGGCGAGTGGAAGGTCGTCGAATCGCCCTCTGCGAACTTGTAGCCCTTGCCCTTGATGGTCTTCACATGGAGCACCATCGGGCGATCGAAGTGCTTGGCCTCGTTGAGGACATCGATGAGCGACGGCAGATCGTGCCCGTCGACCGGGCCGACTGTGACAAGCCCGAAGTGCTC
>JBILDS010000254.1:0-4176 GCA_044352505.1 Phycisphaerales bacterium
CGGGGCGTCCGGTTCTTTTGCTTCGCGGTCGAACTGCACGGCGCTGCGCACCGCGCAGGGTCCGCGCCTTCGGCGCGTCCAGGGTCTCCCTGTACCCCTTCGGGGTTTCGATCCCCTTCGCCCGCTCTTTTTTGAGTGCTCGGAAGCGACGGCGCGCAAAGGCTCCGCCTGTGGCGCGCCGCCTCCTTGCACTCCAAAATCTCCTACGTCTCGAGTCTGCTGTGGCCACACTCGCCTGCGTCCGAGATCGGCCGCCTCTACGCGGGACCCGTTCAGCTCCGCGTACGCCTGCGCTGCGCGCGCAGCTTCACGACCGGGCGGTCACGTGGAACACATGCCACCACTTCTCTCTGCCGCGCCCGACTCTTCCGGAACGATTGATTTCTTCGACCTCGAGAAGCTCGAAACCCGTGAGCAGTCGATGGATGTCCGCCAACGTGTGGCATGACATCGTTCCCGGCTGCGCGGTTTGAATGAACTCGTCGTTCGCACCGAAGAATTGGCCGCAGAAGATCCCCCCTGGTCGAAGTGCCTTTGCAAGTTGCGCGAAGCAGCAATCGAAAAACTCAGGGAGCACGAAAGGAAGCACGAACCCCGCATGGATGAGGTCGAACGACGCGGCTTCAAGCGTCGCTGCGCACTCTTCCAACGTTGCGCGCTCGAACCGCACCACGTCCTCAAGAGACGCAGCATCCGAGTCGCTCGCAATCAGTTTGCGCGCGTGCGCGAGCATCTCGGGGTATGGATCAACTGCGACGACATCGAACCCAGCGCGCGCAAGAAAGAGCGCTTCGCGGCCGGGTCCGCAGCCGACGTCGAGCGCTCGGAGCTTGTGCGCCGTGTCATCCCTGTCTCGCCTGTCTCGCCTGTCTCGCCGCTCGACCAACGCCACCGCGCGAACCAACTGCTCACGCGGGGGCGCGCCCTCGTTTCCAGCGAGGTACATGGCACATCGCTCGGGCGGAAATCCTGGCGGATAACCCGATTCGCCCGGTGCAGGCGCGCCGCTCACGCCGTGGCCGCCACCGCCGCCTTGATCGCCGCGAAATCGACCTGCGTCTTCGGGATCTCAGCCTCCCACGCGTAGGCGATCTTTCCATCGCTCCCGACAACGTAGGCCGCCCGCTTTGTGACCCCGTGGAGACCCATCAAATCGGCGTGCAAGGCGTCGTAACTCGCCGCGACCGTCTTGTTGAAGTCGGAGAGGATGGGAAACGGAATGTTGAGTTCGGCACGGAACTTGTCGGTCACGAACGGGCTGTCGATCGAAACACCGAACACCTTGCAGCCGAGGGAGTTCCACTCCGACCAGTTGTCACGGAAATGGCACATTTCTTCGGTACAGACAGAACTGAACGCCAACGGGAAGAACAGAATGACGACCTTCTCGTTTCCAAGCGACGCGCCCACGTCGACCAGTTCGCCGGGCTTCGAGGGGAGTGAAAACGCTGGTGCGACGGTGCCGGTCTTGAGTGCCATGTCGAGGGATCCCAATGAGTGCGTCACGCGGTTGCGCGACTGGTAGAACGTGATGGAAAGCCGAGCCAAAGAGCGCGGTCGGGGCGAGAATATAGCCGCTAGAGCTGCGCCAAGTCCGTCCGAGGCTGCCACGGCACGGGTGAAAAGTCGAACGGAATTTGAACTTCGTGCAACTCTGCCTTTGGAGATTCTCAGGACCGGGATATGTTCGGGGAACCTGTGTGCCGCCGGCGTCGTGCGTCGGCGGTTGGTCGTTGCACCCTCAACGGTCGAAGTCAGGTGCTCACGGTTCCCGAGCTCGGCACCGTGACGGAGTGAATCTTGAAGAAGGAGAATTCAGGATGCGTTCGATTTATTGGAATTCGCTGTGTACGGTGGCGGCGACGACCGTCCTCGCAAGCACAGCACTTGCGCAAGACTGCGCCAACGCCCCGTCGGCCTCCGACGGTGCAAACCCGTTTGCGACGTCGGCCGGTATTGGCGACCTCGCCATGCCAGCCGGGAACGGGTGCGCCTCCGCGCACACCATCTGGAACGTCACGTACTTCAACTACACCGCGGCGGTGAGTGGCTCGCACACCTTCTCACTTTGCGGTGGCTCGACGTGGGACACCCGCATTGCAGTTTTGAACGACTGTGATCCGTCGTTTGGAGTGCTCGGCTGCAACGATGACTCGTGCGGCCTCCAGAGCCAGACGACCGCGACCCTTGCAGCAGGCGTCACGTACAAGATCGCGATCGGCGCGTTCGGATCCACAGGCGCTGGAGCCGGAACGCTCAACATCACCGCCCCTGGTGGCGGTGGCGGCGGTGGTGGTGGCGGCGGTGGAACGTGCGAGAAGGCCACCGAGCTTAACCTCGGCGACAACCCCTTCACGCAGTCGCCGACCGGAACCATCATCGACATGACCGGCATCTGCCAGATGCAGTTCACGCCGCAGTTCTACAACACGAACTACTACGTCTTTACCCCGACTGAGTCGGGCTCGTACCGATTCTCGACCTGCGGAACTGCATCGTTCGACACCAAGATCGCTGTCATGAATGACTGCGATCCCGCGTTCGGCGTTCTCGCATGCAACGACGACGGTGCTGGCTGCACTGGCTTCACAAGCCTCATTGCGGCAGTCGAGTTGACCGCCGGCATTGAGTACGTGATCGCGATCGGTGGCTACGCAACGACGACCCCCGTTGGAACCGGCACCATGAGTATCACGCTCAACGGTGGCGGCGGCGGTGGCGCTGGTTGCGAGAAGGCGCCTGAGATCTTCGAAGGCGCAACCTTCTTCGACACGACCGGCCTCACTGATGTTGTCGATCTCGCTGGGTTCTGCGACCCGGGTGCGTTCGGCGACGACGCCATCTACAACTCTGCTTTCTACCGGTTCACCCCGGTTGAGTCTGGCCTGTTTACGGTTTCGACTTGCAACATCGCAGACTTCGACACCCGCCTCGCTGTGATGGAAGGCTGCTCGCCGTTTGACGGCGTCGTTGCCTGCAACGACGATGGAGCAGGCTGCGCCAACTTCTCCAGCCTCATTCCCGCTGTGGAACTCGTTGGTGGCGTCGAGTACATCATCGTTGTCGGCGGCTTCAGCGCGGCCGATTCGGGTTCGGGTTCGATCGAGATCACCCCGTTCGTTCCGTGCGATCTCGGCAAGGCCAACCTCGTTGAAACCGAGACTTGCGGTGAAGATCTCAACGGCGGTTGCAACAACCCGGGCGGCGGACTCCCGAGCGACCCAATCAGCCTCGGCGACACCGTTGCTGGCGAATTCTTCGCTGACGCCGGTACGCGCGATACCGATTGGTATCTCCTGACCGTTACCGAAGGCACGGAGGTTTCGCTCTCGATCCGCTCCAATATCGATTGCTTCGCGGCGATCGTCGGTACGGGTTGCGGCGGGATCATCGGCGACATCACCGTCGGCGAGTGCCCGGCTACAACGTCGGTCTGCCTTGCTCCTGGCCAGTACTACATCGTGGCTCTTCCGAGCACGTTTGAAGGCTCCCCCTGCGGCACCGCTGCTGGCAATGCGTACACCCTCGAGGTGACCGGCGTGCCGTGCGATGTTTCGGCGCCTGCGAACGACCTCTGCGCGAATGCGACGGTTGCGGTTGAGGGTGCCAATCCCTTCGACAACACGTTTGCGACGACGGACGTTGCGGATGGAACCTGTGGTTTCGACGGCGTGGCCTTCACCAACGACGTCTGGTTC
This sequence comes from Phycisphaerales bacterium, assembly GCA_044352505.1. GTDB lineage: Bacteria > Planctomycetota > Phycisphaerae > Phycisphaerales > SM1A02 > QWPT01. Next base: position 3,699 of record JBILDS010000254.1, read on the forward strand.
AGCTTCACGGCAACGCAGACCGGTGACTACGTCTTCGAGACCTGCTCAGGTCCGGCGCCGTTCGACACCGGCATCGAGATCTATGAACTCTGCCCGGATAAGGGTGGATTCCTCCTCGCGTGCAACGACGACGGTTCTGGCTGCGCTGCGTTCGCGTCGAGCTTGGCCTTCGGCATGACCGAAGGACAGACCGTGCTCGTGCGCGTCGGCGGCTGGGATGGTGCAATCGGCGCGACCGATCTCGTGATCTTCTTCGCCGGTGACCTCCCGGGCTGCGGTGATCCGGGCACGGGCGACTGCTGCACGGCAAACGGCACGCCGCTCTGTGAGGATGCTGAGTGCTGCGCACTGATCTGCGCTGCTGACGCGTTCTGCTGCGAAACTGAGTGGGATCAGGTCTGCGCCAACGCTGCGATTGCGCAGTGCACTGGCTGCCAGATCGATCCTCCGGCGAACGATGACTGCGTCAACGCCGCAG
>JBILDS010000253.1:0-4176 GCA_044352505.1 Phycisphaerales bacterium
CACGATCGCGTCGCGCAACGCGGCGTTCGTCACGATCGCGGGGTCGGGCGACTGCTCGAGCACCGTCGCCCACGGGAGCGGGTTGCACGACTCGCCCCACAGCGACAGCAACGCGCCGAGGTCGGACGAATCCACCTGTCCGTCACGGTTCAAGTCGGACCCGCAGGCCTTGCATGGGCCCCACTGCGACAACAGCGCACCGAGGTCCGCAGAGTCGACGGCGCCGTCGTCATTCGTATCGGCGTCGCAGGCACTCTGCGCGCGCGCGGCAGGAGCGAGCGCGAGCACGATGCCTGCAGATGCGATTCCCAGCAATCGAAGTGTCGAGTGGTTCATGTGGAGGTTCCCGCTTCAGGCGTTGCGATGCGTCCGACCCAGTCTCCGAGACAGGCCGGTCCACAACGTTCGATGCAAACGTACAAGACGATTGCTCGGCGAGAGGCCTGAAATCAGGCTCAATCGGCCACTTCGACGACCCCGCGTCGATTGTCATCCGATCAGCGTACGGGCCGCGGCCAACGTGTACGCGCCACTGCCCACGCGCCCGGAGTCGGCGTGGCAGTCGGGCGACACTTTGCGCGTTCGAGGCCGCCATCACCAGAGGTGATGCCACACGATACGGGCGGCGACTCTGGCGTCGAGTGCTCAGGGTGGCCGCACGGCACCGAAAGATCAAGGCCTCGACGCCGAGCGCCGACGCCGAGCGCCTCTTGGAGATCGACGATCAGATCCGCTGCATCCTCGAGCCCGACCGAGCGTCGCTTCCATTCCAGCGCGTCAACGCCTGGCTTGAGCCGTTGCGGGAGTGCCTCGCGGTCCAGCGGGCATCACGTGGGCGCCCGCGCTCTGTCCGGGCGGACGGCGGCCCCCTCGGCTTCGAGTATCGCGCGCGCCAGGTGCGCCCTCGTGCGCACGCCGAGCTTGCGGTAGATCGCCGCCGACTGCGTGCAGACGGTGTGCAGCGAGAGCCGAAGCGTCTTCGCGATCTGCGGGCGACTCAGTCCCTCGGCGAGCAAGCGTGCGACCTCCGTCTCTCGGGGCGAGAGTAGCGCTCGATCCGTCGACTTGGCAACCTGACGATCGCCTGGTGTGCCGCGTGCGAGGAAATGGACCGGCGGCTGCGGCGAGAGCGGCGAGTCGAGCGGAACAACTTCGAGGGTCACCGCATGCAGCGTCGACTTCTCTGGCCCCCCACTTCTCTCGACTGCGGGACCGCCGGAGTGGCTTCGCTTCTCGAGGGCAGCCATGAAGCTCTCGACTCGTCGGATGCGGGCTCGCAGCTCGAACTGCTCCGCAGCAGTCATGAATGCCGTGTGCGTCGAGAAGAACTGGAACATCGGTGGAACAACGGTCTTCGAGCGACGCGCTTCCACTTCGCGACGAATCCGGTCCCGTTGCGCCAAGTGGTGGGCGCAGACCCGCCGCCAACTGTCTGGATTGCTTGTATCCACTCGGATACAGAACTCGGACGACGCGAGCTTGTACCGCCACTCCCGATGCGCCTGGCTCGCGCGCAACGCCTTCACAAGCCGCAACTCGCAGAGTTGGTCGAGTTTCGCCTGGACGACCGTCGTCGGCAGCGCCGTCAGCTTCACCAGCACCTTGAGCGTGGCCGCGGACTTCCGGATCTGGAGCTGCAGGATGATCTTCAGCGAATCATCGTCCTGCAGTGCTTCCAGGAGCCCGGGCGTCATAAAGGGCAGTTCGGGCACGACCTTTGTCATCTGAGCTTCCTGCTGAAACGATGAGGTCCCGCGGTTTCGAGCACCGCACTGAAGTGTACCGCGTCCCGTCGCTATCGCCGGCGGCCTCGATCGACCCAAAGTCCCGCGACACCAGCCGCCGCCAACAGTGCGAGCGCACTCGGAGTCGGAATCGCCCCTGCCTGAATGCCAGCGCCCGAGCTCTCGTACGCCCAGTCGTGGACAATCAGGCTGCCCGCCGCGTTATTCACGCTGACGCGGACCCACGCGTAGTAGAGGGCTTCATCGCGCACGAAAGAGAGACCGATGTACCTATCCGTCACCTCGTTGAACTGTGCGTTCGGGTCGCCCGGACCAGCGGCCATGGTTCCGTAGAAGTGTCCGAGGGGGCCGACCGAGGATGCGTCGATGTGGAAGCCGGCGGAAAGCGCGGCGAGATAGACACCTTGGTTCGCCGAGAACGAGACGAAGCTGCCTGGGACCGGTGTAAGCGCGTACTGCTGATTCACGCCTTCCTGCACCTCGTTCACCAAGGCAAGGTGGCCAGACATCCCGCCGCCGACCAGCGACGCCGAGTGCAGGTCCACCCAGAAGACCTCCGGACTCTGGGGGACGCTCAGGTTCTGGACACCCGAGTAGATGATGGCGCCGGCGGCGTTCAATGTGACCGTTGCTCCGAATGCTGCGGCCACCAACAGAAGACGTGTCGAGGGGAGACCGGCGCGTTGGGCGGATGATTGGTTGAGCGAGGACATGTTCAGGTTGGGTCCTTTCAAGCGGAAGTGACGGGTACGCTCCGCGCGGGCGATGCGTGCAGCGCAAGCTCGCAACAGGGTCGAGTGCGCAACGGGCCGATGCGTGGCTCTGGAGAAGTCGCGGGCGCACGGGAGCCGCGCGCACGTGGCGCGCGGCTCCCCGCGACCCTCCCGATCGCAGCCAGACTCACGGATTGCGCGCGACGCGGAAGCCGAGTTGGAGCGAGGAAGATCCCGGATTCCCGCCGTTGCGGAACGAGGATCGGCAGTAGTTCGCAAACCCGTCCCATCCTCCGCCGCGATTCACGCGCAGCGACGCCGTCGCTGGACCAACGGGATTCACCGATGGGCCCGATGCGTAGTAGGTGCTCGAGTAGAAGTCGCTCACCCACTCGTACACGTTGCCGTGCATGTCGTGGAGGCCAAAGCCGTTTCCCCGCTTCCGCCCGACTGGCCAGGTGTGGTTGAGCCCCTGGCTGCTGTTGGGACCCCAATACCAGCCGATCTCACCGAGCGCGAAGTCTGTGTTGGTGCCACCCGGGTTGGTCGACGAACCATGGAAGGCCGTCGTGGTGCCGCCTCGGCATGCATACTCCCACTCCGCCTCGGTCGGCAGACGCAGGCCCGTCCCCTGGAGGAATCCTCCGGGCCCCGCGACCATGTTCCAGCTCACCTGCTCGACCGGGCGATTGGGAACCTGTTTCGCCGGCACGTTGGCGCTCGCGAACCTGAAGAAGCTCGGGTTCGAACCCATGCGCGCGGTCCATTGCGCCTGGGTCACCTCGAAGCGACCGATGTAGAAGGCATTCGTCAGCGTCACAGGCCGGACGGGGAACTCGTCGGGGTTGCATCCGTACTGCGCCGAAGCGCTGCAGCCCATGTTGAAGGTGCCGCCCGGAACCAGAATCATCTCGATCTGGGTTGCGGTGTCGCGCACACGCCACGCCAAGCCCGTGGCCTCGATGGCGAGACGGACGGCGGGGTCCGTGACCACCGCGGGATTCGGTGCAGCCTCGATGAGCGTCGCCCAATCGGGCGTCACCGCCGGGCAATCGCCCCACCCCGAGAGCAGGATGCCGAGGTCCGCAGATCCAACGTCGCCATCCGCATCGATGTCCGCAGGGCCACCTCCCGACCCCCACGCGGAGAGCAGAGACCCGAGGTCGGCGTTGTCGACGCGACGGTCTGCGTTGATGTCTGCCGGGCACTGCGCGGCCGCACTCGGAGCGATGCCAAGGAGTGCGAAGGCCGAAGCAGCGGCGATGGTGAGGCGAAGCGGAATGATGCGGGACGACGTTGTGAGTTCGAGCATGAGAACGGCACTCCGAAGCGACTGGGGGTAGGTGGACGGAAGCGAACCTTGAGACGGTCGTGGCGGCTGAGGGCCGTCACGGCGACCTGGATCTCGGCGCGCAAGCGCTGCGCGCCTGAAGCATCATGCGCAGCCTGCGGGATGCCGCAAGGACGCGCACCGTGGTTCCTCGGGCTTCGACCCGCGCATACACCGATCGGCCTATGGGTTCGACGCACGCCGCCCAGACGGCTCTGCGGGGATGCGCGCAGGGGTCCGAGCAATGCGAACGCGCGCGTGCGTGTTCAAGACACGCACGCGCGCGAAACGGCGTTGATCGCGATCAGAGCGACTTCTCGCAGCGCTGGCGGCCTGCGAAGAGGAGACGGACCTCGGGGTCGACCACGATCTTCACGGGCTTGAAGGT
>JBILDS010000255.1:0-4146 GCA_044352505.1 Phycisphaerales bacterium
CGGTGCCGGGGTATCTGCCCGCGAAGGCGTTCTTCGCGTGCCTCGCGCGTCGCGAGTTCCCGACGACCGTCGTAATCCGCCCGAAGGAGTCGCTCGACTATCTGCCCGAGCCCGACATCTTCCACGACATCTTCGGCCACGTGCCGCTGCATGCGGATCCGATCTTCGCGGATTTCCTGCAGACCTACGGCAAGGCAGCGCTCCTTACCGACGACCCGTACCACACCGAGCGCCTCGCGCGGCTGTTCTGGTTCACGGTCGAGTTCGGCCTGATCCGCGAGGATGGCGCGGTCAAGCTCTACGGCTCGGGCCTGATCTCGAGCCCCGGCGAGTCGAAGCACGCGCTGATGAGTCCAGAGGTCGACCGCCGGCCGTTCGACCTCGACCGCGTGTGCGAGACGAGCTTCGAGATAGAACACTACCAGCCGATCCTCTATGTGCTCGAGAGTTTCGAGCAGTTACGGGATGCGATGAACAACTACGCGACGCGGCTGATCGATGCGGCGCGCAAGGTGCCAGCGCGAGCGTGAGTGCATCGGGAAGGTCCGCAATAACTTTAGGACAATCCGCGATGTAATCGTGGTTTATCCTAACCTGCGGGTATGCTTCCGGCATGCCCTCCCTCGTGCCTCGGTCGATCGGCCCGCTGGTCCTGCGCTCCGCGGCGACATTTCCTGCGGTTGGAATCGTTGGGCCGCGGCAGAGCGGAAAGTCGTCGCTGGTTCGGAGCCTGTTTCCCGGGCACCGGCTTGCCGTGATGGAGTCGCCCGATGTGCTGCGCGCGGCGCTGCAGGACCCGCGCGGGTTCCTCGAGTCGTTCGAGTCGGGCGACGGCGCCGTGCTCGACGAGATCCAGCGAGCGCCCGAGATCCTGTCGTACCTGCTCGAGTACATCGACCGCGACCTGCGTGCGGGGCGACGCATGGGGCGTTGGATCCTGACGGGATCGGAGAGCCTCCTGCTCTCGCAGCGGATCACCCAGTCGCTCGCGGGGCGCATCGCGATGCACGAGGTGCTGCCGATGGACGCGCTTGAGCTCGCGGCCTTTCCAGCGCGTCGCGGAGATCCGCGGCATTCGCTCGCGCGCGCCGTCGTACACGGCGGGTATCCCGCGCTCAAAGCCGAGCGCCCCGACCGATCGACATGGTTCGACGCATATGTGACCACCTACCTCGAGCGCGACGTGCGCAACATGCTGCGCGTGGGCGATCTCTCAAGTTTCCAGAGGTTCCTCGCGCTCTGCGCCGGACGCACGGGGCAGCTCGTGAATCTCGCGCAGCTTGGCGCCGACGCGGGCATCGCGCAGAGCACCGCGCGCGCGTGGATGTCGGTGCTCGAGGCCACCTACATCGTCAAGCTCGTTCCGGGGTGGTACGGCAACATCAACAAGCGGCTGGTGAAGGCGCCGAAGCTGCACTTCGTCGACACGGGGCTCGCGTGCGCGCTGCTCGGGATCACCGACGACGCGATACTCGAGACGCACCCGCTGCGCGGCGCGCTCGTCGAGTCGTGGGTGGCGGGCGAGCTGCTCAAGGCGCAGGCGGCTCGGGGGCTGCGCGCGCGCATCTTCCACTGGCGCGACCAGAACGCGGCGGAGGCCGATCTCGTGGTGGATCTCGACGGGAAGCTCACGGTCATCGAGGTCAAGAGCGCGAGGACCGTGCAGCAGGACTGGGCGCGTGCGCTCGAGCGAATGACGAACGCATTGCCCGCGGGCACGCCGGTCGAGCGCGTGATCGTGCATGGCGGCGGCGACGACATGCCGCCCCTTAAGGGAACGACGCTCGTGTCGTGGTCGCGTGTTGCGGAGTTCGCCCGCGCGGTGTTCGCAGCGGGCGAGGCGAAAGCACAGGTGCGAAAGAAGAAGGCGGCGACAAAGAAGGTCGCCGCCGGGAAGGCGAGCAAGCATCGCGCGAAGCCGAAGCGCGCGCGGCATGGAAGGTGAACGCGCTGCCGAGCGCGGAGCGCGAGCGGAAGGCGCTCGGGCTTCGCCCGTGTGACAACGGATCTCACGGGCACGCGCCCCAGCCTGCAAGCACGGTGGCGAGGTCTGTGCCGTCGACGAGGCCGTCGCCGTTCGTGTCTGCATTTGGGTACTGCGCGCTCGGCACACCCCAGTTCGCAAGCACGACTGCAAGATCCACGCCGTTGACCGTACTCGAACCGTCAACATCGCCCGCGCACGGCGGTCGACACGCGGGGAATCCGCCAGCGGTGTTACCAAGCGTGGGCGCGGTCGCCTTGACACCAGGTGCAACGGGCACGCCCACATCGCAGACAAACTGGTTCACACTTTCGTCGATCAGCACCAAACTGCCCTCAGGCTCGTTGAACTTGAGCAGCAGCTGCGTGTCGGCATCCGCAGTCACCTCGCACTCGTAGGGCGGCGCGAAACTCGCGGTGTACCGCGCGCCCGAACTCACGCGAATCCAATCGAGATCGCCGAGAAACGAAGGCCGCGCGGGCGTCGGACAGCAGCCGGCGCCGTAGCGGAACATGCCAATCGACATCCATGAGTCGGCGGCGTCGCCGTAGCAGCCTGCATGCGGCCGCGTAACGGCCAGTTGGCCATTCACGAAGAAGCGCATGTTCGCGCCCTCGTGTACGTACGCAAGATGAACCCACTGGCCCGCAACGAAGTTTGGCAATGTTCCTGGCACGTTGCCGGTGCCACCAGAATCCTGGCAGCCGCTTGCGATGAACGCGCCATTGGCTGCGAGTTGAATTGCTTTGTCTTCCACAGAGTTGCGCTGCTCAGCAATGACATGGCCAAGTGGCGCGCCGGGTGCAACGCGAATGCGCATTTCGTAGGTGAAATCACCTTGGTTGAACACTGTGTTGCCTTGAATGCGGATGGTGTCGCTTGCTGCGGCGAAGCGCGCGTATCGGACAACGTTTGGCGGAGCCACAGGCACACTGTTGTCAATCGCGATCGTGGCGCCACCTTGAAGGGCGCCAATCGGATTGCGGCCTGCATCATCGGAAAGACCATCATCGGTTTCGAACGACCAGGCACCCACGAGGCCAGACTTGGCCGCGGCTTCGGACGGCGTAAACTGACGCGACTTGTCTGCGTTGATCTCGGCCTCTGTGCGCGCGATCGACCAGATGCGCACATTGTCGAGTGCACCCGCCATTGATCGGCCGCAGTACTCGCCAAAGCGAAGCTCCGTGCTGAGTTGCTCAAGATTCGGCCCGAACGCGACCTCTGTGCCCGCGAGGACGCCGTTCACGTAGATTGACACGGTGTTCGACTTTCGGCTCCAGACTGTGGCAAAGTGGGCCCATTGCTGCAGGGGGAACGGTGCGCCGAAGTCCACGACCCCGCCGAGTTCGCTGCGCATCGAACCATCTGGCCGCACTTGGATCGTATACCCCGCATTCGAGCACGCGCGCTTCGCGACCGCGTTCCCATGCACCGCCGCGATCGAGTCACAGCGAATCCAGAACTCGATCGTCATGGCACCGGCCTGTGCAGGCGCGTTCTGAATTGCTGCGTGCGCGATCGCCAACGCGGCGTTCCCCGTGGGCGGCAACTCCAGCACGCGATTGTCCGCAAACGCATGACCTGAGCCAATGCACGCCATCGCTGCGGCGGCACACATTGCAATACCTTCGATCCTGCGCATCTTGGACTCCTTCACCACTCAATGGCGATTTACGAACAACGGTCTGCGCACACCCAATGCGAGCGGCGATCACCTCAACACGCGCGAACCGGCGTGGGCTCCATCAGCATCCGCTCGGGATTTCACGTCCGATTACGGAAGCGCCTCCGCTACACTCCGCGCCTTATGTCGAAGAATTCGAAGCGAACCAGCAAGCCCTCCGCCACTGTCAACACGGCCAACGCGGCAAACGCGCAGCTTCACGGAATCGCGCTCACCGAGTACGCCTCGCGCCGCGAGCGCGTGCTCAAGACGCTGAAGGACTCTGTCGCGCTCGTCTTCGCAGGTGACATGGACGCGAGCATCCACGGCGACTTCCGCGCGCACCCGCACTTCCAGTATCTCACCGGCATCACCGACGAGCCGGGCGCGGTACTCCTCCTCGACCCCGTGAACCCGGTCGAGGCGCGTCGCGTGATCCTGTTCCTCAAGCCGCTCAACCCAGAGCTCGAGAAGTGGGACGGCTTCCGCGAGGAGA
>JBILDS010000053.1:0-14103 GCA_044352505.1 Phycisphaerales bacterium
GCGCAGGTGTCGGTGGTGATCGTGAAGCCGGGCGGAACGGGCAGGCCGATCGAGACCATGTCGGCGAGGTTCGCGCCCTTGCCGCCGAGGAGCATCTTCTGCTCGGCGTTGCCTTCGCACTTCGTCTCACCGAAGTAGAAGACCATCTTGCCGGCCTTGATCTTGCCTGACTTCTTGCTCGACTTCTTGCCCGACTTGCCCTTCACCGACTTCGACTTGCCCGACTTCGGTGCAGGCTTCGACGCATGCTTCAACTTGGACTTGCTCGCGTTCTTCTTCTTGCTCGCCATAGGAGAAAGGCTCTTTCGGAATGTGTGCGTGCGCGGCGTCTTCCCGCCGCGGTGAATCAAGGAGTGTACAAGCGCGGCGGATGCGCGAAACCGCTGCGATTCCGCGGTTTCGCGCACACCGAGGCCGTCTGCCGCCACCTCCCGCGCACTTCCCCGCTCCCCTACCATCTCCGCCCATGTGCGCCGAACGCGAGAACGCTCAATCTGTACGTCCCGACGAGGCGGCGGATCTTCTCTTGCGTTGGCCCGCGCACGTGCCGCTGGCAGCGCTTGTCTCGGGCGGCCACGACAATGCGCACAACGCCTGGACGATTCTCGCGCGACCGAGCGACGCGATTGAGATTGCAGCAACTGCATCGGCCGACACAACCCGCGCGACGCTCGCGGAGGCGTTCGCCCGGGTGCCGCGTTCGAACAGCACTCGCGCCGCCGCGTACGACCCTCGATCGGCGCACGGACGCCCGCCGTTCACAGGTGGTTGGATCGTTGCGCTCGGATACGGACTCGGCACCGTGTTTGAGCCGAAGGCGGAAACGCGCGCGCCCAACCGCGCTCTTTCAGCGCCGCGCGCGGTGCTCTTCTGGTGTGAAGACGCGTGGTGCTTCGAGCACGCCACCGGGGCCCTGCATGCTGTGGGTCATCCACCTGCACTGCACGCAACTGCGCCCACAACGCCGGCGGCTTGGAATCTGGAGGCTTTGCGTGCCGTCGAAACCGACGCACAATACGAAGCGCACGCAGCGCGCACCATTGAGTACATTCGCGCTGGTGACGCGTTCCAAGCGAACATCGCGCGCCGCTTCGAAAGTCGACTCTCTGGCGATACGCGCGCGTTTGCGCACGATGCGATTTCCCGAAATGCAACGTGGTTCGGCGCGCTGCTTGAGCTTCCAAACGGAGGGGCGCTCGTCTCGATGAGCCCCGAACTTTTCCTTCGCGTGCGCGCCGATGGAAGTGTGTCAACGCGGCCGATTAAAGGTACGCGCCCTGCATCGACGCCTGCAGCAGAACTCATTGCAAGTGAGAAGGATGCTGCGGAACTCGCGATGATTGTGGATCTCATGCGCAACGATCTCGGGCGCGTCTCAGAGATCGGTTCAGTCAACGTGACTGTTGGTCGCACGCTTGAGACGCACACCACCGTGCACCACGGCGTGGCGGAAGTTCGCGCGCGACTTCGCGAAGACGTCGAATGGCTTGATCTACTCGCTGCAACCTTTCCACCGGGCTCGGTGACGGGTGCGCCGAAAGTGCGCGCGATGCAGATCATCGACGAACTCGAACATCACGAGCGCGGCTTCTACTGCGGCGCAATCGGGTTCATTTCACGCTCGGGCGACTGCGCGCTGAACGTGGCGATCCGCACGGCGGAAATCGGCGCGATCGATGGAGACGCACGCCCAGTGTGCTACCACGCAGGATGCGGCATCGTGGCCGACAGCGAACCCCGGGCAGAGGTTGCCGAAACCCACGCCAAAGCACAAGCGCTTGCACAAATGGCATCAGCGGCTGGCAGCCTTCACGCAGGCAACGCCACAGCGGGCGCCGCGCTGCCACAACTTTCAGAAATCTTGGCTGTGCCCTGACACGGGCGGCTCGCGCTTTACGCCATCTTCATCGCAGGGGGCGCGTTCCCTACGCCCCTGTGCGATGCAGTACCCCTTTCCCTCGCAACGGCCCCGTTGTAGATCGGCTCCCTCGCCGATGCTGGGGCTTGTTGCTTTTTTCTCGGGAAGACGGAAGGTACGCGACGAACTTACGCACACTTGCGCTGCGTGGTCCGTTGGTGCTGCGTGAGTTGCTCAACCGCGCGCACGATCTGATCGCTCACAACCCGCTGATACGACGGATTGAAGTCGAAGCTGAACGAGATGCCCGCGTACACCCGATGGGCGCTGTCAATATGCGTGTGCACCACGCGCACCGCTGCGGAAATCGGAACCGGCGTGATGTCGCCGAGCGAGAAGCGCACCCAGAAGAGGCGATGACGCGCAAGCGCGGCCGAGTCGCCAGGCTCAACGAGAACGCCGAGTCCGCCGCCGCCGAGATTCACAAGCGTTGCTTTGAAGCTCGGGCCGACGCTCGGTAGAAGCTCGTCACTTGGAGCTTCGGCGTTGCCGCCTGCGAGATACGACTCGTACGCCACCTGACTTGCTTTCTGCGCAAGCATGACCGACTTCGCATCCAGCAGCGGCCATAGTTCGATCTTGGGAAGACGAATCTCCGCCACGCTCACGCGGGTGACGCGGCGAAGGCAGCGCTCGACATGATCCGGCAGCGCCAAGCGAACGCCTCGGTGGGTCTTCGGGAACGGACCTGTTGGCGTCCACTCGCCTGTCACCGTTGTCTTGAACATCCAGCGGTTCTGACCGATGGCGATGGCGCCAACCAGCGTTGTTCCAGCAGGAAGTTCCACGGGACGTCCGAGCGCGAACGGAAGATCGACCGCGAATCCATCGGCGCACACATCAAGCACGCGCACGCGCCACACAAGGTCGGCAACATTGTTGAACGCGGGCGCGAGTTCGCCGCCCGAGCCGTCGTCGTGCGCCACGGCGATCTCGATGGCACCGCCACGATCGCGGAGCTGCTCAAGGGAACGACGCCACTCGGTTGTGCGGGATCTCGATGCTGGCATGGTGTCTCTCCGGTGCAGTTCGCGGCGTGTACGTCACACGCACGGGATCGATTCGCGTCCAAACGCGACGCCCCATGCGCCGCGAGGACAAGTCCGACAACCACCCGAGCCATTCAATCGGCCGAACGCGACCCGCGGTTTTGCGAAAGCGCGCGACGAAGTGCAAAGAGCAGCGCTTCGGGCGGGTCACCCCCATTTGAAGGGGAATGCGCCCCGCCGAAGCGGATGCGATAAAACTCGCGCGCGATTGCCTCAAAGGCACTCGCGACCTCTGCGTGCGACGCGCGCAGCGCCTCCGCGTGGGCGAGCGGCGTCGCGCTCTCGGGCTTCGGAAGTCCAGCGCGCGAAAGTTCCGCGAGCGCAATCGCATAGAACGACCCCTGTCGAACCAACTCACGCCGTCGTGCGCGCGGCAGTCCTTCCACCCGAAGCGTCTGCTGCATCCGATGGCGTCGCGCGGCCACAATCAGTGCAGCAACCGCAGCGGTGGTGAGTCCGATTGCAATCACGGCAAACCAGATGCGCCGCGCGCCGCCGAGACCGAGCACCGCCGCAACTTCCCGCATGCGCATGCGGACTCCATCAAGCCACTGGCCGATGCTCTCTCGCCAGCCGGTTTCCACGCGCTCGGCGAAGGCTGCTTGCGCAGAGCCGTCGTACCCAACGACGCGCGCGTTCCACACAAATTCAAGCGTTCCGTAGAGCCAACGGAATCGATCTGCGAACGAACGGTTCGCCTCCTGCAGTTGAAGCAGTGAATCTTCCGGCGTTGCATCAACAGCAGTCCATGCGGCCGAACCGGTGCGAACCTCGACCCACGCGTGCGCATTCGATTCGCGCACGATGTAGTGACCCGCACCTTGGTCGTACTCAAACGCGATGTAGCCGGTGACGATGCGCGACTCAATACCGAGCGCGCGCAACACCGAGCAGAGCCCGCTGGCGAAGTACTCGCAGTGACCTCGTCGATAGCGTGTGAGGAAACTCAGGATCGGATCTTCATTCGGAACGCGCACGTTCGCAGAGAGATCGGTGGTGTAGGAAAACGTGCGCTTCATCCAGTCGGCAATACCGCGTGCCACTTCGCGTCGGTAGAGATACATCTCAGCCTCCGATGCATCTGCAGCGGGCTCCGGGGGGAAGTTGCCGACGCCGCGCGCCGACGCAAGAACGTCGCGCGCAACCACGTCAATCCCGGGGATTGAGATCGAAACGAGCCGGGCGGGCGACGGCGGCTCGACGCCGATATCGGCAAGCGTGTCCGCAGAGGGTTGCTGCTGTACGCGCATCGAATAGCTCCACGAACTCGCACCGCGGTTGCTCGAAGCATCGCGAAGAAGCAGCGTGGACGGCTCGAACGCAACCATGCGTGCGTCATTGGTTGAAACGGCGACGGGTGCGTAGAGCGAGAAGAGCACATTCGACGCAAGCGAGCGCATCTCGATTTCCGCGGTGTTTGCGGCGCCGCGCGGCAGTGCGCCAGAAAGACCGAGCGGCGTCATGCCGCTGCCGGGTGCGGTTCGGAACGTGCGGATCGCGTCGGTGCGACGTGCGGGAAGCCAACGCTCGCCAATGGCGTCGTAGCGCTCAAGCACGGCACCACGCAACAGCAGCGGCCGCTGCTGCGCGACCGGTGTTCCGTCAGGCCCAAGCCATCGCACGGTGAAAAGTTCACGACGGCTCTCGCTGATCCGGTCATTTGAGCCAAGGCGAATCTCGTCGCTGAAGCCACTCACGCTGCGAACGCCTCGCGGCATCTGCAGTTGATTGAAGGACGGCATGCGCGGGAACACAAGGAACACGCCCACACTTGCGGCAAACACCAGAAGCAGTGCGCCGAGCACCACTCCGCGGAACTGCGGCGTGGCGCGTCGACCAAACGCGATCTCAAGCGGAGGAGAGAAGCCGGGCTCGGCGCGGCGCGATGCCCGCGCGGACTCTGCACCGAGATGCAGTCGCCACAGCATGGCGGTCCACACCGCAATCCCGGCGTACATGAAGACGAGCACGCCGAAGGCGAACTGTACGCTATCAAGGCAGCCCGCAATCATAATCATGGTGGCGAGCGCAAATCGCTGCCGATCTTCGTTGCGCCCGCGCGACGAGAAGAGTTTGATCACGAGGAGCCAAAGCAGAAATCGGCCAAGAACTCCGGTGGTCGCAGCGAGTTCGGTTTGGCTGAGGAAATCAACCACAGCCCAACCAAGCGCCGCAAGAACCAAGGTGTTTGAGATCCAAGTCGGAAGGGTCTTTCCCCGCGGGCCCTCTGTGACATACCAGCTCAGCATGGCAAGAATCGCTGCCACGAAGAGGAGCGCAAAGTCAACCGACGCAATCGAGAACGCGATGATCGCGACCAGCACCAGCATGAAGCTCGCGAAGCGGTACTGCTGGAGGAGTTTCATACGTTCTCCTCGGTGGCGCGAAGAAGCACATCGTCGAGCTGACGCGCGGTGAAGTGCCACGCGCCCGACGGCGCGATGGATGTATCGGCGCGATCGGGGTGTACACACACAAGTGCCGAGCGTTCATCGCTGGCGGCGAGACCATTGCCTGCGCTGCGCGGCGCGTCAAGGTCGATCGCAGCCAAGAGCGACATGAGTTTTTCCCGGTGAAAATGGCCGTTTCGAAGCGCGACGGCTGGAATATCGATTCCTGCGACCGACAGGGCATACTCGTAGCCAAGGCGATCGGCGAGCGCGAGGAAACTGGCGGCAATCACAATCGCGCGCTCTTCGAGTGCGCGCGGGTTCTCTCCCTCGCCCATCCGCAACTGATTGGTGGGAACGCGCAAGTCAAGCAACACGCGCACGCGCGGCGGCACCGCGCGACTCCGCTCAATGGTGGCGAGACGCCCGGTGCCAGCAAGGCGCTTCCACGCGATCTGTCGCACACTGTCGCCGGGGCGATACTCCCGCACACCGAAGAAGTCATCGCTTCCGCCACCCTCACGGGAAAGGCGATCACCACCCGCTGAGCGCGCCGTCACCTGCGTAAAGAGATCAGGACGAATCGGCTTGATCTCTGGGTGAATGAGAACCTCGCCCCGCTGCGAGAATCGAAGGACTTTCCGCAAGAGTCCGAATGGAAATGTGGTCGAAACTTCGAAGCGCTCGAGCCGCACGACACCGCGGCGGATCGGCCGAAACACCGCCTCTGCATGCAACGTATCGCCTGGTCCAACATGCAGTGCCCATCCGTCACCGGCGCGCGAGAGATGCGATTGATCGACTTGTTCGGTGACCGAGAGGTCATACGCTGGAAGGAGCCGAGAGCGATTGCGAATCTCGTAGCGGATGACGAGCGGCTCACCAACACGGCCGCGCCGCGGTTCGATGCGCAGCGCGCGCACCGACATCATGGTGAAGCCTGAGAGCACGCCTGAGACAAGCAACGCGGCAATCAGCGCACTGAACACCCAAATGAGGAGATTGTTCGGTCGAGTGCCAGAAGCGACGCCCATGGCAAGAATCGCAGCAACGTAGTAGACGCCTGCACGCATGAAGCGCGTGCTGAACGTCGGGCGATCATGGGAGCGTTGGCGGCGCAGAAACACGTGGAGATTCTCGCATGTTGCGGCGCGTTTGGTGCGGTACCCCGGAACGTTGTGGCGCTGCCATCACAGCAACTGATGCGCCGCGTCGGGGCCAATGTTGAGGCCGCCCGATGCGTACCCGATCACACGCCAATCACCAACATCGGCGGCTCCGAAGGTGTAGGACTTTGCTGGGCCACTCGGAGTCACGCCCGCGCCACCCTCAAGTGAAGCCTCTGTCACACGAATCCACACGTGCTGCAGCGGCTGCTCCTGCTCAGCACGCGGGGCGACCGACTGTTCGGCACCTGCCGATTCCACAGTTTGAGATGCATCACCACGTTGCACCGCAATCTTCACAAGAAACACCGCGCCATCGACGGGCGAGCGACGGCCGAGTGCTCCTACGAAGTCCGGCCACGTCACGCGCGCGAGTTGCTCCCGAACTTCAACCACGCGTGTTGCCAAGAACACGCCGGCCTCGTGGCGCGAGAGTTGGCCAAGTTCGGCAAGCGGCGACATCCAAATCCGACGGAAGGCTCCGCGCGGCTCGGCTGCGCAAATCGCCGCGCGGGCAACGGGCGCAAGATGTGCACGATCTGCCGTCGCACCGGGCGCATCGGCCGCGATCGTTTCTGCGACTTCGTGCGCCTGAACGAGCGCGATTTCAAGTCGCTCACCCACTTCGAACGGAACACGTGGAAGCGGCGGCTGCTCGCAAACGAGCCGCGCGGCGAGCGCATCGATGAGTTCGATTGCGGAATCGGTGAGTGCAGGCGGAACCTCAAGAATCTCAAGCTCCGGGCGCGCAAGGCGCGCAAGGCCAACGGTACTCACCCACGCTGGATCTTCGCGCGAGCGAAGCCGCACCTCGACTCGGTAGAGAAATCGCTCATCAACGAGCGCGCCCGGCTCGCCCGCATCACCAAGAAAGTGACGCCCGCATTCCACGGCGTCGAAGTGCTGGCCGAGCGCCGGGTCGTAGACGAGGCGAAGGCGGTCGCGTTCCACCACGCCCGCGACCGCAGCCGCGAGAGCGACAAAGTCCGCAACAGACGCAGGCCAGACAGCGCGCCCACGCTCCACAGCTTGATCGCGATCGGATGGATGTGAGCGCTCAAGAACGGATTCAATCGCAACCGTCCACACTGCATCCGGTGCGGCGCCATCCGGGCTCTGCGACGGATCCACGCGATCACACCACATCACCACAGGCGCCGCGCGGCCAGGAAGTTCGAAGGCAAACGCCCACACCAGTGCGGGATCATCCGAAGGAACGGGGCGCGGATCGACAGGCTCGACTCCAAACGCGCGCGCAGCCGACAAAAAGGCCTCGCCGGGGTCGGGTGGCTGCTCCCCGGCGACGAAGGCAACGAGCACAATTGGCTCCGCTTGCTCAGTACGCCACGCGGCTTCGGGTGGAACTCCGATCTCGATGGGAGCGTGCTCTCGAGCCATGAGGAGATGGTACGAGAGATTCACGCAACGTGATCGGGGTGACGCTTCGCACGGCAACGCGCCGTCGACGTGCTGGGCTTGCACTCGCGTCGCGACCCCGCCTACAGCGTCGGCCCGCGGAGCCAGTGCACGAGTTCTGCTCGGCGACGAACGCCCAACTTCGCGTACAACCGTTTTGTGATGGTTCGCACCGTGTTCACCGACACGTCGAGCGCCGACGAGATCTCCGGGCAACTCTGCCCGCGTGCCAGCATTTCGGCAACCTCGCGTTCGCGTGTCGACAGAACCGTTGTGCGTCGCCCTGCTGCGGGCGCACCCAACACACCAGCAACTGGCTTTTCGTGGCTTCCGAGCGTCATCCTTCGATGCACCACGTGCAGCATGGCCGTGGGAAGCACAGGCGTCTGGAGCGCGCGCGCTTCGAGCGTGATGTGATAGTTGCAAGCATGCGGTCGCCCCTCCGTGCTTCGCTCGAGCATTTCGAGGTAGTCCTGCACGGCCTGCATGCGGCGGCTGAGCTCGACGAACTCTTGCGGCTCCAAATGCACGGAGCGATGGACCTCGATCGCATGGTCGTGCCGCACGGATGGCGCTTCAGGCGCGCTCTCTGTGCTTGTTGCGTGCAGCGCCGCCTGTGCGCGCGCTGTTTCAAGCACGCTTCGACCATGCGCTGCGATCTCTGATCGCAGTTTCTGGGCGATAGAGGCCTGTGCCGCATCGTCACGGTCGTACGCGAGTACAAGTCGCTCGTGCGCGATCTTGTACCCGTCGCGACGACCAGTTCCGATCGCAACCGCTGGCTTGACGAGCCCCACGGCGACCAACGCGTTCAACGCCGCCTGCACCTCAGTGACAGGCATCGATGCACGCGCCGCAAGGTCGTCTGCGGTCACGCCGCGGCCGGCGCGACGAACGAGTTCCCACACGGTTCGGTTGAAGGCGAGTGACAGGGTCTCGAAGAGGCCCGGTCGTGGCAGATCTAGATGTTGTCCCGGAGTAAGTTCCATCACCAAAGACGATGAGATTCCCGCAGCGCGCCCCAAGCGCTTGCACGCATTCTGTCACGCGATCGGTGCGCTGATGCCCGCACAGACCGCACAGGTGCGCCAGCAATCGCGGTTTTGGGTTCGGTTCAGCGCAGAAAGGTCAAGATTGGCTTGAAAGACGCCCAAGCGCGGGTCTTGCGAGGGGTCGCTGCAGCGCGTTGATGTCCCCACTGGCCGCGACAGAATCGAGCAGCCGCTTTGCTACGCCATGCGCTTGTACGGCGAATGCTGACCAGCGGGCGGCAACACCATACGGAACACCCGCGCAGAACGTGGCGGAAGTTTCAACGTGACAAAGCCCATCTGTACATGCGTCTGCATTGCGTCGGGCCGCTCAAATGCAAGCGCGTCTTTGAAGACTGTGCCAGCCATGATGCGTCCATCGCGCACAGAAATCGTCTCCTCGACTTCGTGATCTTCCATGTTGCACGCGACGAGCACCGTGTCGAACACGTGGTCGGTGGTGCGGAGGAAACTCAGCACCTTTTGCCCACGGAGAAACACGATGTCGCCCTTCGACAGCGCCCGCATCTCGCGCCGTGCGGCGTACAGACTGCGCATAAACACCCACTCCGGGTGCCCATCGTGCACGAGATCCCAGCGCATCGGCGCTCGGTTGTACGGATCGGCCGCCGCCGCCATACCGATTTCCTGCCCGTAGTAGAGATTCGGTGCCCCAGGCAACGTGGCCTGCAGCGTGTGTGCAATGCGACGCGCGGCCTCATCGGGAACGAGATACGCAAGTCGCTCAGTGTCGTGATTCTCAAGCGTTGTCCAGCAGCGCAGAATGAACTCAATCCCCGCATCTTCAATCATGTCATGAAGGCGCGATGCGGTCACCGCGCCGTCTGCCCGCGCACGGCAATAGTCGAGAATCGTCATGCGCGCGTTCATGTTGAGAATGCCGTCGAGCGCGCGATCCCAACCCGCGGGCGTGTTCCAGATTTCGCCCACCACCCACGAGCCTGCACGCTCGTGGTGCGCGGCCTGCGTGAGTTCACGCAGGAAGTGTGGGCCGAGATCGCTCGCCACGTCGAGGCGCCAACCGTCGATCCCGTCGCGTAGGTACGAACGCACCGCGCTCTCGGCACCGTTCCAGAGATGCTCGCGGACTTCGTCGCGCTCGACGTGGAGATCAGGCAGATTCGCGACGTCGGCCCACCCTCTGTATCCATTCGGATACTGGGGGCCAATGAAGAACCACGAGCGATAGGTGCTGTGCTCGTCGGCAAGCGCGGCCTGAAACGCGTGATGGCGGCGACCAACATGGTTGAAGACGCCGTCGAGCATCACCTTCAGCCCGCGTGCGCGCGCGTCACCCACCAGCATGCGCAAATCGGCGCGCGAACCGTACTCAGGGCTCACCTCGAGATAGTCGGCGGCGTCGTACTTGTGATTTGTGTACGCAAGATGAACCGGATTGAGATACAGCACATCGGCGCACAGGTCATTGAGATGCCCAAGCCGCACGCGGACGCTGGCGAGATCACCGCCCCAAAAGTCAATCTCGTGGCTCCACACGCCCGCGCTTTCAACGAAATGCCCCTTCTCGGGCGTTTCGTGCCACGCGCGCAGTGTCTTCGGCGCCGGATACAGCGTGCGCTTGGCGTCGAGATCCGCGCTCGGCGCGAAACGATCGACGAACACCTGGTAGACGACGGCGCCCGCGCGCCAATCAGCCTCGCGCGCCTCGATGCGCGCACGGATCTCAGTGGGAGTGGAGTGCTTCACTCCGCGAGGATAGCGGCGGGCACAAGCTCGGTGTCCGCCATATCCTTGCGGATTCCTCCGCGCCGCGCACCGACTCGGTGCGCCGACGCCGCTCGCGCCACGCAACTCCGGAAGCCGATGTCCCAGTCCTCCGCGCATCTCCCCCGCCGCACCTTCGCGATCATCTCGCACCCGGACGCCGGCAAGACGACCCTCACTGAGAAGTTCCTGCTGTACGGCGGCGCGATCGCGCTGGCGGGCTCTGTGACCGCGCGCAAGGAGCAGCGCTCGACGGCGTCAGACTGGATGGAGCTTGAGAAGCAGCGCGGTATCTCGATCTCGTCGACGGTGCTGCAGTTCGACTACCACGGCTACCGCGTCAACCTGCTCGATACTCCTGGACACAAGGACTTCAGCGAGGACACCTACCGCGTGCTCACAGCGGTCGACGCGGCCGTGATGGTGATCGACGCGGGCAAGGGCATCGAGCCGCAGACGCGCAAGCTCTTCGAGGTGTGCCGTCGGCGCGGTGTCCCGATCTTCACCTTCATGAACAAGTGCGACCGTCCGACGAAGGATCCGATCGCGCTCTTGGACGAGCTTGAGAGCGTGCTCGGAATCGGCGCGTTTCCCGTGAACTGGCCGTTCGGCAACGGCCCCGAGTTCCGCGGCGTCTACGACCGGCTCGAGAAGAAGCTCCACCTCTTCGAACGGACAAAGGGCGGCATGCGCGAGGCGCCCGTCCAGATGATGGGCCTCGACGACCCCGGGCTTATGTCGCGCATCGATGACGACATCTATCGCCAGGGCCGCGACGAGCTCGAGATGCTCGAGGGCGCAGGTGCCGAGTTCGACCGCGCGCGCGTGCTCGCTGGCGAGATCACGCCCGTCTACTTTGGCAGCGCCGCCAACAACTTCGGCGTCGAGCTCCTTCTCAACGGATTCCTCGAGCATTCGGCCGATCCAGGTGCGCGCCGCTCGGGCGACCGCATCATCGAGCCGAAGGACCCCGGCTTCAGCGGCTTCGTCTTCAAGATCCAGGCCAACATGGATCCGAAGCACCGCGACCGCATCGCGTTCATCCGCGTGGTGAGCGGGCGTTTCGAGCGCGAGATGAGCGTCGTGCATGTCCAGAGCGGCAAGAAGATCCGCCTCTCGAGCGCGCAGAAGCTGTTCGGCCAGGAGCGCGAAACCGTCGAGGAAGGCGAGGCGGGCGACGTGATCGGCATCATCGGCCACGACATCCTGCAGATCGGTGACACGCTCGCCGAGGATCGCACGATCAAGTTCAGCGAGATCCCGCAGTTCGCGCCCGAGGTGTTCGCGTACCTCACGAACCCGCAGCCCGGCAACTCGAAGAAGTACCGCCTCGGCGTCGACCAATTGCTGAAGGAAGGCGTCGTGCAGCAGATGGAGATCGGCATCGGGCAGGTGAAGACGCCGATCCTCGCCGCAGTCGGTCCGCTGCAGTTCGAAGTCGTGCAGTACCGGCTGAAGAGCGAGTACGGCGCGGAATCGCGGCTTGAAAAAGCGCGCTGGCAGCACGTGCGCTGGTGGCGGAAAAACGGCGCACCCGAAGGATGGATGCCCGATCTCCTCTCCGACTCGACGCACGGCATCGACGCCGCCGGTCGTGCGGTCATCTTCTTCAGCGACGAGTGGGCGATCCGGAACTTCCAGAAACGACTGCCCGAGGTTGAGCTATCGACGCTGCCGCTCAACGCGGCTACGGACTGAGCAACGCAATTGAATGTTGGAGAACCGATGACCTCCTCCGAACTCCTCGACGCGATCCGCGACCTTCGCGAGCAGGCCTCTCTCGAGGAGGCGGCGCGTGCGCGCGCGATCGACGCACTGCCGATTGCGCAGCGCCGCAGCGCTGCGAACCTCGCGCACTACCTCGCGCTGCGCGCGACTGGGCATGTCGCGCTGCAAGGTGAGCTCGTGCGCAACGGACTCAGTTCACTCGCGCGCCGCGAAGCGCATGTGATGGCGACACTTGACGCGGTCGAGCGTGCGCTTGCCGCGATGTGTGGCGTTGCGAGCGAGCCCGCGCGCGCGGCGTTTGCGATGGATGACGGCGTACAGCTGCTCGCCCGCCACGCCACCGAACTTCTCGAGACGCCGATGCCGCATATGACGCGCATCGTTGTGACGATTCCGCCGTGGGCCGCTGGAAATGTGCCGTTTCTCCATGCGCTCATCGATGCAGGCATGGACGTCGCACGGATCAACGCGTCGCACGGCGACCAAGCGCAGTGGCAAGCCTCGATCGATGCGCTGCGTACAGCCTCGGCTGCGGCGGGTCGACGCATTCCTGTGTGCATTGACTTGGCTGGTCCGAAGGTTCGGACCGGCGTCTGCGCGTCGGGTCCAATCGCGCTCGTCGCCACCGACCGCCTCGTGCTCCACGCGGCATCGAACGATTCGCTCGACGGCCCACGCGACGCGAACGGTCGGCTCACGGCGCCCGCGCGCGTGGCGGTGCGGCCGCGCGAGGTGGTCGAGCACGTGCAGCCCGGTCACCGCGTGCTCTTTGATGACGGCAACATTCGCGGCGTGTGCGTGTCGGCCGACCGCGCCAGCAGCGAGATCACCGTCGAGATCGAAGCCGTGCGCACGGGCGCGTGGAGCCTGAAAGATCGCAAGGGCGTGAATGTTCCCGACACCGATATGCCAATCGCGGCACTCACCCACGAGGATTTGTCGACGCTCGACTTCGTGACCGAGCACGTCGACATCGTGGCGATGAGCTTCGTGCGCAACCCGAAAGACATCGCCGACCTTCATCTCGCGATTCGCCAGCGCACGCACCGCACCATCGGCGTTGTGGCCAAGATCGAAACTCCGCAGGCGTGTCGCGCACTTCCTGACATTTTGCTTGAACTGATGAAGCAACCGCCGTGCGGCGTGATGCTCGCGCGCGGCGACCTCGGCGTCGAGATTGGTTTCGAGCATCTGCCGGAAGCGCAGGATGAGATTCTCGCGCTCTGCGAAGCTGCGCACATACCTGTGATCTGGGCAACACAGGTGCTTGAGTCGATGACCGAGCACGGATTCCCCACCCGCGGCGAGGTGACCGACGCCGCCGACGCGGCGCGCGCCGACGCGATCATGCTCGGGATTGGCCCCTTCATGGTCGACACCGTGGCGTTCGTCGAGGACCTCCTCGCGCGCACACAGATCCGCCGCGCCCGCAGCCGCGCGCTGCTTGGCAAGTGGCAGCCGCTTGGCGAAGAGTGACGCGCAGCACGCGCACCGCGCGCCACTGCAATCGCGCGGCAGAGACGCCGAAAGCTGCAGCCCGCAATGACTACAATCACAGCTATGTATGGGGTTCCGCTTCTCCTTGCCGACGCAGGCGTCGTTGCGCTGACTCTGTTCGGCGGCTTCGTGATTGGCGTCATCATTTGGGTGATCGCCACG
>JBILDS010000054.1:0-14089 GCA_044352505.1 Phycisphaerales bacterium
CGTCGGCGACCTCCAGGAGAAGCTCGACCTCATCGACGCGTGGACTCTCGACAGCCAGCTCGACATGGCGATGGACGCGCTCCGCTGCCCGCCGAAGGACGCGACCTGCGACAAGCTCTCGGGCGGCGAGCGCCGCCGCGTCGCGCTCTGCCGCCTGCTTCTCTCGAAGCCCGATGTCCTTCTTCTCGACGAGCCGACGAACCACCTCGACCCCGAGAGCGTCTTCTGGCTCGAGCAGTACCTCGCGCGCTACCCGGGCACCGTCATCGCCGTCACGCACGACCGCTACTTCCTCGACAATGTCGCGGGCTGGATCCTCGAGCTCGACCGCGGCATCGGCATTCCGTACAAGGGCAACTACACGGGCTGGCTCGAGCAGAAGCACAAGCGTCTCGTGCTCGAGGAGAAGCAGGAGTCGGTCCGCCAGAAGACGCTCGCGCGCGAGCTCGACTGGGTGCGGCAGAACCCGAAGGGCCGGCAGGCGAAGTCGAAGGCGCGCGTCGCGGCCTACGAGAAGCTGCTGAACGAGGACTCCGAGAAGCGCGCCCGCGAGATCGAGATCTACATTCCGCCGGGGCCGCGCCTCGGCAACCTCGTCATCGAGGCGAAGGAGCTCTCGAAGGCATTCGGCGACACGCTGCTCCTCGACAAGGTCGAGTTCTCGATCCCGCCCGGCGCGATCGTCGGCATCATCGGTCCGAACGGTGCAGGCAAGACCACGCTCTTCAAGATGATCGTCGGCATGGAGAGGCCGGATGCGGGCAGCTTCAAGGTCGGCGACACCGTGAAGCTCGCGTATGTCGAGCAGACGCGCGACTCGCTGCCCGCGGGCAAGAATGTGTGGGAGGTGATCTCGGAAGGCAGCGAGGAGATCAGGCTCGGCAACGCCAAGGTGAACAGCCGCGCCTATGTCGCGCGCTTCGGCTTCACGGGCGCTGACCAGCAGAAGATGGTCGACAACCTCTCTGGCGGCGAGCGCAACCGCGTGCACCTCGCGCGGCTCCTGAAGAGCCACGCGAATGTCATCCTCCTCGACGAGCCGACGAACGACCTCGATGTGAATGTGATGCGCGGCCTCGAGGAGGCGCTCGAGAACTTCGCGGGCACCGCGGTCATCATCAGCCACGACCGCTGGTTCCTCGACCGCCTCGCGACGCACATCATCGCGTTCGAGGGCGACGCGAAGATCCACTTCCACACGGGCAACTGGGCGAGCTACGAGGAGGAGCGCCGCAAGCGCTTCGGCGACGACGCGCTCCAGCCGCATCGGCTCAAGTTCCGCAAGCTCACGCGCGCGTGAGCGGGGTGACCGCGCGTTGAGTACCGCGCTCGAAGCCACCCGTTCAGGGCAGTGGAAGTCGAAACTTGCCCCGCCGCGACGTGAATGGGGTGTTTGCCTGTCGTCTTTCGACCGGTGTTTGCAGCATCCTGTGCAAGCGCCCGGTTTCCCGTCGGGTGCGACGCCATGCAGCCTCGACCGACTGAGCCAACATCTGCACTTGCCGCGCTCATCGCGGGAAACCATCGCTATCTCGAGCGTCGGGCAGGGGAGACGTCTCCGCGCACCGAAGAGCTGAGCGTGGCGCACTTGTTCCCACAGAAACCATTCGCGCTGGTTGTTGCACAAGCTGGAACCTTGACGGTAACGCCGCACATCTTTGCACTCGGGCATGATGATGTCGTGGTTGTTGATTCAATCGACGACGCGGCCACGCTCGTGACTCTTCATGGAGTCAGCCTCATTGTGATGTTGGAGTCGGTACACGGCTCGGGGGGTTCCACGCTGGCAGAGCGCGTCACCCAAGAGCCGAACGGCACTTGGCGATACGCAGAGCGTCGTGCGTGGGCGTCGATCGAGTTGATTCTGCAGAAGAGTCGCCCTATCCGTTTGGCGATTGCTGCGCGTGAACTCCGCGCGGTTGCCGCGCTCTTTGAGGTGCCCGCCGGGCGTGTGCATTGGATCGGTGAGCATCCCGATATCGACGCGCTGCTGCGCGACGAATGAGCCGACCACGCGGCGGGTACATTGCGTCGATGCCAACTGCGACCACGACCGCGACTGTGATGGCGGGTGTTCCCGCGACGAACCTCTCGCTTTATCGCGCGATCCGATTCAAGGTTGGCGATCCGGCGGGTCTTCTGATTTTGCCGCGCGCCGATGGCACCGAGGAGCGGCTTCTGATTTTGCGCGATATCGAAACTGAGCGCGCGCGGCGCGACGCGCGCGCAGATGTCGTGCATTGCCCGGCCGACTTTGAACCCGCGCGTGGACTTTCCGGCGATCGCGAGACAGCAACCGCCCAGTCAATCGCAGAGTGCCTTCGTCGTCGTGGCATCACGCATGTTCGCGCCGATCGTTCGCTTCCGTTGATCTACGCCCACTTCATGCGCGATGCCGGAATCACGGTCGAATGCGAGCCAGATCTCGGTGTTCTTGCGCGCCGGGCGAAGGACGCGCAGGAACTCGCATGGCTGCGCGAGGCCCAGCGCGCGACCGAGGGAGCCATGAAGATCGCGTGCGAAACAGTCGCGCGCGCGTCCGCCGCCGCCGACGGAACACTCGTGCACGCTGGCGCGCCGCTCACGGCCGAGCGCCTTCGTGCAATCATCGATATCCATCTCCTTGAGCAGGGCTACGAGAATCCGGAATCGATTGTTGCGTGTGGCCCGCAAGGCGCCGACTGCCACGATCACGGGCATGGCGCGCTCCGGACGGGCGAGCCTGTGATTGTCGACATCTTTCCGCGAAATCGAAAGACGCTCTACAACGGCGACATGACACGCACCGTTGTCCACGGCAACGTGCCAACGATGGTTGCCGCGATGCATGCTGCGGTTGTTGCGGCCAAACACGCCGCATCTGCAGTCGTGCGCCCGGGTGTGACAGGACACGACGTCCATGAAGCGACGCGCGCGTCACTGCGCGCGAGCGGGTATGAATCTGGTCAGCCTTCCGTCCCGCATGTTCCGGTGATCAGCCACGGCACCGGGCATGGAATTGGCCTTGAGGTTCATGAGCCGCCGCTCTTGGCGCCAAAGGGCCCCGCGCTTATTGAAGGCGATGTGTTGACGATCGAGCCTGGCCTCTATGCCCTTGAGATCGGTGGCGTTCGCGTCGAAGACATGGTCGCCGTGACAGCGGCTGGCTTTGAAAACTTCAACACGCTGCATGAAGGTCTGGACTGGCGCTAGGTTCTGTCTGACGGATCCCCGGACGTCGATCCGCGCGGCATCCCGGCTGGCCGCGTCGGCTTCAACTCGCTGTATCGCGTCCATGGATCATGGGATACAGCTTCGTTTCGCCTCCTTGCCATCCGGGCGCCGCGCTGATCTTTGGTCTTCGGGGATCCGTCAGACAGAACCTAGCGGTCTGAGTCGGAAGAACGCCGACACCCAGCGGCCCTCGTTGCCGCTGGCAGCGTTGCCGCGCTTACGCGCCCTCGCTGTCGACTGTGCTCTCGGTCTCGCCCGCTCGACCGCGCACCGCTGCGCGCGGGGGTGGCGTGAGACCTGCGTACGCAGCCGCAGCTTCCTTGCACACTTCTGCAAGCGCCTGATGCAGCTTCTCGTGGTCGGGCATCGCGTCGAGTCGTTCCAGGAGTCCATCGACTTGGCGCGCGCTGTCGGCCATCCGATCGAGCGTCTCAATCGCGGCGTCGCCGAGTTCCTCACACGCTTCGATGTACCACGCGAGTGTGGGCTTGTCCCACGACTTCGGTGGATCGATACGCGTGCGAATGGTGACTTGTCCAATCGCGACGATCGGACAGAGTCCGAGTTGGGTCTTCGGTTCGCGACAGAGCACCATCGCAGGCACTTCGCGCTCAAGCGCAAGAAGTCGAAGGCGGCGCGCGTCGGCGCCAACAAGCGGCGGTTGCACGAGGTAGCAGACAGGCTGCAGATCGAAGTCAGGCGGCAGAGGTTCGCTGAGTGTGACAACCTTTTTTGAGTCGAACGCAATCTGCATCCGTTGGCGACGCGCCTCCTGCAGGGGCAGCGTGATGCGAGCCATCAGATTGAAGTCGCCCTCCGAGCGCGCCATATCAAGCGCCTTCGCGGAGAGGCGCTCCGCCTCAAACCAATGATTCCTCGTAAGCGCTTGCTGCGCCTTGGTCATGAGGTTTTGGACGGAGGTTGTCTTCGCTGCAGACATGGCGTGTTCTATCAAGAGCGTTACATAGGAAACTTAGGCGTGATGCATCGTGCGGATCATGATTCGGATCATGATCCAGCCAACGTCTTGCGTTCCGTCTTGCTCTGGGCGACGGCGTCTCCCGCAGCGCGCGCCAACACACGGAGCAAATCAACAAACGTCTGAATCACCGGTGGGAACTCGTAGAGAAGTTCATCGCAGAGTGCGACCACATCTTGCGCCGACATCGCCTGCTTCAGCGCGCGCAGCCGAGCGTCGAGCGCCTTGACGGCGGCATCGAAGTCGATACCGCTACTTGCGATGGACTCCGGCGAGACAACGCCCATCGAGAGCCCGCGCGAAAGTGCAGTCTGAACGGCCGCCCACACGGAGAGCGCCTCGAGCAGTTTGTCGTAGCCCAGTTTGTTTGCACCGCTTTGGAGCGCGTGCGCGGACTCACGCTGGAGTTCGTCGAGCTTCTCCACCGCATCAGCCGATTGCGCGAACGTCTCTTGAAGGAGTTCGCCTGGGTGCGCGGTGAGCAACTTCATTTCGACGGCCGTTCTCCGCGTGCTTTCCGGAGCAGCGAGGTCTTCCTCGGTCCAATGCACGCCATCGACCTCGACCTCGACAATCAATCTCCCGCGCTGATGCGCAAGGAACGCGGCCTTCTCAAGGCCGTCGCCGATGGTCTCTGCCGTGATGGTTGTCTCTGAGTCGTCGAGCAAAATGCGCATATCAGGTGCCTTCGGGTTCGGGGTGTCGGGGACAATCCCGCAGAATCTGCTATCGGTCGAGAAACCAGCTCGATAGAGCCAATCGAGAGGTTTATGCGGAATCCGCCGCCTGTAGGGGTGGATTTCGCACCCCGCCGCGGCGACACAGCCACATTCAGAGTTCCGCCGACGCGCCTTCTGGCCGGGTGGAGGGCTGCCATAACGTCGGCACGGAGCGCTTATCGTCGGTGCGGAGCGTTTCAAGCGCGCGCCCGTGAACGCCCGCCGCGCTGGCCAAGAGTGCATCGCAGAGCTCATGAACCTCGTCAACACCCGGGAACTGCTCCCGGAGCTCAGCGATACGGGCGGTCATTGTGGCTCCGGCCTCGCAGAAGAGCTTGCGATAGCAGGTTCGGATGGCCTCAATCGACGTGCTGGCGACGCCACGCCGCGTCATCTGGATTTGGTTGTGGCCGCGAATGCGCGCGGGTGAGCCTTCGGCGATGAGATAGGGAGGCACGTCCTTCGTGACGCGCGCAAGCCCGCCCACGAGTGATGCGGTTCCAACGGTCACGAAGTGGTGAAATGCAGCGTTTCCACCAATCGTGGCTCCGGTGCCCACGTGGACGTGCCCGGCGAGCAGCACCGCATTCGCAAGCGTGACCTCATCGGCAATCTTGCAGTCGTGCGCAACGTGCACGCCGACCATCAGCAGGTTGTTGTTGCCGATCACCGTTCGGCCTCCGCCCGTTGCGGTTCCGCGATGAATGGTCACCTGCTCACGAATGTGATTGCGATCGCCGATCTCGCACCATGTTTCCTCGCCTCGATACTTGCGATCTTGCGGGGTACCGCCGATCGTCGCGAAGGGATACACCACGTTGTCGGCGCCCATGCGCGTGTGACTTTCGATGACCACATGGTTGCGAAGCGCTGTGCGCGGGCCGAGCGTGACCTTCGGGCCAACCACGCACCAAGGACCAATCACAACATCCTCTGCAAGACACGCAGTAGGATCGACGACGGCGGTTGGATGGATGAACGTCATCGGTATCCGGTTCTCACTCAATGTCTGGGTCGACCATCATGAAGCGCAACTCAGCCTCGGCCGCGATCTTGTCGCCAACCGTCGCGCGGCACTTGAGATGCCCGGTGCGGGCGGTGGCGCGAATGTTCTCCGCCTCAAGTACCACCTGATCGCCCGGCACGACTGGCTTGCGCAACTTCACGCGATCAATCGAGAGAAGAATCGCAATCTTGCCGGTGTGTTCGAGGACATTCGAGAGAAGCAGCCCGCCGAGTTGCGCCATCGCTTCGACGAGCAGCACGCCGGGCATGATTGGCGTACCGGGATAGTGCCCCTGAAAGAACGGCTCGTTGATCGTGACGTTCTTGATTCCCACAGCGCGGCGTGAGCCCTCGACTTCAACGACCCGGTCGACAAGCAACATCGGATAGCGGTGCGGCATCAGCTTTTGGATCGCCCGGATGTCCATCACCTTGCCATCGACCACGGTGCGGCGGAGATCGGCGGCCAACATCTGCTCGCGAATCCGCATGGCCAGCTTGCGATTGAGCCCGTGACCTGAGCGCACCGCGAGCACGCGCCCTTGAATCGGAGCGCCAATCAACGAAAGATCTCCGATCACATCGAGCGTCTTGTGCCGTACGGGCTCGTCATCGAAGCGATACGCGTTATCGATCGGGTTTCCGTCGTCACCAATCACCAAGATGTCGCGCGGCGTCAAATGCTTGCAAAGGCCAGCGGCCTGCAGCGCTTCGGCTTCTTCGCGCAAGCTGTAGGTTCGCGCGGGCGCGACGTCTCTGATGTAGTTCCCGTCGGCCACGTTGTAGCTGAAGGTTTGGTGACGAATTCGATGGCCTTGCTTCCCGTAGTCGAGGTCGTAGACAACGCGCATTCCTGGCGCGTCGAAGGGCATCGCAGCAATCATGCCCTCTGGTTCCTCGATCACAATCGGCTCGCGAATCTTGAACACCTTGCGTGGAGCGTCCTGCTCGACAATGCCGGCCTCAAGGATTGGTTCCGCGAAGAGCGCGGCCGATCCATCGCCGCACGGCGGTTCCGGGCCGTCGATCTCGATGGTGGCGTTGTCGATTCCAAGCCCCGCGATTGCAGACAGGCAGTGCTCAACAGTGTCGATGGTGACGTCGCCCGACTTCAGCGTGGTGCGGCGCGGTCGTGGAGCCACGTGTTCAACCGTCGCCGGGATACGAACAGGTGGGTTGAGATCTGTTCGAAGGAAACTGATCCCACTGTGCGGCGGCGCGGGTTGAATGACGACGGTTGCGTCGGCGCCCAACATGAGACCTTTGCCGCGCACGGCAACCGGTCGAGCAAGGGTGCGTTGGCGGGGCGCCGCCGCAAGTGCGCCAGACTCGCCAGTCGACGCGCCGCGCGGCGCTGCCGTTGTCAGGTCGGTTGCTGCGGATCGAGAAGGTGTCGGAGCTGACGGTGCCACTCAGGTAGTTTACGGATGAGCGCGATTTCCCGCAAAAAGGAACGCAGTTCGGTGGCGGGCACTCCGCCCCACGTTGCGCCATCGGGAACGTCGGTCATCACCCCCGAACGCGCCGCAAGCCGAACTCCCCGCCCGATCGTCACGTGGTCGGCAATACCGGTGCCGCCGCCAATCTGGGTGCCATCACCGACGGTGGCGGAGCCTGCGATGCCCGTTTGGCCGCTGATGACCACGCAGCGCCCGATGTTGCAGTTGTGGCCGATCTGGCAGAGATTATCGATTTTCGTGCCTTGTCCGATTCGCGTCGCTCCAAACTTGCCCCGGTCGATACAGGAGTTTGCGCCGATCTCGACGTCGTCCTCGATTTCAACGGTTCCGATGTGTGGAATCTTCACGATGCTGCGGCCGTCGGCGCTGGGTCGATAGCCGAAGCCATCGGTTCCGATGACGACGCCAGACGCAAGCGTGACACGCTTGCCCACCGAGCAGCGTTCGCGAATCACAACGTTCGAATGGAGCACGGAGTCATCTCCGACCGACGCGCCGGCGTAGATGCGCACGCCATCGAAGAGCGTCACGCGCGCACCGATCACGGCGCCGCGCTCAATGGTGACGAACGAACCGACGCGCACCGACTCACCGAGTTTCGCGGTGGCATCGACGCGCGCAAGACGATCCACGCCGATCGGAGGGCGACGCTCAGGCAACGCGAAGAGTTCGAGCGCCGTGATCATTGCATGATCGGCGCTCTTGACCCAGAGAATTGCTTTGTCTTTACGCGCCTCGTGTGGGATGTCGATTCCCTCCGAGACGATGGCAACGGTTGCGGCGCTCGACTCAAGCAGCCGCGCATAGCGTGCGCTGCCAACGAAGGTCAATTCACCGGCAACGGCGCGATCGACCGTGGCGAGGCCACGGACGGCTTGCGCGACATCGAACCCGTCGGGGCTCTCAATGCGTGCGGAAACACGCTCCGCGATCGACGCGATCGAAGGAAACGCGTTCCTCCCGTCGGGCGAGCCTGTGGTGCCGGCCTCACCCACCCCGCGACGCCTTCCAGTCCTCATTCATCAACGCCACGAGCGCGTCGGTCACGTCGGACTTCGGCGATGCGAAGATGAACTTGCGCGCGGCGATCTGCTGAATCGTGCGCGACGCGTTCGATGGATCGAGTTCAACAACGGAGTCGTCGAGCATCACAAAGTCATAGCCATCACGCTCCGCAAGTCGGCGCGCAGCATCTTTGATTGCGACATAGGTTTCGCGGAACGCGCGCGAAAGTTCGAGTTCGCGCTTTGCGGCAGCGAACTGTTCAACCGCTCGGAAGTCGGCAACCGCTGCCTGCAACTTCTGAACGGCACTGGCCTGCGCCTCAGAACCCGGCTGGAAACTGTCGAGTTCCGCCTCAAGTTCGCGAACGCGCGCCTCTGCCGCCTTCACGCGTGCGTCGAGCCCTTCCGCGGCCTTCTTGAGGTTGGCCTGCAGCGCGGAGTAGCGATCGATCGAGGCGTACACCTTGTCGAGGTTGACCGTGCCCACGCGCGACGCGGGAGCCTGCTGGGCTTGTGGCCGAGCCGCGTACCCGACGAGACCCGCCACCAAGACGACGAGTGCGAGCCACTCGAACGGGATGCCTGCGTGCAAGATTCGCCGAGCGCGCAAGCGGCGCGAGAGCCGCGAGCGGCTGAAGTGCTGGAGCAAGAGGTTTGGCATGTTTGAATCCGTGGTGGAGTGATGAAACCGTCACCGGGGCGTCACTGGCGCGGCGCTGGAGCGGGCGTTGCGGCGGGCGTGAGATTGCGCACGTTGTTCAGCGCGACGATGAGTTTGTCGGTCACATCAACAGTTCGGTCGGCGTGCAGCACGCGCAATTGCATGATTTGCGATTGGGCCTGCGTTGCCTGCTTTGGTCCATTTTGGGTGCGCTGCGTGCGGATCTCAACGCGTGAATCGTCGACGATGACAATCGAGAGTCGCTCCGACTGGGCGAGTTGTCGCGCACCCTCGCGAATCGAGGAGTACAGCGATTTCCACTTCAGGCTCGTCTCGCGATCGATCTCGATCTCCTTGAACCCAGCCCATTGTTCGTTCTGGATTTGGATCAACCGGAACTCGTCGAGTTTCTGCTCTTTCGCTGGCCCATCGGCGAGCGCCTCGATCGACTTGCCGAGCGCCTCAAGTTCGCTGCGGCGACGCGCGGCCTCTTCTGTGGCGCGTGCTTCCAGACCCTTGATGCGGAGAT
This sequence comes from Phycisphaerales bacterium, assembly GCA_044352505.1. Taxonomy (GTDB): domain Bacteria; phylum Planctomycetota; class Phycisphaerae; order Phycisphaerales; family SM1A02; genus QWPT01. The sequence continues at coordinate 9,571 of JBILDS010000054.1, forward strand.
CCCACTCCGCGCTGGCCTCAAGCTTGTCGAACACGGCGGCGAGGTCGACCACACCAACGGTTCCTGAGGCGGACGCAACAGCGGGATCGCGTCGGGCGTCGGCTGATCCGGCAAGGAATCCTGCGAGGGCGACGGCCGCGCCGGCGCCAAAGGCTGCGAGTGTGTGTGTCTTCATCGGTGGGTTCTCATGACGACGGAGCCGATCAGCGAAGAAGCAATCGCGCAAATCGGCGCCGAGGCGGTGCGGATTGTACGGAAGCCGCGCGCGGCTGGGAGCGACCATGGGCGTGCGGTCAGAACGGAATCTCAGCTGAGAAGCTGAACACCTGCGTCTCGTCGGTGTCTTCCTTCAGGACCGGGAAGGCGAAATCAAACGCGAGGGGAGCCGGTCCAAACTGCGGAATGTAGAGTCGAACGCCGAAGCCAACGGAGACACGGTATTGGTCAAACCCAGGATCCTCCGTCACCGTTCCTGAGTCGATGAACGCCACGCCCGCGAACGAGTTCTGGAAGATCGGCTGCTCGTACTGCGCGCCGAGCGAGAAGAGCCAATTGCCGCCGATCGGATCGTTTCCGAGGGGAACCGAAGGATCGATGTTTGCGACCGACTTGGGGCTGACGGTTCGGAAGTCGAAGCCTCGGAAGGTTCGGCCACCAAGATAGAAGCGCTCGTAGACGGGCGCGTCGTCGCCCATGATGTAGCCAACATCCGTCGCGAGGCGCAGGGTTGAGCGCCGACCAAGGAAGTCCTCCGACACCGTGAAGAACTGCGTGTATCCCGCCTTGAACACCGTGAACGGGTCGACGTCATCGAGGCTTGTGAACTGCGTCACGGAGAACTCTGCGTTCGAGCCGCGGCTCGGCCGGAATTGTCGATCGACGTCGGTTCGGCGCACATTGAACCCGAGCGCAAGCAGCGTCGTTGGCCCGCGATCATCAAACACCTCGACCGGCGTGTCTGGATCGAACTCATCGAGTTCAACCCACGTCGCGGCCGCTGTGACGCCCACGGTCCAGAAGTCACCAAGCCGTCGCGACAACGAGAACGGGGCGCTCGCGCGAGTTTCGTTGTAGTCGTCGAAGATGCGAATCCGGAAGAATGGCGACGTTCGGAACGAGTAGTCGGTTTCGAGCAGATGTGGGTCGACGAAATCGATCGAGAACGTCGAGACTTCATTGCCGGGCGCGACCGTCATGGAGAACTGCTGTCCAGCGCCGCGGAACGCGCGACCGGCAATCAGCTCATCGAATGTTTCTGGCGTGTCGGCAATGTCGAAGTTTCGCTGGCTCACGCTGAACTGGCCGAACACACCCGAGTCGGTACCGAGACCCACGCCGAAATTCACGCTGCCGGTGTTACGTTCCTTCACTTCCGCAAGGATGTCGCGCACTTCGCTGCGAACGCGCGCGGCTTGAATCGCGCCCACATTCGCGCCGTCGGGCGACCCATCGATCGCACTGGCGGCATCGGAGTCGGCCGCTGGAGGAGCCAAGTCAACCGCATCGCGCTCGTTTCCGGTTGGCTGCTGCACGGTGAGGCGCACATCGTTGAAGAGTTGCGATGCGCGCAGACGATCGCGCGAAACCTCAAGCTCGCGGCCGTCAAGTACGCGGCCGGGTTGGATGCGCACGAGGCGGCGTACGACCTTGTCTTTCGTGAGAAAGTTGCCTTGGATGTTGACGAGCCCTGCGATCGTGCGCGGCCCTTCGCGAAGGGTGAAGACCAAGTCGACTTCTGGCTCCGTACCAACTCGAAGCGTTCGACTGGTGATCTCAACATCGACGTGGCCAAGCAGGTGGTACGCATCGCGCACACTCGCAGTCGATTTGTCAATCTTGAGCCGCGAGAAGATGTCTCCGGGCTGAATGGCCAGAAGCGATCTCAACTGCTGGTCATCAAACACCGCAAGGGATCGCGTTCCTTCGCCGCTGCGCGCCTCAAAGATCACGGAGCGCAGCCGGTAGCGACGACCTTCGTCGACCACGAACACAACCTTGGCTTCCTTTGAATCAGGCGAGATCTCAATGCGGCGGTCGACGCGAACGTCGACAAAGCCGCGGTCTTTGTAGAACTTGTCGAGCGCCGCGACATCGTCGATGAGGCGATCTTCGTCGAGTTCGCCTTTCACAAACAGCGGAATCGACGTCTGCGTGCGCACTTCCGCAGCAAGTTCGTCGGCTGTGAACGACGCGTTGCCCACGAAGAGCAACTCCTTCACCTTGACGCGCGGGCCTTCGACAATTCGAAGAATAAGAATCCCGGTGTCGCGGAGGCGCGTCTCGTCGACGGTGACCTCGGCGAGATAATTGCCGCGCTTGCGGTAGAGCTCTTTGATGCGATTGACAGATTGCTCCAACAGAAAGTCATCGCGCGGGCCGCCCGCGTAGAGCGGAATCGACTTGCGCAACTCTTGATCAGAGATGAGCTTGTTGCCGACAACCTGAAGGTCACGAACGATGGGCTGCTCGACGACGGTGTAGACGAGTTCGACGGAACCGTCGGGGAGCACTGTTGCCGTAGCGTCGACGGTGTCGAACTGGCCGAGGCGATAGAGCGTGGCGACGTCGGTCCGAACGGCCGCAGCTTCGAAGGGTTGACCCGCAGCAACGCGGGTGTTGTTGAGAACCTCTCGCTCCGTCACGCGCGCAAGACCAACGAACGTCACTCGCGAGATCGGACGGTCCGCAAGCGCTTCGTCGTCGATACGAGTTGATTGCGCAAGTGCGGACGTGCCGAAGATCGGCAGCGCGAGTGCCATACAAATCGTCGTGAGCAGGAGGGGACGACCTCCCGGGCGACGTGATGGCTCGCGAGAGGGCAACGGTTCTCGATCAACCAGGGACATCTCCCGCAGGATAGCGGTTCAGGGGAGCGTGTGGCGCAGCCTGCGTGGCGCGGGCAGCGGCGGCGTCGGCGGTCGGGTACCTTTCGCCACATGTCTACTGCCGAAGCCACGCTCAAGCGTACGCCGTTCCACGCCCTGCACCTTGATCACAAGGCCAAGATGGTCGAGTACGCGGGCTATGAGATGCCGATTGCGTACGGATCGATCATCGAAGAGCACAAGCAATGCCGGGCTTCGGCGGGCTTCTTCGATGTCTCGCACATGGGCCGCCTGCGTTTCAGCGGTCGTCACGCGCGCAAGTTCCTCGACCACGTGTGCACTCGGCAAATCTTCGGCATGCAGCCGGGCATGGTGCGCTATTCGCTGGTGTGCAATGCCGAGGGCGGTTGTCGCGACGACGTGCTCGTGTACTGCGTCGATGAGGATGAGTACCTCATGGTGTGCAACGCAGCCAATCGCCACAAGTTGCTGGCGCACTTTGCGGCGGCGAAGGGGCAGTTTGCGTTCAAACTTGAGGACGAGACCGAGTCGACGGGCATGGTTGCGATTCAAGGCCCGAAGGCGATGGATCTGATTGCCAAGATGTCTTCCACCATTCCATCGATGAAGCGGTACCGCTTCATGGTGAAGAATCTGGTGGTCATCAAGTTGCTCGTTTCCCGCACCGGCTACACGGGCGAGGATGGAGTCGAGGTCATCCTCCCAGCATCGATGGCGAAACTTGCGCTTGGCATGGTTTTGAAGGACATGGGCGCAGAGACGAGCGTGGTGAAGCCGGTTGGCCTTGGTGCGCGCGATACGCTGCGCATGGAGGCTGGAATGCCGCTTTATGGGCATGAGATCAGCGAGGCGATCGACCCCGTCTCAGCCGGACTCGAGTTCGCGATCAAGTTCGACAAGGGGCGCACGGGCGGCCCGGATGACGAGCGCACTGGAACGTTCATCGGGCAAGATGCGCTGCGCCGGATCAAGGAGGAGGGGCCGAAGCGGCGACTCGTTGGGCTCTTCGTCGAAGGTCGGCGTTCGCCGCGGCAGGGAATGCAGGTTCTCTCGGGCGGGCAGGTTGTGGGTGAACTCACGAGCGGCTGCCTGTCGCCGACCCTCGACCGCGGCATCGCGATGGCGTATGTGCCGGCGGCGATGACGGCCGAGGGCACGACGTTCGAGGTTGATCTCGCCGGCAAGGGCACCACGCCCGCTGTGGTGACGAAGATGCCGTTCGTGTCGAACGTGTGAGGCAAGTGGGGTCTCAGAGTTGCGCGTCTGAGGCTCGCGCGCGAGGGCGCTGACCTCGACATCGCACACGCCGAGCGCGCAGCGCGAGCGCGGAACCACCCGACTGCGACAGCCTTTCACGGGTGCCACCGCTTCCAGCGGTGCGGAGTCGGGGTGCGCGCGAACAGGCGTCGTGCCGATGTGTGCGCGAAACCACCACTAGGTTCTGTCTGACAGATCCCCGGCCGTCGATCCACGCGGCATCCCGGCTGGCTGCGTCGGCTTCGACTCGCTGTATCGCGTCCATGGATCATGGGATACAGCTTCGTCTCGCCTCCTTGCCAGCCGGGCGCCGCGCGGATCTTTGGGCTTCGGTGATCCGTCAGACAGAACCTAGAAGTGGTGGCACCCATTTTGGCTGTCGACTCCGGCGGTTCGGCGCTCGGGCTTTGCCCTCG
>JBILDS010000330.1:0-2761 GCA_044352505.1 Phycisphaerales bacterium
TCGAGGCAGCCGCGCCCAAGATCAAGCTGCGCGTCGTCGGCGTCGACGAACACGCCGATCAGGTCGCCGCCGGGAACGCCGCCGTCGCCCTCTTCGGACTGCAACGTCACGAGAACCGCTTGGAACACGGCCTGAAGCGCACCGATTGAGAACATCTCCGGCTGCTCAAACACGGTGTCGAGTCGGACAGGAACCGCCTCGGCAGCACTTGCGTCGGCAGCCCAATCGGTGAGGAAGGTTTGCTCGCCGTTGCGCACCCGATACAGCGTCACCGTGGTGGCGCCGAGCACAGAGTCTGCACTCGGAAGGTCAAAGAACGCGTCCGATGCGGCTCCGTCGGCGCCCGCGCCGGCCGGTGCCGTCTTCAACATCGCGCCGTTGCCGCCACGGTAGTTCAGCGCAAAGCTCTTCACCGGGATCGCGGGCGCGGCCGCTGGGCCAACGAACGCAACCGTGAGTTCAACGGCTCGGCTTCCGGCGAGCGGGCGCGCAGCAACCTCGAAGTCAAGCCTGACAGCGCCGCTGTCGGACGAGAGAACGAGATTCTCTTCAAGTGCGGATTCGAATTGGTTCGCCAGGCCTGTGAGCGAACGGCTGTCCACGCGGAAACCCGTGGTCACACGGGGAAGCGTGAGCGTTTCCTGCTGGGTGCCGACAAGCTGCTCGCCATCGACGGGCGTGCGCGTGTCGTAGAACCACGCGATGGGGCTGCCGCTCGCCGCGCTGTCCTTCTGGGCGTCGAGTCCGAGGCGCACCGCCAAGCGCTGATTCTCGAGGCTACGCGTGGTGACCGAAGAAAGTTCATTGCGGAATTCCGCAACAGCGTCGGCCAGCGCGCCATCGCTCTCAGCAGCTGGCGAACCAAGCCACGCGTCAGCGCGCGCCACGAGATACGCAAGCGCGGATTGGTACGCGCCCTGCGCGAACTTCGAGATTTCGCCCGGTAGAACCATGGTCGCGTCTGCGAAGTCTTCGGGTCCGCTCTCGGCGATCGGCTTGCCGGATGCGTCGGCTTCGGGTGTTCGAACCACAGCCGCGAGTCGCGCGGTCTTGTTCAGAAGCGTGAGCGGCATCGGTGCAAGAAGCCCCGCGCCATCGGTCCCGCCGACCGCAGCGAGATACGCAGCGCTCGCCAACTCAATGCGCGCCACGTTGTCGCGTGGGTTCTCGAACTCAGGGAGCCCCACCGGGCGCTGCCAGCGCACCTTGAACTCATCGACGGGAATGAGCTGACCAGGAACGTCGGCCGCCGACGCAACGCCCGTCGCCCCGCAAAGCGTGGCCGCCCAGAGAAATCCGGACAAGCTCTTGCGCGCGTTGGTCGGCATACGACGAAGCGCGCCGTGCGCGCGTTCGACGTGCGCGACCGGGGAAACATTCGCATGGCTTGAGTCCGCGTGCCCATGCAAAGATGTTGGGTCGAACGAAGAGGACGAAAGAGACTGCCCTGAGAGCACCGAACGACGCATGTCAAATCTCCAGATGGAATCCGCAAACGCGTTTGCAGTGTCGAGCCGAATCGGCGGTGACAACCTGCAAGGCGCAATGACCTATGAATGTGCCAACGCGACCCCAACACTCGGCGTTGCAATGGCGTAGCACACGACCACGACATCACAAGAGCCGACAACAATCAGCTCCCCCGATCGAGGGACTCGATCAGGGGTCACCAGACGTACCGACTCCGTTCGGCGTTCACTTCTCGTGGCGGCGTGTTCCTACCGACGCCAATCTTGACCAAATCCGGATCCTGACGAGACTTCCGGAACCTCGGCCAAATGCACGACGGCTCCCCGCACCCGAACCCCGGTCTTCCGCCGGGGTCTTCCGCTGGGCTCCGTCCCGCTTCGAAACGCCGGGTTGTACCCCGGTCCCCAAGCCCTGTCAATTGATTTCAACCGAAGCCGCGCGCAGGCCACAGTTTGAGCGTGGACTGCATGTGCGCGCGCGCTGTGCGGCGGCTCTGGCCGACGGATAACCGAAGATCCAACGTCGTGCGCGATGCCCGGTTGGCCTGTGCTCTGTCGGCCTCCAAGACAGCGGCTCAGCTGCGACGTGACCCCGTTTCGGTACCTATGCGCGCGCATCGTCGGTTCCCTCCGACGGAGCACTCCGTTGGTTCTTGGTGTCACCCACGTCGGCGGCTTGGGAAGCAGGATCGATCGCGGCCTGCGGCGCTGGTGCGTGGACGGGAACCACCGCGCTCGGGGGCTTCGGCTCCGCGGTCGCGCGGGCAATCCATGTACCGGTTCGAACAAGAACCCTCGCCCGTCCTGATTCAGGCAGCGGCTCCGGCACCGCGGACGCTTGCTCCACCGAGCGCCAGAGCATTGCGAAGTCGCGTTCGTGCGGCCTTCCAACCACAACATGGATCGACTGCACGTCGCTGCCACCGAACAGCCACCACTCTGGATGATTCGGGCCGCTTGCCCGAAGGAAAGAACCCCATCCCCGCAGATCGGTGGCCAAGTCGACCCCCGTTCGCGGTGCATCGGTTCGACGGGAGCGCACGGCAATTGCGCCGCCACGTGGCGGCAGCGGCGGCGGAGTCGACGATGCGGTTGCGGGCATCTCGAGGTCGAGTTCCTCAGCGAGACTCTCGACCCAGGCGGCAGAAGTCGAACCGAGTCGCGCGAGAAACGGTGGTAGCACCGCCGACGACGACATTTCATGGCCGCCGCTCGCAGTGCGAGAGGCTGTACGCCCAAACTCCTCAAGCAAGGCCGCGCGAGTCGGGGCGAGGATGGAAGCCCATGTGTCG
>JBILDS010000099.1:0-11273 GCA_044352505.1 Phycisphaerales bacterium
ACGCCCTCAAGCGCGGCATCAATCAGCGGAAGCGCTCGCAATCCGAATGCCCCGTCGACCTCCGCACAGGTCACCATGGGTGCGAATGCCTTTTCGGTGGCGCCGCCCTCAGCAACCGCAGAGATCCGTGCGACTGTGAGGCGACCCTCACACCATCGGACGATATGCGTAGTGAGCACGCGTTCGGCATCGCGGAGTTGTGCCTCCCACGCGGTGCAGTTGGGAAGCGCACCCTCGTAGTAGGTCATGCGCGCAAACTCCAAGAGCGACTTGGTGGCATCGCCCGCGAGATCCTGATGACCGTTGACAACTGCGGACTTGCCAAAGGCGGCGACAGCGACAGGCACCACTGGCTCGCGAGAGAACCAGTTTCCGATCGTGGCGAAGATTGAGTTCTTCGAGGGCATGGCGAGTATTACGATCCGTCTTGCACGCTCGATCAGAAATCGTGGAACTCTCGCTTCGTCTCACTTCACTTGACTGCGCGCAGCCAACCAGTGAGATCGACTGGCTTTGTTGTACCGTCTTTCAACACCCATTCGAGTTTGAGGCCAAGCGCGACGTACAACTCGCGTTCGCGTTCGGCGCCCTCGACGAGGTCGACCGCGCGGATAGCGCCCCACGCGAATCCGTCGTGCTTGGTAAGCGCCTGCGCTCCTAGTGCGATCGGCGACAGCTCGCGCGCAAGTCGAAGCGCCGACCACGCACCGCCATCAAGAGAGAGGGGCGCGCGCGGTTGTCTTCCAGTGCCGAGTTCCCCAACAGCGAAGGTGACCGACATGCCCGACTGCACGGCATCATCGCTGTCCGCGGCACCCACAAGCGGCCAATCGAATCGCGTTTCAACGGCCGGGTCAAAGTCGCGCGTCACCGTGCACGACACACGCTCAACTCCCGAACTTGCGGCTCGCTCAAGCAGAAGCTGCTGTGCGATGCGATTGGCGCTGTCGGCTTCGACGCGATTCGGGGCAAACTCTGCCACAGCGCCCAACTTGCTGAGGAGTTCCCAGTCGCCCGTGGCGCGTACCGAGAGTCGGAGCGCAACCGCCTCGGGTACGAGCGCGCCTTCAGACTGCGCAAGGAGCTCTGCAATCCTGATCGCTGTCTCTTGCGTGGACGTGCGATCCTTCGGAACACGACGGTGATTCCAAAGATCGACAAGGCTGGCCGTGGGTCGGTTCACAGATGCGACCTCGATCGCATCGGTTGGGCGCGAAGCCGCACCAAACTGGGCGAGTTGCAGCACGTCCCCGGGCGACACAACGGTCGTGGCAGCAAGCGTCAATGGGAAACCTGCGGTCTTCTGCGCGACGAACAGATCTGCGCGGCTCTGCTCGTCATCGCGGAACTTCGCGGCCTCGATCAAGAGATCGCGCCAGAAGATGTTCCAGTAGCGCCGCTCTTCAGTCGGCAGATTGGAGACGGCGGCGATACCGCGCGCAACCTTCCCGCCAAACTCGTTGCGCGAATCAAGTTGCGCAAGCCGCTGCGCCACCGTCGCGCGCGTGGCCGATCCCTGCCCGATTGATGCGGAAAGCACAAGCACCGCGTCACGAAGCTCAGCGTGATTGCCCCGTTTTGCTGCGTCAACAGCAGAGTCTCGTGCTGCATTGATCGCGGGGTCGGACTTGCCTTCAATCCGCGCGCTTTGCGCCGCAATCTCACCTGCGATCTCGCCGACAGTCTCCGCGCCCTTCTGCAGTACAGCAACAACAAACTGCTCGGTCGCCGCTGCTCCGGGTTCGAAGCCGCTCGTTGCAACGATCGGCGACTGCGCAAGGCTGCTCTGTACCGCATTGGAAAGTTGCGTCAGCCGGTCTTTCGCACCATTGAATGCCCCCGCGAACTCCTTCTTGCGATCCCCCGACTGCCCCTCGTGCCATTTGGTCAGCCCCCCTAGGTCGCGCGCCAAGTCATCCTTCCGCTTGATTGCGTTGAATGTGCTGAAGTCAGACACCGGCGCGCGTACACCTGTGCCACGCGCCACCGAAGAAGTCTGCTCCATCGTCGCGCTGCCAACTTTGGACGAAAGGAAACCTGCAACGGCGCGATGAAACTCGCGCGTGGCGGGCGTGGCATATCGACGGAGCGACACAAATCTACGCTCCTCCGCTTCATTGGCGTCGTCTGGATCGTCGTCGTCGGCCTGAAGATCTTCGTCGCCGTCGCGCGGAGGAACACCTTCGCTCGCTCGCGCAGTTCCCGCAGGTTTCGAGTCGAGCCACAGTTGCTTCAGATCGAGGGCGACGGTTTCAGAGAGTTCGCCTGGCGCGTACTCCGAACCCCGAACCGCCATAATCCGGGCAATCACAGCATCGATCGTTTCCGGATAGCCATCACCACGCGCTTGGTAGAGGGCGTCGAGATCCGCGATCCGCTGACGCAAATCGACGTCTGTCGGCGCACCATTGCTGGCGGCGGCCTTGTTCGCGTCGTCAGCGGTTTCAGGCGCAGCGCGATCGTTCTTTTGCGCGGGGAAAAGGTCTGTCACCGTCGCCAGAGAATTCTCAGCACCCACCCAACCGGCGACCGTGGCGAGCCTGTTGCTTGGAGAAGTGCTGAGTTCATCGAGCGTGTCCCACACATCCTGCTTCACGGATTCCCAGGTGAGTTGATCGGTGTCAGAGCGCTCGGCGTCCGAATCGTCGTCATCGAACTCCGCCCGCCTTGAACCCACTTGGCTGAACTGCACCTGCCGCGCCCGCCACGCAGCGTGGGTGTTTGCCGCAAGAACCAGATCATCCAGGGTGTCTTTGATCTTCTCCGCAAGGAACCGGGCGCGCAGCGTGTCGATACGCTGCGCAAGTTCATTGGCGCGTGCGGGCGGAACCCATCCCTCGCTTGGCGCAAGCAAGTCGCCCGCGCCCACGCTTTGTGGAACCTTGCCCATCAGCGCGCGTGTGATCGGCGCCAATGATGGCGAGAATGTCGTGTTGGTCGCACCGCTCCGCAACCTCAAACTCTCTGACTTCAGGCCAACGATCCCCATCGCGGCCACAAGTTCTTGATCAAGTTCAAGCAGGTCGGCATTTCGTTCGGGCGCGCTGTTTGAGCGCTTCTTCTCAAGCTCACGAGAGCGGTACGCAAACTCCAACCCATCGCGCTGACCCGTGAGCCACGCATTCTCGCGCGCCGCGGCCTCGAGAAGTGGCATCGCAATGAGCTTGGTCCACGCGCGATCGGTCGCGGCGGTTGCAGCCTCGCCGCGCTTCAGCGCAAAGCCCCGGTACCACCCAAGCCAGGGCGGGAGGTCCGCAACCCTGAAGCCGCGTGCGGCGCTGAATTCTTGCGCGAGGAGGCCAGCAAGTGTGTCGTCGACCTTCACGCCGCCCGTCGCAGCGGCGGAGATCCATGGGGTCGTTGCGTCTTTCTCAAGACGCGCTGCGATTGCCTGAAGCGCTTCTTTCTGCTGCGACACGCGACCAGCGAGGTCGAATGCAATCAGCGCGATTGCGGCCGAGATCGCAGCAACGCCGAGTGGAACCGCAACACCAACCAAGCGTCGCGTGCGCGCGGCGGCTTCTGCGCGCGGGGAGGTGGTGACGAGGCCCGCCTCGCCGAAGAGGCGAATCGCGAGAAGATCGCGGATGTTGAACGGCTCGCTGCGCGGGCGCTCGGGTTCCTTGCGCCGCGGCTCGCCTCTGCGGATCGACTGCATGGCGGAACCGAAGAAGACACCGCGGAAAAAGGGCGCATTCGCGACCCGCTCACTTTGCTTTTCCTTGAAGACCAGTTTGAGGTAGCCAGCGAGGCGCTGTCCGATCGTGCGAATATGCTTTGGGAAACACCAAATCTCAAGCGCCTCGACACCCTCGACGGCTGTCGTTTCAGGATTGCAGGTGTCGTAGAGCACCTGCGCCTCGATGCGCGACGTGACGCCCGCGACCGACTCAGCCATGACATCACGGCCGCCGAACTCATCGGCGAGTTGATACTGCGGCCAACCAAGGATCGTGTACTTGTCGCCGATACGCGCCGCGGACTGACGCAGCGCAAACTCAGAGTAGCCGTCGATGAGATCGGCCATCGTGACGACGACGCTCACAGGAAAGCGCACGCCGAAAAGCTGCACAAGCCGTTGAAATTCGCGCTGAAAGAGGTTGGCCTGCTTGATGCGCTCGCTCTCGTCGTCTGAGAGGAGCCGCCATACGGGAACCGCGAGAATCACGCCGCTCACGGGATTCCGGGGACGCAGCGTCTTGATGAGTTTGACAAGCTCAGGCCAGTCGATGCGGGCGCTTCCCGCGGCGGGTGCAACCATCTCGCCCGCCGTGTCGAGAACAAGGCCATCCGGGAAGAACCACGGATCGACGTTCTCAGTGCCCTCTTCCCAGTCGCGCTCTTGGCGATTCCCTGACTCCAGTTCAAGGCCGCTTCGATCAAGCAGCACGCTCTTACCTGACTTCGACTCGCCCACAATCATCAGAATTGGCTTGGCCTTCACATACTCAGGCCGAACGTTCTTGAACAGCCGCTCCCACTTCGCGCGCAACTTGGCCACGCGCTCGCGTGCCTGCGGGGTGTTGTCCTGTGCGCCGATCGTGTCGGTCATGCCCGCGATCGTCGCTTCGACCGCGCGCTTGTCGCGGCGCTTCGCGAGATACACCCCACCGAAGAACAGCGCCGCCGCCAGCACAAGCACGATCACGCCCGCGGCGATGGCGCCAGGGCTTGCGATCTTGAAGTACCACAGCGCGCCTGCGATGGTCGCGAGAACGACAAAGACGAGCACCACCGGTGAAAGCAGAAACGCGAGAAGCGCTGCGGGAGAGAACTTTGGGGTTTCTGGCATATCAGCGTGTCTCCAACTCTCTCATCACTTCAATTGCTTCAACACATGCTTCGGTCGGGCCGACATGCAGCCGCGCCGCGCTTACTTGACGGTCGCCTCAGATGCGTCGCCGGAAGTTGCCGCAGCCGTCGGCGTCGATGTCTCAGCCAATGCCGCGGGTGCAACCTCTTCCGTTTTCGTATTGATCGACTCGATCGCGTTGTCGACGTCCTCGCCGACAGCAAGGATCTGCACCACTGCAACCACAATCGCAACCACCGCGAGGATCGACGCGAGGTACACCGTCCACCACCGCACAGGCGCCGTGTTCAGCTTGTCGGTGCGGATGTCGTAGGCCTCTGCGAACAGCGGCTTGACGCCAGGCGAACGCTCGTGCTCGCGACGCGGCGACGGCACGATGCGCTGGATGTGCCCCCAGACCTCGGCGCGCAGCCGGCGAATTGTCTGCTCCTCTTCGACGCCTTGATATCCGAGACCGAGACAGATTGCGTAGAGCACCAGGCGCTCGGCCGTGCTCGGGTTCACGCTCTTCAGTTCGGCGCGCAGATGCTCGGTGAACGCCTCGTCCTGCACGGGGCCGCGGCGCTTGCGGATCATGTTGATCGCCTTCGAGGTGTCGGTGCGGCCGCTCGCAAGTATCCACGTGGAGAACGCGCGCAGATCCTCGAGGATCGGATCCTCGTCGCGGATGAGCGCGGAGAGCTCGGGGGCCGCGTTCTTGCGCTGGCGGATCTCCTCGATCTCGCGGTCGACCCGCTCCGCCAGCTGTTCCGCGCTGAAGTTCGCGTACTCGCCCGTTCCTGCATCGACGTGAAGGCGAGCTTCGCTGACAAAATCGAAGAGCGGCTTGCAGAGAGGCACGAGCTTCGGCACAGCAATGGCCGTACTCATCGCCCGCCCTCCAACCGATCGGCCTCGGGAACGTAGAGCGCAACTTCCCAACGGGCGAGGTCATCGACGGTGAACACGCCAAGATCCCACGGCCCGCCGAGGTGGTCGCGCACAACCTTCTTCAGCGAATCGGTGCCTGTCGCGCCCTTGATCTGGAAGTAACTGACCGGCCGCTTGTCGCGGCTCGCCGGGAACCCACGCGGGGGCTGCGGCCGATACTCAAGCGGAAGACCTTCCGACTCACCGGCCGCATCGAACGCCGCGCGCGGACCAACCTTAAACTGCCGTGAGTTCATCACGTACTTCATCACGAAGTCCTGCGCCTCGTCGGTTGCGATGCCAAGGTAGATGCCGCGGCGGTGCTCCTCGGGCGTGACCGTCGCGCCCACGAGATAGCCGTAGCGGTCGGGAACAAGCGGCGTGATGGTGGGCAATTTCGCCCCGCTTCCGAGCCAGGCGAGGATGTCGGCCGAGATACGGCGGAAGTTCTTGAGCGGCGCGTCGTGCATGTAGCGGAGCTCGTCACCGGAGCGCCCGTACTCGCGCGAGAAGTCAGACGTCAGCGGATCCATCGCCGCCACTTCAGCGCGCACGCCGAGAAGCTCGAGATAGATCGCCCACGGGTGCGCAACCGGCGCCTGCAGAAGGTCGAGCATGCGGGTGCGGAAGCGTGCGAGCGCCGACAGGCGCATGACCTGCGCGAGCTGGTCGGGCGTTGGGTTGAAGCGGTCGTAGCCGCCGGCCTCGAGGTTCTTGCCCACATCCTCGAGATGTCCGCCGATTGCGCGCAGCAAATCGGAGAGGCCATCCTTGATCGGAGCCGCGAGCCGATGGCGCAGGTGCAGCGACGCCGGCACGAAGTCGGGGTCGACCATCGGGGTCGCAGTGACATCGCGATCGCGGGTGCGAATGCGCAGCAGCGGGAACGTGTCGAAGCCGTCGGGGGCGTCGCCATCGGTGAGGAGCGAAAGGTTGTAGCGACGACCCGCGAGAGTGACCTTGTTCTCCGACTGGTTCTCATCGTGCAGCTCGACGTCCTCGACGAGGTAGCGACGGCGATGAGAGTCGGCAACCACAGATCCCGAGCGGCTCACGCGAAACGCATTCGGTCGTCCCTGCTGCAACTTGGGCATCGCCACATGCACGGTGAAGCCCGACGGGTTCTTCGCGAGCATCTGCTTGAAGGCGAGCTCGGGCAGCACGGCGTTCTCAGGAATCCGCACGACGGCGCCGTTGGGCATCACGAGCGTGAGCTGCGTGATGAGGAGCTGGTGCGTCTGGAGTTTCGGCTCGTCCCACGCCAATGACAGGAGGCCGTACGGATACGCCGCGCCCGCAGAGCGCTCGAAGGCCGCGACCGCGTCGGCCGAGCGCTGCAGCTGCTGGAACTGGTGCGGTTGGAGAAGCTGGCCTTCTTCCCAGTGGATGCTCAACGGAACTTCGGTCTGGACGCTCACGGGTGTCTCCCTGTCGTTGTGGCGCGGAACCATCAGGTTCTGTGCCGGTCTCGCCTGTGACTGTGCAGGCGAATGTATGAATGAACTCATGGACTAATGAACTCATGGACTAATGAACTCATGGACTCACGTCGAGGTGAAGGTGTTGGCAAGGCTGAGGGCGCGCGCAACGCGACCGCACCATCACGTCTCGTACGCCGGGCACAGCGGTGCATGCATCCGCATGTCAAGACATGCGCACCACACCTGCGCGGGTGCCAACCACCGACCAACTCGCCTCGGACTCTCGCACACATCCGGGCATCATGCCCCTCTGCGCAGATTCCTTCCGCGTGGATGGGTCAGGCTACCTGAGGATCGCCCAACCGTCATCTCGCGCCATTTCTGCCCGATTCCGCGTGCGGAATCGAACGCACGGGTCGATCGGTGTCTCAACCCTCGTTCAATGCAGCCACAAGCGCAACAGCCACGTGCGCGTCGCCTCCTCAGACGTACCGAAACCCTGGCTTTGATAGCCAGCGTGCCGCTGTTTGTATTGATCCCACAGTTTGTCGTAGGCAACGCCGCCGCCCCACCCCTTTGGAGCGTTCTTCTCAAACTCTCGAGGCGACAGTTGCTCTGAAACAGCCTTCAAGCGTCGACAGAGATCGGGCATGCGGAGACTGAGTTGGCGATACGGCTCAAAGTATTCGTCAATGTAGTCGTGCAACTTGTCAGCACTTTGAACCCCAGCGAGGTAGTTCTTCAGTTCGTTCACCGGTGCGCGTCGGCTGTTCGGGAGAACGGAGCGAATCGCCTCCGGCAGCCCGTGGGCATTCTGCTCGCCCTCTTCCGACAGACTGGCCACGCCCTTCGCCACGTGGCCGAGGGCCGTGGCAAGAACGTCTGCCGTCAATGATGCTCGTTTCACGCCCTCTCGAGCAAGCGCGGCCTCGACCTCGTCGACCGACATTGCCGCACCGCGTCGACCCCGCGCGTGAACGCCGAATGCTGACGCGAGCGCGATCAGAGCCTGATCGCCGACAGTGGATGACGACGACGACGACGACGACCGCGACGCCACGACGGGGGGCGTTGGAACCGGGGCAACTTCTGGCGTTGGCCGTGAAACGATCGCAGGCTCGGGCGGGCGCGCGGCCACCGCAACTGGCGGCACTGGCGGCAGCATGTCGAGCGCCCGCATGCGCTCAAGCAGACGTCGACGGTCGATCGGCGTGAGTGACTGCGCCAAGGCGATGATGCGCTCGACTGGGTCCTTGGGGAGGTCGTCCTCCACGGGACCAACCGTCGCGCCACCCGAACGTTCCGATTCCGCATCGTGCGTCGCGACCGCAACCGAAGCGGGAATCTCACGCGCGACTGCCTCCCCGAGCACCTCAGGCTCAATCGACGCGGCCTCTGCCTGCCGCACGAGATAGTCGCGGATTCGCCTTCGCCGCTCCTGGGGATCCAACCCCTCCCAGGCAGAAGCGGCCGCGCGCATCTCCCCGAGACTTGTCGAAACCAACTCGTTGAAAGGACTCGACATGGGTTGCCACCTCACTGCGAACGAAACACCGAACGGCAGACTAACGGAACACACCCCCCTGTCAAACAGGACGCAGCCGGCCAGGATGCCGCGTGGATCGACGGCCGGAGATCCATCAGACAGAACTTAGGTGCGTGACGTCTTCACGACGTGATGCTCTAAATACAGGAATTCCCCGCGGTGGCCTCATCGCGAGTCGAACTGCGCTCGCGCAGCCCGCACAGGTGGAACAAACCGACCCAATGACGTTGGGGAATCAATCCTCCGAGCCAAGAGGCGGTTTGATTCCGACGATGAGGGTTCTGTCGGCGTGTCACCAATCCAAACGGGTGAAACGTGCGCTTTGCCGCCCCTGCGACCCAACCTGCCGTGACATCAAGGAGCATCGACATGAAGCCCACCACCCCCACTCGCGCAGTCGTCGCCGTTGCAGCAGTCGCGTTCTCGACCGCGCTGGTCGGCTGCAGCTCCACCCAAAGCGCATCTGAACCTCTTGCGGCCGCGCTCTATCGGACTGCGCCGGTTCTGCTTGAGTCTGAGTTCGAGCAGCCGATTCGACTTTCGCTCGCTGCGGGCGACCAGCTTGGATTCCAGGTTCGCGATGTCTATCTCGCGCGCGCTGAGGGCGTTGAGACGCCTGCCATCGAGCCGTTTGTTGTGGCACAGACCTCGCCGTGACAAAGTAGGAGTCGTTCAACTCAATCGACGCGCCCCGATTGGTCACACCTGTGGCCAATCGGTTAGCATCGATCCTCCGCATCCATGCACATCGGCGATCACCCGGGCGGGCGATCGCGTTGGTTTCCGGTGTGCCTGAGGACTGTTGGTGGCGTTTGAACGCGGAAAGCACTCCTCCGGTCACGGCGCAACTTCGGCGCGCCGGTGGTCGCTTGCGCCCGTCGAACTTGGTGATGCCTTGGTTCGACTCCACGTTGCAATTGTGGCGGAGGCAGAGGACACAGCACGACCGTTTGTCACCGTGGCGGAGACAGCCGACGCTGTGGGTTTCCTCGGTGCGCTTGCCGACGCCCGCGCGGTGCCGATTCGTTGGGTGGTGATTTGGCTCGCAAAGTCTCCGACCGTGTTCCTTGGCGGCGACGAGTTCGATGGACCAGCATCAAACCTTGAGATTGAGCGGCGTTGGGCTGCAGCATGGCGCGCGTGGGATACGCAAAATGATGCGTCTTTCTCGATTGGCGCACATGACCTGCAGACGCGCCACCCGGTGCTACTTCTCAGTGCGGAGGGTCACGCTCCTCGACCGCTCTCCGCCGGACGCGACCCCGCACCGCTTGAGCTCTGCACCGACGATGGCCTGCTTGAAGCCAACGAGTTGCCGACGTTCAGCGGGTCAACGCGGCGCTTCCTCGTCTCGCGGCCTGCGCATGGAAGCCCGAAGTTCTACGAGCTTACGGAAGGCGAAACGGCACAAGGCCACGCACAGAGCGTGCGCGACTTGATGCGCGAACACCGCGATCGGGTGCTCTTCAACGCAGGCCCTGGCCTTCTCGGTGCGGGCCCGATCCGGGTCACACCATTCCATGCCGTTCCGTACCTAGATTTCGCGGCGATTCTGCACGGCGAGGCGCCGCGTCTCGCGTTTGGGGGCGCGAACGGACTCTCGCTTCCAGACGGCGCCAACTTCCTGCGTGCGTGGGAGGCCTCAGCTCGGCACCGCACGCGACCGCTCGACGCAGGGCGGCTCTTCGGCAGTCTTGATGCGCCTGAGTTGCGAACACTCGAAGCAACCTACCTTCGCGTCCGCGCGGTCGCCGACATGATTCGGTGTGTGCGCGATGCGGTGGAGCGCTCCGGACAGCCACTCTTCAACGTGAGCCCAGAGAGTTTCGTCACCGAGATCGACTGCCTGACCGACGGTCTCCCGTTTCTCTGGCAAGCGCGGGTGCGGCTTGCCCGACCGGGTGTCGCGCGCACATGCACCGTGGCCGCAGATCCGCCGATTCGGCTCTTCAGCCGTCCACAGACCACGGGGCTCGACTCGCTGGTGCCAACGGAGCCAGCGACTGCATTCCTTGCCGAAGCGCTGCTGCTTGACGTTGCTGAGGTCGGGGCTGGGTCGATTGCGCTCAAGGTTCAGCTCGTGCCTCGACAGGCAGTGTCGGTCGCGGAAACAGATCTCCTGCGGCTAAATCTCCGCGTTGGTGACCGCCAGTTGCCGATTCTCGCAAGACCCATCCGTGCGATGATTGGTCGGCAACCATTTGAGGCGCGAACGCTGCCTTTTTCCGCTCCAGCGGATCGCCCGATGCGCGCAGGTGCGCAAGTAAGTGTCCTCGCGGAGACGATTCCGCTGCAGGGTTCACCGCACGACCTTTACGCCATCTTCATTCTTGCGTGCCGCATGCTGCTTGCTGGCGGCCACCCAACCGCGCTCGAATCAGGGAAAGAGGCAGAAGAGGCTGCCACGATTGCTGCGCTTCGGCTTGCGATCGGCGCAGACAATGCCCGAGAGGCGCCATCGGAAGGTTCGCTGTTCGCGCGTCCCGACGCCTTCCCTCCCCTTGTCCTACCCGCGCCGTTGGTCGCATCCGAGAGCGGCACGGCCACATGGCCCTCCGGCATTCGCGCGGGGCTCTGGTCTGAT
>JBILDS010000055.1:0-13967 GCA_044352505.1 Phycisphaerales bacterium
AGCGGCACGAACTCATACGTCGGTCGCTGCTCAAGCGCGTACGTGTTTGCGTAGAACCATCCCGGCTCGCCACGTTGCGGTGAACCTGGTTGGTAGTAGGCTGTGGTCTGTGCGGGAGCCATGAAGCGCGGAATCTCCCGCACGCCGTAGGTCAAGCGCGGAAGCGTTTGAAACAGCGCCGGGAGTTTCGGATCGATGCGCTTGCAGACCTCGCGGTAGCGCGCCAAGAGTTCCTCAGCACTTGTGCAGTAAAAGCGCGGATCGGTGCGGAGATACGTGATGAACGCGGCAAAGCGTGCATCGTCGGTCAACGTGGCGCGCGCGGGGTCGGCTGCGTACCAGTCGGTCTTCGCAATGACCTCCATCATTTCCGCGCGGATCCGGGCAACCTCCGCCAGGCCTGTCGCATGAATGTCTGCAGCAGTTCGATCGGTGGTTGTGTGCACCTCAAGTTGGTGCTCGTACCACGCAAGCCCGTCCTTCATCTCTCGTGCGCCAATCGTCTCGCGGCACTGCGGCAGATACTCGTTGCGCACAAACAGCTCGAAAAGGGCGAGCGCTGTGTCAATTGGCTCAAGCGTGCGTTCAAAATCGGTAAGAAGCTTGGCGCGGTCCTCGGCGTCAATCGACGCGGGCATATTGACGAGCGGCCTCCGCAACGCGTCACGCATTCCGCGCCGTGCGGCGGAGATTTGCGCAGGCACCTGCAACACCGTGACCTTCGGAGGTGTCACACCTGCGGCAACACCGGCACGCATGACCTGCTCTGTCCCAATGATGACACCCGGCACACTGCGAAGTCGCTGGATGTACGCCTCGTAGTCGTCGAGCGCTGCGAACGTCGCAAGTTCGCCCATCTGCGCGACGCTCTGATGCGGGCCACTGCGCCCGCCAACGGGCATCATCCACGCGCCGAAGCGGAAGCCATCTTCAGCAAGCGCAAGTTCGCGCACGAGAAGCGCATGGTCGAGTCGATCTGCCGCACTGAGCGCCGCGGTATCGACGGCGCGCAGTGATTCAAGAATGTCCGCCGCCGCCGCGCGACGTCTGTGCACGCCGGCAATGGTTGTGTCGGTGAGCATCCCCGCGAAGTCTTTGACGCCCCTTCGTAGCGCGTACTCTGGATACGACACCAAGCGGAAGTCGTCGTGGGCCTGCACCAACGCTTCGAACTGCGCTGTGGCGCTCGACGCGCGCTCGCCAACGCCGTTGACATCCACGGCGGCGCTGGCTTCGGTGCCAGACTGGATGCCAGTGTGACTGCCCCGAGCCGCAGTGGCGCCTACGGCAGGAGTCGCAGAGGCGGCGTGCGAGGGAGTCTGGAACCCCAAGATCGTGGCGCACAGCGGCGCTGCGAGTTGGATGGCGACAAAACGATGTTGCAGGGCGGAAACGAGTCGCATGCGGAAAGCGTACCGATCCCCCGCGCAGGGACGCGTCGATCGGATACATTTCGTCTTCCATGACCAGGATGCCCGCCGATACGGAACTTGGCTACGCGCCGCCCATGGTGCGGCATTTCAGCGTTTTTCTCGACAATCGCGTCGGGAAACTCCTTGAACTTCTCGGCTCACTCAGCGAGGAGGGCAACGTCGAGGTTCGCGCGATCTCGATTCAGGACAGCTCTGACTTCGCGGTGATCCGTCTCATCGTCGACAAGCCCGCCACCGCGCGCGCGCTGCTTGAAAAGCACGAGTTTCCGGTGAACGAAACGCAGGTGTTGGTGGCCGAACTTGGCAAAGATCACGAGATGCACCACCTGTGTAAGTTCCTGTTGTCGGCCGAGTTGAACATCCGCTTTGCGTACCCGACGATGCCCCGCGACTCCGGGCACCCGACCGTGGTTCTCTCGACCGACGACAACACGCTTGCTGGGCAGATCCTGCGCCGCAAGGGTTTCACGCTCTATGGTGAAGCGGATCTTGAGCGCTAAGGCGGTGTATCCCATCCCGTCAGCCGGAGCGTCCGGCATCGTTTGATTTTGAACCACTCCGAAGGAGTCTCCTATGGCACGTCTCGTAAAGCTTGATGCAACCGGCCCCGTGAAGGTCGAACCATCCGACAAGCCCGTCTTCGTGTGCGCGTGTGGACTCTCAAAGAAGTTTCCGTTCTGCGATGGCAGCCACAAGCCGACCCGCGCAGAGGAAGTGGGTTGCCTCTACCGATACAGCGGCGAGTCGAATGAGCAGTGTGAGAAGATCGAGGGCGCGTGAGCACACTGCCAGCGCATGCAACGGTTACAAATCAGGTTGACAGATTTGCGACGTCGGCTGAGACGGAGGCGACGCTTCGACGTGAGCCTCTCCCGGCCTTAACAGCGGCGTGACGGGGTACGCATCCTGGCCGCTTACTTCTTCGGACTTTCCGGCGCTGGCTGCGTGGATCGAAGCATGTCGCGCACTGCCTCAGGCGGAAGGTTCATCGGTTGCGAGAAACCAGAAGGGGCGCCGCTCGGCGCCGGCGCTTGGTTTCCTGGCGAACCTGGCAGCGGCGGTCGCGACACAGGTGGCGCAAGCGGCAGCGTGAACGAGCCCGTGGCGTCGGTACTGGCGCGTGCGCTTTGGTACGCGCGATCGCGCTTCGTGAGCACTCGGGCGGTCACAATCATGTCGTCGGGAGTCAAGCGGCGTGCCACGTCGAGTCCTTCGGTCACGCGGCCAAAAACGGTGAACCGGCTTTGGATCGACTCGAAGTGGTTGAGCAGGATCATGAATTGACAACCCCCTGAGTTGGCGAGCGGTTCCTTGCCTCCTTGCGGGTCGGGCTGGAGCGGCACAATCACGCGGCCAGAAAGCGGGGCGCGTTTCGACTCGCGCGTATGTTCATCGGGAATCGTCCAACCGCCGGTCGACGTGCCACCCACACCGCCGACTGCGGTCGCGGGATCGCCGCCTTGCACCCCAAGTCCGCGCAGCACGCGGTGAAAGAGCGTGCCGTTGTAGGTTCCCGCGTCGACATGCTCAATCATGTTGGCGACGGTGTTTGGCGCTTGGTCTTCGAAGAGTTCCAACGTGATCGCGCCCTTTGAGGTGATCAGTTCGACCACAGGCAGATCGCCTTGGCTCTGGTCCCGCGCCATGGCGGCGGTCTCCGCTTCCCAAAGTGGCTCGACAAGTTGGATTCGCGCGGTGAGCTGCGCAATCGCTGTCATTTGCGCAGCGCTTCGCTGTGGCGGTGCCGTGTTCAGCATGGCCTGCGCGTCGGAGAATCGATTGAATGCGAACAAGCACCCAGCCTGCAGAATGCGAGCGTCAATCAGGCGTTCGGCAGCGAACGGATGCGTTTCGAGAATCTGATACGCGCGTTCGAAGTCGGCGTCGGCAACGAGTTCTCGCGCCCACGCGATGAGCGTTGCGTCCTTGTTTGTTTGCATGGAAACGAGGCGTTCGAACGCGGCATCTCGCGCGTCGCGGTCGTTGAGCCAAAGCGCGATCTGAATGCGTGCGGCAAGCAGGCGCATCACCGTGGCAATGGGCGCGCCGTCTGCTACGAGTTCCGTGTCGAGGTCGCCAGCGAGGCGCACGACGTCGGCGCGCGTCGTCGAGTCGAGTTCTCCGCGTGTACGCACATACTCGACGATCGTGCGGAATCGACGCTCCGATTCGCTTACCACTGGCGGAAGTTCGCGCGCCGGAGCCGCTTGACGTTGCGCGCCCCCTGGAGGCGGCACTGGCACGATCATCTGCCCCAAACTGCTCTGCGCAACGAGCAATGCGGCAACGCACGCGGCAACGTGTCTGACGTCGCAAGGAACTCGTATCGACAAACCTTGTTGTCGCAAGGGGTTCGTGGTGTCGAAGCTCAGATGCGAAAGGGTGAGCGGGGAACGATTGAGCGTCGTGCGGATGGGCTGCATGGCGTTGGTCGGTTCGGTCACGGGAACGTGCGATTGAGCACCGTTGGTGCACGCAAAAAGGTCGAACGCTGTGGGCGCGTCACGCTGGATATCGGCAACTTGTCTTTCCGGTCTCCCATACTTCGACGAAACGGAGCCGTCCGCCCAGCTCTGCAAAGCGCGGCGCGAGGAGTCCGTGGCACACCATCGCAATGTGCTCAACCGAGGGGTTGAGTTCGGCGAACTCCGGGCAGTCGAGGTTGAGATGCTTGTGGTCGAATCGAGCCATGATCTCGCGGTCGACCACCAACTCAATGGCGCGGAAGTCAAGCAGCGCACCCCCGCGCCCGCGCCGTTCTGGATCAACCTCAACGGCCACGTCGATGCGATAGTTGTGACCATGCCCGTTCGGGTTGTTGCACTTTCCAAAAAGTGCGCGGTTCGCATCGTCGCTCTCTCCAGAAAGGTGCAGTCGATGGGACGCCGCGAACTCGAATGTCTCCGACAAGATGAACGTGTGTGAGACGTTGGATGTGTGCATGGAGAGCTCTTCTTCCGACAAGGCTGCGGCGACAGGGCGACGCTCGATGGTGGCGCTCCGGAATGGACATGTGCGATACGAGACCGCCGCCACGGGCGCAGACAGCGCGGGTGAGAGGCCGCGATCAAACTCGCGAAGCAGCGTGCAAATGTCAGTTGGTTCGCCACCAAACAACTCAAGTTTGAGTGCGGAGCGCACGATCGGCGCCACGATGCTGCGGCAGGCGCGATCGATCTCGGTGATGTCGATGAGGTAGCCGCTTGGCCCAGGACACCCCTCGCAGGTCACGGCGACTTCGACGATTGGTGACATCTCCGACGACGGAACGGCCGAAACCAATCCATTCTGCGGACCTTCCCTGGGGAAGGTCACGAGGGGCAAACGTACAATCTGGTCTGAGAAACCACGGCTGGCTTGACTCGGGTCGGAGTGCAAGCCATCTTCTGCAGGAGGTTTGCGATCCGAAACCGCAAGCCGAACCACACGGGTCAGTCGAAGTCGAGTTGGTGGAATGGACTGCATGTGGAACAAATCCCACCTTTTTTGTCACCTTACTGTGGACAAGCGTTGACTCTGACCGAAGTGGATGTAACCTGATCGGGTCGGATTTGCATCCCGACGAACAATTTGCCCCCGGAAGGGCTCGGTCTGAGGCTCTGTCTCGACCGGGCCTTTTTCTTTGCCGTCGGAGACGTCATACGGCTCCTGCGCAGTTCCTTGGGGAAACACGAGTAGATTGAATGTACTCCCATCGAGAGGACGTGCGGGGTGAGTCGTTTGGATGCCCGCGACGACTCTGGGCGCGCTCGCGTTGGCGAAACCGACACCCCGAGAGAAGCGACCGCTCGAAAGGGGCACGGCAGCGATCACGATCTTGACCTTCGTTCCGGGTTCTGGCATTCGCGTGCCGTTCGCTTCCCACACGGGTTCCGCCACACGCGCCTGATCAGGAATGACATCGAGGGCTGCGATGGTCTCGTCTCCGAAGGTGACCAACCCAACAAGGGAGCCTGAGGAGTCGGCCGCGTAGCGCTCCTCGCCCGTGCGTCGATTGGCGACGAATCGAGATCCGGCAAAGACAAAGCGCGAAGGGGGCGTAGTCTGCGCAGTGTCTACTTCGTCGTTGATCGGCGCCGCGCGCGCGAACCAATCGATGCTGTGCACGCGATCGTCGGGAAGCCGCACGTGAATCGAGAGCAGCGGCCCCGATGGCGGCACGGCCTCGATTGTGGTGCGCTCCTCGCCGTCCTGAATCTCGCGCCAACGCCCTGGGGCGCCGGGCTCAAGGCCGACGAGCATCAGTGCGGCGTGTACTTCGCTCGCGCGGCCTTCGAATACGAAGAGCGCTTCGTGCTCGCGCGTGCCCACAGTGCAGATGTACTGTTCGAGGAAACCCTCCTTGAGCACCGCGACCGCGTCGAGTTCTACAGCGCGGAGCGCACTGTTCCAGCGAATCCGTGGAGTGAGTTCCACCCAACGATCCGGACGCGCGGCCAGGGTCGTCGAGGTCTCAGCGGTACTGGCCGCGTCGCTTGAATTGGTGGGACTCTCGTCGTCAACATCGCCTGGGCGCGACGCTGCCGACGCCGTCCCCGACAGCGGTTCAGACGACGTTCCGTGCGGATCCGCAGGGCGCTTCACCGACTTGGGCGCGCCACAGCCGAACAGCGCTGTTGTCGCAAGCACCAACAAAATCGAAGCGACTTCGCACCACGCTCTCATCGAAGCACTCCATGCAGGCGCCGACCGCCCGTGAGCGCAATGCCGATCGCGTCTGCCACGTCGGGTGGTTCCGGCGGCGCGTCGAGTCCGCACTGCGCCATGACCGCACGCTGCATCTGCTGCTTGGTTGCGCGGCCGCTTCCGACCAACGCCTTCTTAATCTCCGCTGGCGGGAGTTCCGCCACCGGCACACCCGCACGTTCGGCCGCCAACAGCACCACACCGCGGCCGTGCGCCATCTGAATTGCCGTGCGCGCATGCTCGGGGTGTGAGAAGACAGTCTCAAGAGCGATGTGGGTGGGAGACGCCTCTGCGAGAAGCGCCGTGACATCGTCGAAGAGTTGACGCAGCCGAACCGACAGTGACGCGTCGGCGTCAAGACGGAACACCCCGGCATCGACCACACGTGCGTTTCCGTGGGTGCCAAAGTCCACCACGGCGTAACCGGCGATGCGCGTTCCCGGATCGATTCCAACCACGCGCACCTCGCGCGCCGAGGAAACCCACGCGCCACCCGCCGCGTTCGTTTTCATTGCGGTGGCTCCGTCGCGGACTTGCGCCGCCGTCCACCACCGTCGCGATCGCTCTCAAGCACGCCGTCGGCAAGTCGAACCACCCGTTGGCAGCGGTCGGCAATGCGGTCATCGTGTGTCACCATGATGAGCGTGAGTCCGCGGGCGTGCAGCGACTCAAACGTCTCGAGGATCGACTTTCCCGTTTGTGAATCGAGGTTTCCAGTCGGTTCGTCGGCCATCAAGATTGCGGGCTGCCCGACGAGTGCGCGTGCAATCGCGGCGCGCTGCTGCTGTCCGCCCGACAGTTCGCTCGGACGATGATGCATGCGATTCTCAAGACCAACGATCTTCAGACTCTCTGCTGCGCGCACGCGGCGCTCCGTCGCCGGGATCCCTCGGTAGAGCAGGGGAATCTCCACGTTCTCCGCAATGGACAACTCAGAGATCAGATTGAAGGCTTGGAACACGAAGCCAATCTTCTGGCCGCGAACGCGCGAGAGTTCGTCGTCTCCGAGGCTCTCAACTTGTGCGCCGTCGAGCTCGTACACGCCCGCGCTCGGTCGGTCGAGGCAGCCGAGGATGTTCATGAGGGTGGACTTCCCGGAGCCCGACGCGCCCATGATGGCCACATACTCACCGCGGGGAATCACCAGATCAAGCCCGCGCAGCGCTTCGACGAGCACGGATCCGTCGGGCTTCAGGTAGGTCTTGCGAATGCCCGTCAGCCGAGCCGCCGCAGGAGCGGCTTCGGTCAAGGGCGATCGTTGCGGTTGCGCGAGCGACATAGGCGGCGATGGTAGCGCGGCGGGCCGATCCGCTACCCTCCCGGACGTGCAGGAACTGAAGGAATCATTCGATCGACAGGTGCGCGAAGGCCCGCTCGTTGTGCTGTCGCGGCGGCTCATGAGCGATCAACTCAGCCCCGTACTGGCGTACCGTCGTTTGGTGCTGCCCGATGAGCGCACGGCGCCGAGCTTTTTGTTTGAGTCGGTTGAGAGTGGTTCAAGCGTGGGACGACACTCGATTTTGGGTGCGCGTCCGGTTGTAGAGATCACGGCACGTGGCGATACAGCGACAGTCGCCGACCATCGGCGCCGAACCCGTCGCGTCGAGAGGGGTTGCGATCCGCTGGTGCTCCTTCGCGAACTCGCAGGCGCGCACCGCCTTGCATCGCGAGAAGCGCTGGCGCCACTGCGACTTCCCGGTGCATTCATCGGAGGCCTCGTTGGCTTCGCGGGGTTCGACAGCGTGCGCTATCTCGAGCCGACAAAGCTGCCGTTCGTCGCGGCGCCGCCCGATGACCGCGGTATTCCCGACCTTCACTTTGGTCTCTACGGAGACGTTGTGGTCTTCGACCATGTGTCGAAGATCATGCATGCGGTTGTGAGTGGACGCGTCGATGAGCATCCGTCGACTGCGCGTGCGTTTGATGCGCTTGTCGATCGCCTCGATGCGCTTGAGGCACAACTCTTTGCGAATGGCCCGCGCCTCGCGCACGGCTCGATCGACATCGATCTGAGGCACCGCCCCGGGACACCGCGATCGAACATGACGCGCGAGGAGTTTGAGCAGAAAGTGCTGCGTGCGAAGGAGTACATCGCAGCGGGTGATGCGTTTCAGGTGGTGCTTTCGCAGCGGCTTGAGCGCGACACGACCGTTGATCCATTCGATTTGTATCGAGCACTCCGCGTGGTGAATCCGAGTCCGTACCAAGCGTATCTTCAGGGTGAGGGCGTGATTCTTGTGGCATCAAGCCCTGAGATTCTTTGCCGAGTGCAAGACGGCGTGGTGGTGAATCGCCCGCTGGCGGGCACACGACCGCGCGGCCGCACGCACGAGGAAGATCAGGCGCTTGAACGCGAGTTGCTCGCAGATGAGAAAGAGCGGGCAGAGCACGTGATGCTTGTTGATCTCGGCCGAAATGATCTCGGCCGCGTGTGCGAGCGTGGGTCGATTGAGATCACGCGTTGCATGGAGATCGAGCGCTACAGCCACGTGATGCACATCAGTTCCACGGTCACCGGGCGCTTACGCGAGGACTGCGACGCCTTCGATGCGCTGCGAGCAACGCTCCCTGTGGGCACCGTTTCCGGTGCGCCCAAGGTTCGTGCGATTCAAATCATCGATGAGCTTGAACCAACGCGACGTGGACCCTACGCGGGTGGCCTTGGCGCAATCGGCTACTCAGGCGATATGGATATCGCGCTCACGCTGCGCACCATGGTGATTCCAGTTCCCGCCACTCCAGAGCCGAGTTGGCGGGTGCACCTCCAAGCGGGAGCCGGCGTTGTTCTTGACAGCGACCCGACATCGGAGTGGCAAGAAACAGTGAACAAAGCCTCTGCACTTGGTCGCGCGATCGACCTTGCCGAGCAGGCGTTTGGTGCGCCATCGGATCCGACTCAGACCACTAGCGCTCCGGCAACTTGATCGGCGCGTCATCTCTCGGCGTGAAGGAATGCCGTGGGGAAGCGGAAGCGGACGATGCGACGGCCGCTGCGGGATCAATTGCCTGTTCGCGTGCGCGGCGGTTTGGATCGACGCGGAGCATCGGACTTTCGTATGCGCAGTTTGCCACCAGGACTGCCTGCGCTCGACTGGCCCACGCACACGCGAAGTGCGCAAGGAACCCCACAACCGGCGCGCAGCAGGCGATGGCAACTGTGAATGCTGTTCCTGTGCCGGTGGCGGGCGCCGAACCGCGATACACCACGATTGCTGCGATAAGCGCTGCAGTTGCCACGACTCCGAAGGCGAAGGTCGCAAGGATCGCCTTCGAGATGCGCGGTGGAATCTCAAGGGGCAGCGTGTCCTCTTCGACAAGATGGCGCGAAAGCTCGTCGCCGAAGAGCACCTGCACGCGCAACGCAGCCAGCGCAAGAAGCCACCACATCGCAAGCGCAATCTGATAGAGCGGTACTGCCCACGAGCCAAGCGCGCCCACTGTTGCGAGGGCTGCGCCAATGGTGATGAGCACTGCGAGGACGAGTTGCGTGCGCTCAAGTTGGCGCAACAGCACGAGGCGCGCGCGGGTTGGTCCGAGGATTGCGGCGGGCAGTGCGTCGAGTCCGCGCAGCGCCGCAAGTCGAAATGCCGGCGCGAAGCCGATACACACCGCGACGCCCACGCCAAACGGAACGATGAATGCCAGCGGCGACACAAGGAGCGACAGGAATACGCACGATGTCGACAGGCCGTACCAGCAGTTAAAGAGCGCGTCTCGATGGTCGGTGCTTGAGAATGATCCCGACGCAGGGCGGCCTCGCAGCGGAACGGTGGCGCCGCATTCGGGGCAGCGCGCACCCCCCGGTCGACCGCGAAGGTCGTAGCCGCATGTTGTGCACGGGAACGCTTTCTCTGCCACCGGCGGACCCGGCGTAGCGGAGGGCTCCTCGATAGAAACCTGCTTGGGCGAGTCTGCGGAAGACGGATCCGCAGTCGGAGGCGCAGACGCCGCTGGAGCGGCCGGAGCGGGAGGGGGGTGAATGGCGGATGTCGCCGGACTTTCACTCGAGGTTGAGCTCGAGCTTGAAATCGGGTTCGCTTTCGGGCGCGCGCGCGAGTTCGGATTGACCACCACGCGCGTGGGTTCACCACTCGGGTCACTCAAGAGGCACTCGATTGGGTCGTGGTTCGCGCGATCTGGTGCGCGATCTTGCGCGTGCTGCTGCGACTGCAACGGTGCGCGACCGGCCGTCGATGGAGGCTGCGTTGGCCTCTCAGTGGGGCGCGACTGCGCGTTCGGGTCATCGGGCGGAGTGGGCGGCATCGGGGCGCGGCTGCAAGATGACGAAGTGGGCGAAAGGGGGCGCTTCGGGAGTGCGCTTTGGCAACCCAGCGACGGGTCACCCGCGCCCTGAAAGAGAGTTCCCGGTGCAGTCTGCACCGAAATCTTCAGACTTGTGTCGGCATCTGAACCCCCGACCGATAGAAACGGTACAGCAGCGCCTCCTCTCCGTGCCCAATTCTGAGACAATCTCAACCGAACGGCCATTCGCGCCGACCTCCCCACAGCGGGGTGCCGTGTGGCCATCTCCGGGTGTTCCCGTTGCGGCCATGCGCGCAGCCCTTTCGTTGTTCCGGACACGATTCCGGCGGAGTAAGCTCATGCAGCACATCTCGACTTCGACCTCGTCCCCGATCTCGACCGCGACCGTCGCCCGTCACCCACACGGCACACTCAGGTTTTTCGGACTGCGCCGTCTCGCGCTGGCGGCAACGATCGCCGTCGCAGGCACGCTTGGCGTCGGAACTTCCGTTCTGGCCGCCTCGCACGCGGCGACTGGCCATGCAACGATCGCCGTGACCGACCGGCTTGAGGTCGACCGTTGGTCTGACTCGATTTGGGCCGCCGCGAAGATGGGTGATCTGGCGGCGGTCGAAGCCGCGCTGAAGAACGTGCCCGAGTCACACGCAGCCGCGCAGTCGAAGCAACTTCGTGAACTTGTTGCCATTCGCGCGCAGCATGTCGATGACGGCGCCAAGACTCGCGACGCCGATCGACAGAAGGCCATCGATTCGCTGAAGGAGAACTTCGGCAAGGGTGAGATCACCAAGGCGCTCACCGACGCGGTGCGTCTGCAGACCCTCTCCGACAATTGGGCCGAAGCGCTGAAGCTTCCTGAGATTGTCGAGTTGGTGAAGTCTGCGGAGGCTGCGGAGATTGCCGCAGCAGAGCAGGGCGACTGGCTGGTTTCGCAGGAGATTCTCTTCCGCCTCCGCACGCTCTTCGAGGAGTCGGGCGACGCAGCCGCCTTCCGGCGTTATGACGCGATGCTCGACACGGTCAACAAGCGCATCGTGCTTCTTGCGCAGTACGCACCGCGCGAACTGTGGCGGCTGCGCCAGGCCTATGCCACGCGCGCGGAACCTGAGAAGGAGTTCCCGCCATTCAACGAAGCATTCGCAGACGATTGGAAGGAGGCGCTTGAGGGCATCTCCAAGGGCATGCTCACGAGCGCGCTCACCACGGCCGCGAACGACCACATCAGCTCGGGCGGCTGGGAGCCGCTTGTGTCGGGCGGACTTGAGGCGATTCGCGTGCTCGCGACCACGTCGGCGCTGAAGGAAAACTTTGCGGGTCTTGGTGACGACGCCAAGGCGAAGGCGCTGCTTGATGCGGTCGTGAAGGCAGAGGAGTCGCTGGCGCGGATGAATCGTGATCAAGTGGGTCGCCCCCAGTACAACGCTGCGTTGCGTGATGTACTGAGCGCGAATGCGCAGGGTCCGAAGCTTCCCGACGCCGTGATCTATCGCGAGTTCGGTGACGGCGCGATTGAAGAGCTTTCGAAGCGCTTTGAGGACGAGTACACGCAGATCATTTGGCCCGACCAGCTTCGTCGATTCGAGCAAATGATCAAGGGCAACTTTGTCGGCGTCGGCATCATGATTCGACACGATGATCGCCGCGATATCCAGGTGATCAGCCCGCTTGAAGGAAGCCCCGCGTCGCGCTTCGGCGTGAAGAGCGACGATCGCATTGTGGCCGTCGACGGTAAGTCGACCGTCGGATGGACACTCAACAAAGCGGTCGATGCGATTACGGGTCCGTCGGGTCAGAATGTGAAGCTCACGGTCAAGCGCGAAGGCGTTTCTGAGCCGATCGAGCTCACGCTCGTCCGTGAAGAGATCAAGATTCGCTCAGTGAACGGCTGGTGGAAGAAGGCGCTCGACGAGAAGGGCGTGCCGCAGTGGGATTGGTATGTCGCTCCCGAGTCGGGCATCGGCTACGTGAGGCTCTCCAGTTTCAATGACGACAGCTTTGCAGACTTCCTCTCGGCGGTGCGCGAGATGCGGCGCGAGCGCGATCTCCGTGGTTTGGTGCTCGATCTCCGCCACAATCCAGGTGGACTTCTCAAGAGCGCGGTTGACTTCTCCAATGCGTTCGTCGAGCGCGGACGCGTGGTGGCCGGACAAGATCGCAATGGCCGTCAGGTGTGGCAGATGTCTGCTGACCCAGGTCGCTCTGTCTTGAAGGATCTGCCTGTGGTTGTGCTTGTGAACCAAGGTTCGGCGAGTGCGAGCGAGATTGTTGCCGGAGCGCTCCGCGCGCATGATGCGGCGGTGGTGATCGGCGAACGCACCTTCGGCAAGGGATCCGTGCAAACCGTGCACCCGTGCGGCGATCAGCGCGCCGATGCGCAACTGAAACTCACCACCCAGTATTACGTGATCCCGCCGGGCGCCGGCGAGACGGAGCAGCGCCTCGTTCACAAGCGCCCTGGCGCGTCGGACTGGGGCGTGAACCCGGATCTCTTGGTGAAGATGATGCCCGCGCAGATTGAGAAGGTCTACAACCTTCGCCAGTCCGCAGACGTGATTGAAGAGTGGAAGGATGTTGCGGAGCAGAAGGAGCGACCGAACGTGCAGGAGCTCCTGGTTTCGGGCATCGACCCCCAGCTTGAACTTGCGGTGCTTGTGCTAAAGGCGCGTGCGCTCAAGGAGTTCGACGCGGCGGCGCAGGCAAACGCTGCGGCGGTGGGCGGGGGTGACGCGAAGGGCGGGTGACCAATCTCCGGACGGTTTCTGACACACGCGCTGCGGCGCCCGTATCTTCGGGCGCCGCAGCGCTTTGGCGTTCGCGAAGTCGCTTTGGCTACTGGGCAATCGCCTTGCAGAAACACCCCCGATTCGGATATGAATACGGGACTTGCCACCTTTTGTGACGGTGGCGAGCCCGAACCCGTCGCGGTGAGGGGGCGGCGCGCGCGTCTCAGGGTGGCTCTGTCCGCCCTCCTGGGTCGAGCGAGACGAGCCTCCCACACGTCGTGTCCAAGCGAAGTACGCAGCACGTTCGACGCAGCGATATCCGAAAGCCGAGCACACACCAGATGGCCACAACCACGCCAGGCGGCACAGCAGGCGCAGCCCCGCAGCCCACGACCCCGCGCAAACTTCCGAGCCTTCCGGCCCCGACCCTCGTCAAGTGGCTTCGCGACATGCACCTCATCCGCGAGTTCGAGGTGCGCTGCACGCAGAGCTACCAGGACAAGAAGATCGGCGGCTTCTGCCACGTCTACATCGGTCAGGAGGCCGTCGCCGTCGGTTGCACCCAGGCGGTCAAGCCTGAGGATCCGATCATCACCGCCTACCGCGACCACGGCCACGCGCTTGCCCGCGGCATGACCGCGCGCGCCTGCATGGCCGAGATGTACGGCAAGGTCGGCGGCTGCGCGAAGGGGAAGGGCGGCTCGATGCACATGTTCGACCGTCCGAACAACCTCTACGGCGGCCACGGCATCGTCGGCGCCCAGACGCCGCTCGGCGCTGGACTCGCGTTCGCGACCAAGTACGAGGACGAGGTCATCAACGGCGGCAAGAACAGCCGCGTGACGCTCTGCTTCCTCGGCGACGG
>JBILDS010000256.1:0-4090 GCA_044352505.1 Phycisphaerales bacterium
GCGTTCTCTGCCGGAACGCGCGCCACCAACAGTGGAGTACCGTCTGCAAACGACAGCACAACGTCACCAACGTCATGTCCTTCGATTGGAACCAGACGATCAACGGTGACGGGCGCAACCAACGACGACAACTCCGGCCGAAGAGTTGCCAAAAGGCGACTCGGCGGCTGCTCCTCCGCCAAAAGGAGCGGCTGTGCAAGATCAATCGCCTCAGCTGCAACAGAGAACGGCACACCGAGGCGCGACAAGAGCACTCCAGCCCACGATTGTGCGCGTGACTCGCCTGAAGGAACAATGACAGCAACTCCACCCGCACGTACGAACGCGCCGATCGCGTCGCAGGACTGGGTCGACAGAAGATCCGGTCGGGCAACTACAACAGCATCAAGTCCGACCAGCGCGCGTGCATCACAACTGGATGGATCAATGTCGCGGACACGCATGCCCGAACCAATCGACGGAGAGAGCGCCCGAGAGATCCACAACGATGCAGGAACTTTGTCGAGGTCAGCCGCATCCAGTGTGCCACGGCGACCCACGACGCCTACGTCGACTTCGCTTCGTACATCGACAACCGTCCAACTTGCATTCCCAGGTTGCAACGCGTCATCCGCAATACGCACCTCGATCGCAGCACGTCGCGCGTCCGACGCGCCAGCGGTCATCGCGGTCAACTGAAACTCAACGACTGCCTCAGCCTGTCCGCGTTCCCACGTCACGCGACGAGAAGCCGGCGTCGCGAATCCGTCACCCGTTGCACGCACCTCGGTCGTTTGCTCCTCGAGCGATCCACCTTCTCGCATAAGTACAGCGCGTACTGCGACAAGTCCACCAGATGGCGCGGGTCGTGCCTCGACCGAACGAACACGAACATCCACGGGTGCATCACGTGCAGGAGCGAGCGAGATCACCTGCACCCGCGTCTCCTCGCCGAGATTCGTTGCTCCACGTGGGGAGGAATCAAGAACCCCATCTTCACTCGAAGGAATCGAGCCCAAACGAAACGCGCTCGCGAGAACAATGCGTACATCTGCGACACGCACGCCTTCCTGAAGAGCCGACTCGCGCGCAAGCTGAAGTGCGCCACGCACATCGCTCGGCGACTCGCTCGCGTCGATCGTGTCAAGTGCACGCGCGAACTGCTCAGGATCGCCGGTCGGCATGAGAAGGACGCGCGGCGGGCTTGAGGCGAGCACGATGCCCGCGCGGTCGCGCGCACCGCGCTCGGCAAGAATCCGCGCGGCCTCGTCCTTGACACGCTCGATCTCTGCCTCGCCTCGACCATCGCTCGCGCCGGTGCGAACACCGCTTGTCAATCCATCATCAACAACAACGATCCACACGCGACCACGATCATCGAACACTCCAGCTTTGCCGATGAACGGCACGGCAAGACCGAGCCCCACAAACAGCACAGCCAATGCCCGCAAGGCAAGAACCGTCCACTGCTCAAGCCGAAGCTTGCGATTCATTCTGCGAACCGCTTCACGCAACAAATCCATCGCAGCCCAGTCAAGTGGAATGCGGCGACGACGGAAGAGAAGATGAATGACAATCGGAAGCGCAACTGCGGCGGCACCGGCGATCGCGATTCCTGGGTGGAGGAAGTTCATCCGCCGCGCCTCCCAGCAAATGCCATTCGCCGATCAAGCAGCGCAGCAAGTACAGGGCCGATGGATTCATGTGTATCACACACAACCGCATCCGCCGAAAAACCTCGGGCGATTCGATCCACACCATCCACATGCGCACGAAGCAATTCAAGATACGCCGCACGCACTGCCCGAGGATCTGCCTCGATTGCGGCATCCCCCTCGAGGCCTTCAAAGAGCGCAGGCGTCTCGATATCGAAACGCAACTCTTGGCGATCAAGCGTCTGTACGAGCATGGCGTCATGCCCGCGATGCGAAAGCCGTGCAAGCGCACTTCGGAGCTCATCGAGCGGCATGAGAAAATCGGAGACAATCACGAAGAGTGCACGATTCGTCACCCGCGCGGTCATCTGATCAATTGCCCGGCCAATCTGTGCACGACCCTTGACCGGTTCCCCGCTCAGCGCACCCACAATTGCGCGCCATTGGTCGCGCTGGCTCGAACGCTTGACTTGTGAACGAATCTCCTCATCGAAGAGCGCAAGCCCAACGCGATCACCTTGGTGCAGACAGAGATATGCGAGTGCCGCCGCAGTCGCGGTCGCGTGATCAAACTTTGTCCAAAGTCCACGCACGCGGCTCGCATCGGTTCCGCCCCATCCTTTCTTCACCGTCAGCGTTCCGAAGCGCATGGAACTAGATCGATCAACGAGTACCACAACGTCGAGATTCGTTTCTTGCACATACCGCTTCACATACATCTTGTCCGTGCGTGCAAACACCTTCCAGTCAATCTGCCTGATGCTGTCGCCGGGTGCGTACTGTCGATGCTCAGCGAACTCCACAGCAAG
The DNA here is from genome assembly GCA_044352505.1 of Phycisphaerales bacterium. Classification (GTDB taxonomy): domain Bacteria; phylum Planctomycetota; class Phycisphaerae; order Phycisphaerales; family SM1A02; genus QWPT01. Next base: position 2,444 of record JBILDS010000256.1, read on the forward strand.
ACTTTGGTAGGGCGAACGGTGCATGCCGCTCATCACGCCTTCAACGATCATGCGTGCGCGCAACTCAAACGGTGCGAGTTGGCCCAGCGTTTCGGGCGCGAGATATTGCTCTGCGCGCATCGCGCCGTCGCCCAATCGCGCGCGCGAACGATCGCGCGGCGTGGGTTGATCGGAAGAGTTCGGCCGTTCCGAGTCCAAAGCGCTGCGCTCCCACGCGTGTCCACACGCCTTCTCAATGCTTCGATTCGTGCGTGTCGACTAACGCACAACGCTGTCAAGTTCTCGTGACGCACCACCGTGCCGCACCGCGTCAAGAATGAGACGAACCACGTCATCAGGCTTGACACCATCAGCTTCCGCGTTGAAGTTCGTGACAATGCGATGCCGCATCACGGGAAGCGCAATCGACTCGAGGTGTGCAATCGTCGGCTTCTCGGCGCCTTCAAGGAGTGCGCGTGCCTTCGCCGCCAGCACCAAAAACTGACTTGCCCGCGGCCCAGCGCCCCACGCGAGATAGTCGCGACAAACCTTGATTGCTTCACCATCTTCACGAACGCGCGTTGATCGGACAATTCGGATCGCGTGTCGAAGCACATCCTCAGAGACGGGAATCTTGCGCACAAGCTCTTGCATGCGAACGATGTCTTCGGCTGACAATACGGGCGACGGTTCTGACAAGCCACTCGACGTGGTGCGAGAGACAATCTCCATCTCTTCCGCTTCTGTTGGGTAGTGCACGTGAATGTTCAGCATGAAGCGGTCGAGTTGCGCCTCTGGCAACGGGTACGTGCCTTCTTGTTCGATCGGGTTCTGCGTGGCGAGCACGAAGAAGGGGTTCGGAAGGCGGTACTGCACACCGTTCACTGTGACTTGCCGTTCCTGCATCGCTTCAAGCAATGCCGACTGTGTCTTTGGCGGCGTGCGATTGATTTCGTCGGCAAGCACAATGTTCGCGAAGATCGGGCCCTTGACGAATCGCAACGCGCGCGATCCGGTCGCCTTGTCCTCCTGAATGACCTCCGTACCGGTCATGTCACTCGGCATCAGGTCGGGCGTGAACTGAACACGCGAGAACTGGAGACTCAACGTCTTCGCCAGACTTGACACCAGCAGTGTCTTTGCAAGACCGGGCACACCCTCAACGACCGCGTGACCGCCGCAGAGAATCGCAAGCATCGCCTGCTCGACCACGTCATCCTGCCCAACGATCGCCTTGTGGACTTCAGTTCGCACACGCGCAATCGCGCGGCGCGTTTCAGCAACCGCAACCACAAGATCGGACCATGTGGGCGAGAGTGCAGGTTCTGCGATCGCCCAGTGGTTTCCGGGAACCGCGTTTGCGTGAGCCTGTCCTGAATTTGATCCTGGATTCTGATGGTGTGCCGGATGGTGTTCGTTCATGACGCTCGGCTCTCCTGCGCCCCAACGGGCGCGCAACCAACCTTCGACGCCGGATCGTCGAGAACAAGAATCCGGGAAGCCGCTTCGGTGGTCCATGTGGACAACCGACCGGGCAAGTGAGGAGATTCGTGAAACCCCACAAGAGGGGACAATCGACGAATCAGTCGCGTCTTCTGTCTTCGGCACGAACCGGTTGCCGAGGCAAGGTAAATCCGCCGGAAACTGCACTCCGAGCCTTCTTCGCTC
>JBILDS010000056.1:0-13895 GCA_044352505.1 Phycisphaerales bacterium
AAGAGGCCATTACCATGGCGCCGATGGATCTTGAACGAACGACGACCGCGCTGCTCGCGGCGCTCCATGACTCCGCAAATGCAGATGCCTGGGGGTTGTTCGATCGACGCTATCGGCCGATCTTGATCGGGTTCGCACGCAGTTGCGGGCTTTCTGAGCATGACGCAGCGGAGGTCGCGCAGTCGACACTCGTGCGGTTTATTGAACAGTATCGCGAAGGTCGCTACGACCGAGGACGCGGAAGATTGGGTGCGTGGCTCGTCACAATCGCACGCTATCGCGTGCTCGATCATCGACGGAAGGTACACTCGATTGCGGTGACTGCGCGTGAGAGCACGATTGTGAATCTTGACGACGATCGCTCCGTGGGCGATGCCTACGAAGCACAGCGTCGATTGGCCATCTTGCGCGAGGCTATGGTCGAATTGCGGGAGCGCACGAAGACCGACCCGCGCACGATTCGTGCGTTTGAGTTGCTGTACTACCACGGAATGACCGTCCAAGCGGTGGCCGCTGATCTCGGCATGCAGGCGCAAGACGTGTACCTTGCCAAGAGTCGCATTGCGGCTCGCGTTCGGGAGATCGTTGCCCGAATCGAGCAGGAGTACGAAGAGGAGCCGGGCGAGTGGACAGCACGTGGCGCCCGTCCGTCTGACTCGTTTGGATCGAACTGACCCGCACGCGTCATCGCCATCCGAGATTCCTGCGTGTCACACCCCCGCGAGCCACAGCCTGACTTTCTCGACGATGGCGCTGCCGCGGGTTGTGGGCGTATTTCGCGCGACGAACTTGAGCTCGCGGCGCTCTCGCGGAGCGACCGCGATGTGCCCGTCGATGAGCGCACCATTGCGCATCTTGTGATTTGTAAGTCATGCCTCGACGCTGTGGATCGACTCCATGGAGAGCATCGAATCCTGAAGGAACTCTCCGTCGCTGTGCGCATGCCCGAGCCTGAGTCGCGCAACCCCGCAGTTGCGGAGGATGGGGTGATTCCCGGCTATCGCTTGGGCGACGAACTCCACCGAGGCGGGCAGGGCGCCGTCTTTGCTGCAGAACAAATCGCCACCCGCCGTCGGTGCGCGGTGAAGATGCTCCTGAGCGGGCGTTTCGCGACGCCAGCGCAGCGCATGCGGTTTGAGCGCGAGGTCGAGGTCGTGGCGGCGCTTCGTCATCCGAGCATCGTGACGCTCTACGAAAGCGGGCTTTCTCGTCGTGGTGAGCCGTGGTTCGCGATGGAGTTTGTCGAGGGCGAGCGGCTTGACGAACATCTCGCGCGAACCGACGCGGGGCCGCGCGAGATCGCGGTCGTCATGCGTCGCGTTTCGGACGCCATTGCGTACGCGCATCGGCGCGGCGTGATTCATCGCGATCTCAAGCCTGGCAACATTCTGATCGATCGCGACGGCGTTCCTCGAATTCTCGACTTTGGCCTCGCGCGAGCTGCTCCGACTGTCGGCGCCCACGACCCTCGATCTGGCTCGACACTCGCGGGCGAGTTTCTCGGCACATTCGCGTACGCGGCGCCTGAGCAACTTGCAGGGGATCCAACTGCGGTTGACTCCCGCTGCGATCTCTACGCACTCGGTGTGGTGTTCTATGAAGCGCTCGCACGCGAGCGGCCCTTCGACGGCGCGCGGTCGATTGGCGAGCTTGTGTCGCAGAAGACGGGGCGGGCGCCGCGCCGACCGAGCGAGATCGCCGCGAAGCGCGGCGTCTTTATCGACAGCGATCTTGACGTCATCGTGCTGCGACTTCTTTCCCCTGATCCGGCTCGTCGGTACGAGACAGCAGCAGCACTCGAGGAAGATCTCGCGCGCCATCTCGACGGTCGTCCGATTCTTGCGCGCGAGGATAGCGTTGCCTACGTGGTGACCAGAACAATGCGTCGGCATTGGCTCGCGTCGACGGGTGCACTGGTGTTTGCGGTGGTGACCATTGCTGCGGGAATCGCGCTTGCGATTCTCTACGCGCGTTCCGAGGAGCAGCTTGCGGCCGCAGAGCGCGCCCGCGAGCGCTTCAAGCAGGCGCTGACTGCAGCAGATCCGGAGCAAGGCGAAGGCTCGAGCGAGATGAACGTGCGTCAGTACCTCCGGATCGTCGAAGAGGAATTGCGCGTCGGTCTTGATGAGGAGCCGCTTGAGGTAGGGGATCTGCTGCTCACGCTTGGAATGATTCAGCTCGGTTTCCAAGATCCCGGGCGAGCCGAGGAGACGATCCGGACGTCCTACGCGTTGCTTCAATCGGGGCATGCGCAGGGCAAGATCGATGATCGTCGTATGGCGGCGGCGGAGATTGGTCTGGCGCGGCTCTGCTTTCTTGAGGGCGACTACGCGGGTGCGGAAGAGGCCTATCGCCGCGCCTGGACGCTCTACAGCAGCGCGCTCGGATCGGACGGGATCGAGACCGTCAACACGCAGCGAGAACTTGCAAGCGTGTTGCGGGAGCAGGGCGAGTACGGCGACGCGCGACTACTCCTCGACGATGCGTTCACTCGCTCGGAGCGCTTCCCGAACTCCAAGGAGGCCTCGATCGTTCGCGCGGGTGTCCGCAACGGCCGCGCGGTTCTGGCCGCTGAACTCGGCGACGACGAGTTGGCGCTGACAGAGTTCAAAGGGACTCTCGCGCAGCTCGCGCGCTACGTGAAGCCCGACGACTATCGCTGGGGGCGCACACTCTTCAGCGTGGCCAACATGGAGTTTCGCCTCGGTCGGAACGACGAGGCGGAAATGCATGCACGCGAGGCGCTCTCGATCCTTCGGCTGCGTAAAGGTGACGAAGCGCGCTGGACGATGGAGGCCGCGGCGCTGGTACAGCAGATCGAGTTGGCGAAGCGCGAGTAAACAGGTGCGCGCGTGAGCAGACTCGATGGCACGTGCCGTGCCTGCAAACCGCGCAGGTTTGCTCGGTTTCATCTGGGGTTCTGCGGGCGTCAAGCCCCGAGGGTTCGCGCGCGCCGGCGGCGGCCGAAGAGGGTGCCCGCGCCGAGGAGCGTGAGCGCGGCGGGTGACGGGAGATTCTGCGGGTTCACGCTACGAATCGAGATGGCGTACGACCCCGTCTCGCCTTCGCCCGCCCAGTTGTTGAGCGAATTGCCGAGGCCATCGATGACATCGCCGGGGTTACCCAGATTCGGCCAGATGGCACGATTCTCATCGTCGAATGCGAACGTTCCGACACCGACGACTGCAAGGTAGTACCAGCCTGGACTCACCCGCACGGCATTGGGTACCTCTCCGTTCGGGTCCTGAAGTCTCGATCCAGAGTTCCCCGGCGCGGCGTTGTTGTTCCCGCGGTAGGCGATGGCGCGCTGGTTGTTGCCGCTTCCACCCTTGTGCTGGAAGAGGAAGAGCTGGGTGTCGAAGTCGGCGCTTCCTCCCAAACTGCCGCCGGCGGTCGAAAACGATATGTACGTCTGCGACGAGACATGAATCCGGTACATGTCGACGTAGTCGGAACCAACCAGGCCTGCCCCACGCAGTCGCCCCGTGACCATGATCATCGACCACGCGGGGTCGGTCACAATCACCTGTGCAGTCGCAAGCGTCTGGCCGGCATCGGCTTCATCGTCACCGTCCCAGCTTGGTCCGGCGAACGCCGAATTTGCGATGGTACCGCAAAGAACACCGATTCCGACGGCTGCATATCGAACACGTTGCTGGATCGATTGGAGTGCCATCTCGAGACCTTCTTTCTTCGGTTGGTCAACAGCCCGATGCCTCCTGCCCACACAGGAAGCACCAAACCGAAACTGCGCGCGGCAAGAAATGAGAGGGCAAGCCCCGGAAACTTGCCATCCGACCGCGCGCAGCGTCAGACGATCTGTGTCTCCGGTGCAACCGGGGATCGGGTGCAGAATCTATCACGCATTTGCGGGAACTGGTGCATTTTCCTGAGGGAGTTCACCCCGAACCCGGTTCGCGCGACCGGTTTGAGGCCATCCGGCGCCCAACGCACCTGTGATTGCCGCGCCGGGCGGTGCTCCCATCACCACCGTACCATCGTCGCCATGTCTGAGCGTGCGACTCGCCCTTTCGAACCGTCCACCAACCGGCAGGTCAATCCGGATCTGGTCGTTGGGATCGATCTCGGAACTACGAACTCGCTGGTTGCGTTTTGCTTTCCCTCAGGGCCGCGGGTGCTCGGGGGCGGCGTCGGCGGCACGATCGTTCCCTCAGTGGTTCGGTACGACCCCGACGGAACCGTGGTGGTGGGCGACGCGGCGAAGCGGGGGCGGGCTGATCACGGCGCCCGCACCGTGGCAAGTTCGAAGCGTCTCATGGGACGTTCTGCGCGTGAGACCGCTGCGTTTTCTGCGGGCGGCTCTGCAAGGCTTGTCGAAGGTCCACGCGGACTTGCCGCACTTGACGTTGGTGGGCGAGTGGTACTTCCCCAAGAGGTTGCCGCTGAGGTCCTTCGCGAACTGAAGTTGATCGCGGAGGCAGATCTTGGCACCGCGGTTTGGCGAGCGGTGGTCACGGTGCCCGCCTATTTCGACGACGCCCAGCGCCAAGCAACCCGCGACGCCGCGCGACTGGCTGGCCTCGAGGCAGTACGAATCGTAAACGAGCCAACCGCAGCAAGCCTCGCCTATGGCCTTGGACAAAGTGGGCGCGGCGAGCGAATCGCGGTCTATGACCTCGGCGGCGGCACGTTCGACGTGACGATTCTCGACATCGTTCCTGCGACAGAGGGAAGTGGCGGCGCCGACTGCTTCCAGGTGCTCGCGACGGCGGGTGACACCGCACTCGGCGGCGACGATATCGACCGTGCAATCGCGGCCTTCTGGATGCAGCGCGACCAGTTCGCGGCCGAGGGTCTTGACCGCGCCAACCTTGTGGAAGCGGCGGAGCGCGCCAAAGTCTTGCTCGCAGACGTGGAGACTGTGCGCGTCGAGGCGCGTGTTGCCGGCGAGCCGCGCGCGCTCGTTCTCACGCGCGCAGAACTCGACGCAGCTGCGGCGCCCTTCGTAGGACGCACGCTGGCCGCATGTACGCGCGCAATGCGCGACGCCCAGACCACCGCAACGGAGATCGACCGCGTGGTGCTCGTCGGCGGATCGACACGACTGTCGTCGGTACGCAACGCTGTTGCCGCACACTTCGGTCGCGAGCCGTATGTCGCGCTTGATCCCGATCGCGTGGTTGCGCTTGGCGCAAGCGTGCAAGCCGCCATCCTCGCGGGTGGGCGGCGCGATCTCCTTCTCCTCGATGTGATTCCGCTCTCGCTTGGTATCGAAACTGTCGGTGGTGCTGTGGCCAAACTCATCATGCGCAACAGCCCGATTCCGGCGAAGGCTCATGAGCACTTTTCTACATCGAAGGATGGCCAGACAAGTGTGCGCATCCACGTCGTGCAGGGTGAGCGGGAGTTGGCCGAACACTGTCGTTCACTCGGGACGTTTGACCTCTCTGGTGTTCCGCCGATGCCCGCTGGGATTCCTCAGATCGACGTTGGATTCTTGGTCGATCAGAATGGCGTCCTCTCGGTAAAGGCAGTCGAAAAGCGAAGCGGCCGCGAGGCATCCATCCAGGTGGTACCGAGCTACGGACTCACGAGCGAAGAGGTCGACCGCATCGAGCGCGAGAGCGTCGAGCATGCGCGCTCCGACATGACGCTGCACCGAGTGATTGATCTGCGTGTCCATTCTGAGCTCGATCTGAAATGGATCGGAGAGGCACTGGCTCGGGTGCGCACAAATCTTGATCCGTCGTACGTGACCGAGCTTGAGGCTGCGATGGAGGGGGTTCGAGGATTCTGCCGCCGGGCGGCCGATGACCCAAAGTCGATCAACGCCGATGGATTTCACCGGGCGAAGCAGGCACTTGATGTCCTTTCGATGCGGGTTCACGAGATATCGATTGCGCAAAGTCTGCGGGGAAGCGCAACCTAAGAGCGCCGCGCAGCGACGAGGGGCGCGGCGCGCGTGGTACCATCTCATCATGGATCTCGACCGAACCACAACTGCACTCTTAACGGGGCTTCTCGATCCGAAGAATGCGGCGGCTTGGGAGCTGTTCGACAAGCGCTATCGCCCGATTCTTGTGGGATTTGCTCGCAACTGCGGGCTCAAGGATGATGACGCCGCCGAGATCGCGCAGGCGACGATCGTTCGATTCGTTGAGGAGTACCGCGAGGGTCGTTACGACCGAGATCGTGGTCGATTGGGCGCGTGGCTGGTGACGATTGCCCGCTATCGCATGCTTGACAAGCATCGCCGCGCGGGTACTGCACGGGTGGAGCGCGGTGAAAGTGCGATGATCGATCTCGACGACGAGCGTTCCGTGAGCGAGGTGTACGAGCGCCAACGTCGCGAGGCGGTGCTTGCCGATGCACTCGAAGAGTTGAAGACGCACTCGCGCACCGATCCGAAGACGATCCGCGCTTTTGAGATGCTCGTGTACCACAGTCTTTCGGTCGCGGTTGTGGCGCAAGATCTTGGGATGAGCGCGCACGATGTCTATCTTGCGAAGAGCCGAGTGGCAGCCAAGCTTCGCGAAATCGTGCTTCGCCTTGAGCAGGAGTACGAAGAGGCACCCGGCGACTGGGAGGCAACGGGCAAACGTCCATCGGCGGGGCTCGGCGCTTGAGCGGACTGACGGACGACACGCAGGCGATGGAGTTCCCCATTGGTTGCGGGAAGTTCACGCGCGAGGCGCTTGAACTTGCCGCACTCGCAAAGACCGATCGCAGTGTGCCCTTCGACGAGCGGCTTGCGCCGCATCTGGTGCTCTGTCGCAGTTGCTCCGAAGCCGTGGATCGCTTTGCGGCAGACAACGCGTTTCTCGGTGAGTTTGCGAAGATTCCGGCTGCATCGCGCGCAGACACGTTGGGCGGCGCGCAATCTCGACCGACTCGCGCGCGACACGCGTACATGGGCGACGCCGCGGGCGACGGGCCGATCCTGGGGTATCGCCTCGGCGAAGAGATTCATCGCGGCGGACAGGGTGCAGTGTTCAAGGCCGAGCAGCTCGCCACGCGGCGCGCGTGTGCGGTGAAGATGCTGCTTGGGGGGAAGTTCGCAAGCGATGTCCAGCGCATGCGCTTTGAGCGCGAGGTTGAGACCGTGGCTGCGCTGCGCCATCCGTCGATTGTCACGCTCTACGAGAGTGGAATCTCCCGCAATGGCGAGCCATGGTTTGCCATGGAACTCGTCGACGGTGAGCGACTCGATGAGTTTGTGCGGCGGTTGGCGCTGGGTCCGCGTGAGATCGCGGCGCTTCTTCGTCAGATTGCCGATGCGATCGCATGTGCGCATCGACGCGGGGTGATTCACCGCGATCTGAAGCCCGGCAACATTCTGGTTGATCGTGACGGCATGCCGCGCGTACTTGACTTCGGCCTTGCCCGCGCAGAAACGCCCGATCAGACGCAAGCGCCCGGCACTGGCACCACGCTTGCGGGCGAGTTTCTCGGCACGTTCGCCTATGCCGCACCCGAGCAACTTGCGGGGGATCCTGCCGCGATCGACTCGCGCTGTGATCTCTACGCGCTCGGAGTCGTGTTGTACGAGTGCCTCACGGGCAAACGTCCGTTCGACGGCGCCAAGTCGATCGGCGAGTTGGTGGTGCAGAAGACGATGCGGGAACCGACGCGTCCGAGTGCGATCGCACCCGGCGTCGATCGCGACTTCGATGTGATCGCGCTGCGACTACTCGCGGCCGACCCCGCGAATCGATACGACACTGCGGACGCGCTTGTGGAGGATCTCACACGTGCGCTTGATGGGCGTCCGATTTTGGCGCGCGAAGACAGTGTGTCCTACGTGATTCGGCGGAATCTGCGGCGCTACTGGATTGCAACAACGGCGGCAATGGCGGTTCTTCTGACGCTGGTCGTTTCAGGTGTCGCACTCGCGATTGCGTACGCGAACGCCGAGCGTGCGCGTGCGCGTTCCGAGGCCCAACTTGATGCGGTGCTCGCCGCGCTTGAGCAGGCGAATCCGGAGACGGGCAAGGGCACGATTGACATGCGCGTCACGGAGTTCATTGCCGACATCGAGGCGTTACTTGAGGATGCGCTTGCTTCGGAGCCTGCAGACCTTGCGCGCCTCCTCCGCACCGTTGGAGTGATGCATCTTGGATTTGGGAAGATCGATGATGCTGCACGCGCGATTGAGCGTTCGCACGAGCTGCACGTAGAAGCCTTCGCGCGTGGGCAGATCGACGCGGCGCGCATGGCGGAGACGGAGTACGCGCTTGCGAGACTGCGCTTCTACGAGGGTGCGAGCGGAATGCGCGCCGACGGGTACGCGCTGTCGGAGGACGCGTACCGCAAGGCGATTCGCCTGCGGGAGGCCGCGATGGGGCGCAACGATTTGCTCGCCATCGACCTCGCGCGGCAGCTCTCGATCGTCGTGCGACGGCAGGGGCGTCTCGACGAAGCGAGTGCCATGCTCGAGAATGCAAGCAGTCGGAGCGCACCTTTGCCGCCATCGCGGCAGAAGGCGGAGTTCGAGGCCGCTGCGTCGAGCGCACGCGCGTTCATCGCGACGGAGCAGGGCGATCATGAACGCGCGTTGCGCGAGTTCGTGCTGGCGAATCAGAAGATCTCTGCAGTCGTGGAGGCAAACGACTTCCGAGTGGGATCAAGCCTCCGGAACATCGCGCAGGCGAAACTGAACCTTGGCCGAGCGCGCGACGCATTGGCCGACGCGGAGCGTGCGGTTGCGATTCTGCGCGAGCGAAAGGGCGAGTCTGCTCCTGAAACCAAACTCGCGGAACGGCTGCTCGATCGAATTCGTGGAGAACTTGCCGCGCAGGGCGCGGTCGACTAGCGAGCGTGCAGCAGCGCAATGCCGGTTACGCGCGGCGACGGCGCCCGGCAAGACCCGCAAATGCCAGCAACGCAAGCGCGCCGGGCGCAGGAACGCCCTCGATTCCGGTGGTGCGAATGAAGTACTCGCCGCCACCGTCGGAAGCTTCACCACCCCAACCCGAGAACAGTTCGAATCGACCGAACGGCACGCTGCCCGGCGTGTTGAGGCCATTGAAGATCGGGGCGCCGTTTGCATTCAGCGGGTTGAAGCCCTTCGCTGTGATCGCGATGTAGTAGAGCCCTGGCTGTTCGAGTACGAAGCCAGATCCATCATTGGACGCGTTGCCGAGAAGTGCGCCGGGGTTTCCTTCGGCGGCGTCGTTGTTCGCGAGCACCGCGCGCGCGAACGGCTGTCCAGACGCGTTGAGCTCCGCTTGGAACAGGAACAGTTGGCTGTCGAAGGCTGCTTCGCCGCCATTGTCGCCGCCCGCGGTTGAAATCTTCAGGATCGTCGGAGCGGAGATCCGGACAAGATACATATCGATGAAGTCATTTCCGCCCCAGAGTCCACTGCCCGACAGGCGCCCCTTGATGGCGAGGAGTGACCCGTTGAGATCGATCACTTGCGCGCCGCCGGGGTTGGAGCCCGCGTCGTCGTCGAGATCGCCTTCCCAAATTGGGCCTGCAAGTGCCGAAGACGTCAGGATTGCGGCCATCGAGGCCGAAACAACAAACGTGCCGCTGCCGAGACGGTGGGCGGAAAGCATGATGGGATTCCGAGGGAAGTGAAGGGACGGAGGGAACACAAAATAGCGCTCGCGGCGCAAAGAGGGAACGGGACGGCGTGGATGGGAACCGAGCCGCACGGGAGTATGGCACCGGATCGCTGGCAGGCACGGAATCGGGGTTGATTTTGTTCCAGATACCCCCGGGCGGTGTCAGGCAGGTGCCGTGGAGGTGCCAGGCACGTGCCTGGCAAGTACCGTGTAGGTGCCAGGCACCGCACGGCACCAAACCCAGCCAGAGCCGCCCTTGGGGTTGGCTCCGGCTGGGTTGGCGCGATGTGCGCGCGGCGCGGTCCTCTCAGTCGGAACTGTGTGGATTACCGGCGTCGACCGCGTCCAGCGCGGAAGCTGGCGAGCGAAAGCAGGGCAAGCGCGCCCGGCGCCGGAATGCCCGAGACGCCGTTGAGACGGATCTGATAGTTGCCGCCGTCGCTCGCCGCGTCGCCCGCGACGGTCGCGAAGTTCTGCGCACCACCGAACGCGACGGTGCCCGCTTCATCGAGACCCTGCCAAAGGAAGTCGCCAGATGCGGAGCGAGGTGAGAGACCGCCAAGCGTGATCAGGATGAAGTAGTAGCCACTGTCGGTGATTGAGAAACCAGAGCCGTCGTTCGCGGCGTTCCCAATGAATGAACCGGTGCTTCCGTCATCGGCATCGTCGTTCCCAAGCAGTGCCTGTGCTGAGTACGTGCCGTCGGCGCCAAGCACAGCGCGGAAGAGGAAGAGCGAGCTGTTGAACGAGCTGTAGCCGCCGCGATCGCCTCCGGCAGTTGAGAGTGAGAGCACGCTCGGTTGCGTGATGCGAACGAGATACATGTCGCTCAGGTCGCCGCCCCCAAGCAGGCCTTGCGCCTGCAAGGAACCATCGATCATGAGCACTGTTCCGTTGGTGTCGACCGCTTGGGCGTTGTACGGACCGGAGCCGGCGTCATCATTCCAGTCCGAATCCCATATCGGACCGGCGATCGCGCTTGCTCCGAGCGTCGCAACAGCAACGGCTGCACAGATGGAGGGTGTGATGCGAACACGGGCAAGTGTGGAAGCGAGCGTGGGGCGCGATGTCTCTGGTGGCATAGGGAATCCTTCGGGAATCAAGCAGGAACACGACAACCGCGCCCGCAGCAGGAACTGCAGGTGAGCCGCGTCTTTCGATCCACCGTGGATCGAGAGACAACGATTCGCGCGGCGGCCGCACGAAGCCAAAAAAATCCGGAAGTAGGGGCGGCGCTCAGGACGACGTCGAGCGCACTTTGGGGGACAAAGAGAACCTAACGCGGGACAGCGGTGAGGCAAGTCGTATTCAGAAAAACTCTTCAACATGGATCGTTTTGGCCGACGCGCGCACGCGCAATTGAAGCGCGTGTGCGCGGCATGATGTGCATCACGACGCGTGGGTCACGCGCGGCGAGCCTCACCAAGAAGCGCGTCGTGATCGACACGCGCAACGGCGCACGTGTCGGCGCACGTGTCGGCGCACGTGTCTGCGCGCAAGTCGGCGCGCCACCGCTGCAGACGCACGCGCCACACGCGAGCCGACACGCGCCACGGCGGTGTCGACACGCGCCACCAAAGCGCGCGACCACCACCACCCGAGCCGCCTCGCCGCGCTTCGCAGCGAATCTGCGAAAAACGTGCTGCGTCGCGCGGCGCGGTTGCCCTATCATGCTCGTCTCGGCCGCGCGACTCTCGCACCCCGCGCGGACCCCGCGATCGTTCGCGCCCCGAGCGCCTTGAAAGGACGTCTCACGACTTCGATGTCACAGGTTTCCTCTTCTCCCCAGACTGCCGGTTCTCCCGCGCCCACCGTTTCGAACCCTCAATCCGCGTACGCGCGCGTGAAGGCCGGCATTGATCCTTGGACGGTCGATGACGCAGCCGATCTCTATAACCTGCGCGGATGGGGCAAGGGATTCTTCGAGATCGCGAAGACGGGCGAGGTGCTCGTGCGCCCCACGCGGACTCCGGGTCGAGAGGTCAATCTGCACGCGGTTGTGAAGGGTCTGCGCGAGCGCGGACTGCGCACGCCGGTGTTGCTCCATTTCAGCGACCTTCTGCACCGCCGCTTGAAGGATCTGCATGAGGCGTTCGAGCTCGCGATCAAGGAGAACGGCTACAAGGGCAGCTACAACGCTGTCTATCCGATCAAAGTGAACCAACAGCGCCGCGTGGTGCAGGAGATTCGCGAGTACGGTGAGCAGTACGGCTTCGGACTTGAAGTTGGCTCGAAGCCTGAGTTGCTCGCGGTGATGGGGCTCACAAGCGATTCGCCCGATCGCCTCATCATCTGCAATGGCTTCAAGGAAGATCGCTACATCGAGTTCGTCACGCTCGCGGCGAAACTTGGCCGCACGATCATCCCGGTCATCGAGAACTTGGCCGAACTTCGGCTGATTGTGAAGTACTCAGAGAAGTATCAGATCAAGCCGAAGATCGGCGTTCGCGTCAATCTCGCCACTCCAGGCGCAGGTCGTTGGCGTCACAGTTCGGGCGTGAAGGCGAAGTTCGGCCTCTCACTCACCGAAGTGATCGACGTGCTGGAGTACCTGAAGAGCCGCGGCATGGAGGATTGCCTCCAGCTTCTCCACTGCCATATGGGGTCGCAGATTCATGACATTCGCCAGGTGAATTCGGGCGTGAATGAGCTTGCGCGAATCTACACCGAACTGGCGAAGATGGGCGCAGGCATGCGCTACCTCGACGTTGGTGGTGGCCTTGGTATTGATTACGACGGCAGCCAAACAAACTTTGAGTTCTCGACCAACTACACGTTGCAGGAGTACGCGGCGAACGTGGTCTACAAGATCATGTCGGTTTGCGACGAGGAGGGCGTGCCGCATCCGACAATCGTCACCGAGTCGGGTCGCGCGATGGTGGCGCAGCAAAGCGTGCTCGTGTTTGACGTGCTTGGTGCGAACCGGCTCGATCGATTCACCGTCCCTGCGTCGCTTGAGATGGTCTCGAAGGATGAGCACGGCGAAGTGCCGCGTCCGATTGTCGACCTCTTTGAGGCGTACACAACCGTGACCGAGCGTCGGCTGCTTGAGTGCTACCACGACGCGCTCCAATCGCGCGATGAGGCGATGAACCTCTTCTCTGTGGGCTACATGAGCCTCGAGCACCGCGCCCTTGCTGAGCGGATGTTCTGGGCGACATGCGCCAAGGTGCGTGACAAGGCGAAGGACATGCCCGTGGTGCCCGAGGAGCTGCGTGACCTCGAGACGAACACGAGCGATACGTACTTCTGCAACCTATCGATCTTCCAGTCGCTGCCGGATATCTGGGCGATCAATCAGCTCTTCCCGATCATGCCGATCCATCGGCTTGATGAGCGTCCGACGCGCAAGGCCACAATCGCCGACATGACGTGCGACTCCGACGGAAAGATCGAGCGCTTTGTCGACGACCACGACGTGAAGAAGTGGGTCGAGCTCCACGACATCAAGGACGGCGACGAGTACTTCCTCGGCGCGTTCCTTGTGGGCGCGTATCAGGAAACGCTCGGCGATCTTCACAACCTCTTCGGCGACACGCACGTGGCGCACATCCGCCTTGACGACAACGGCAATTGGTGGATTGACGAGATCGTGGAAGGCGACAGCGTGCGCGAAGTGCTGCAGTACGTGCAGTACGACGTGAACCGTTTGAGCCAAGCGATTCGGCACGAGTGCGAGCGCGCGGTGCGCGACAAGCACATGTCGGTCGCAGAGTCGCACGCGCTGGTGCGGAACTACGAGGCCGGCCTCGCGGGCTACACCTATCTCGAGACCGAGAACGGCGCCGCGATGTGACCGGGCGCGGTGATGCCGAGTGCCCTGCTGATCGAACACAGACTGCGCCCGCGCGAGCGGGCGCTTTCATTTGGCCGCATCGTTGGTTGAGTCGGCCACGCCCAGCGCGATTGCACTCCTGCGCAGGCCGGCGCGGGCGTTGTCGCTGCCGAGGGCAACGCCCGAGCGCAACGCCCGAGCGCCGAACCATCCGAGTCGACAGCCAAAATGGGTGCCACCACTTCGAGTGGTGGTTTCGTACACACATCGGCACGACGCTTGTTCGCGCGCACCCCGACTCCGCACCGCTAGAAGCGGTGGCACCCATGAAAGGCTGTCGCAGTCGGGTGGTTCCGTGCTCGCGCTGCGCGCTCGTCGCGGGCGAGGTCGTCGCCGCGGGCGTTGTCGCTGCCGAGGGCAAAGCCCGAGCGCCGAACCATCCGAGTCGACAGCCAAAACGGGTGCCACCACTTCGAGTGGTGGTTTCGTACACACATCGGCACGACGCTTGTTCGCGCGCACCCCGACTCAGACCACTAGGTTCTGTCTGACGGATCCCCGAAGACCAAAGATCCGCGCGGCGCCCGGAT
>JBILDS010000180.1:0-6555 GCA_044352505.1 Phycisphaerales bacterium
GCGGTCGCGCTGTGCACGCCGTGCTCGGGCGTGGCGGCGGCCGCGACGACGGCGCCGACCACACAGCAGTCCTCGCAGCGGCCACACTCCGAGAATGCGACGCAGGCGCGCGCCCGGATCGCGGCGCGGCTGCGCGAGCTCGAGCGTCAGGAGATGGAGAGCGTGGCCGCACAGGATGCGCGCGACGCGTTCGTCGTGACTGGCGTCGCCGACGAGGCGACGATGCGCTGGCTCGAGGCAGCACGGCCGTTCGCGCGCGAGTTGATCGATTCCGCGAAGCTTCCCGCCGGGCCGCCGCTTGACTACAGCGCCGGTTTCGAGCTGATGCTTCCGCACCTGCCGGAACAGCGGATGATCTCTCGGGCGATGCGGGTACTCGCCCATGATGCGGCGATCCGCGGCGACTCCGCGTTCCTCCGCGATCTCCTCTGCGCGCAGGTCGCCGGCGTGCGCGACGTGGGAGACGACCGGACGCTCATCAGTTCGCTCGTCTCCACCGCGCTCGGCGCGATTAGCGTCGCGTCGGTCGACGGGCTGATCCAACGCGGCGCAATCGACCGCGAGTGCGCGAAAGCGCTTGTCGACGCCCGTACCGACCTTGGAACCACGATGCAGGGCCAGCGGCTCGCGGCGATCGAGATGGAAGCGACGCTGATGGCGCAGGAAGCCGGGAAGCTCGCCGCGCTTGGACCGAACGAGCGCATCGCGCGGCTCGGCTTGTACGGCATCTCCGAGCCTGCGCTTCTCGCGGACGAATCGGCCGACGCGCTGATCGGAAAGACCGAGGCCTACCGGCAGGCGATCTCTGAGGCGATCGCGAAGCGAGACCCGAAGGCCGTCCAGGCAGCGCTTGTCGATGTTGAGCGGCGCGCCGCGGAGGGCGAGTTCGGTGGCTTCGCGAAGGGCCTCGCGCCTGCGGTCGGCAGGATGTTCGAGCGCCTCGATGCGTTCCTTCCGACGCTCGAGGCCCAGAACGAAGATCTCGCGGCGCTCGCGAGCGGCGCGAAGACGCCCGAAGACCTCGAGAACGCGGCCGTCCACTATGTGGCGGCTGGATACGCGGTGCAGGCGCTTTCGGCTGAAATGCAGCGCGATATCGAGATGCTTCGGATCGCGCCCGACGAGATGACTGCCCAGCAGCGGATCGACGTCCGTCGCGCGATCGAGGCGCTCCGCGCTCGAATGCTCGACCGCGTGGCCCGCGCAACGACGCTGAAGCGATGCGTCTTCGATTCGCCGCATGATCTTCTGGCGCGGAGCGATCCCGCTCTTGTCGACGCACGCAGCCTCGGGCTGCTCGGCGCACTTCGCGTCGCGCTCTTCGAGCCGCAGCTCCCGGGCGACCGGCCCGCTGGCGCACCCGACGCGATCGATGCGTGCGTGTCGGCGCTGACTGCGGTGCGGCACCTCGCAGGAGGCGGCGGGATCATCCATGCGCTGATCGCGCAGGAGCTGTCGCGCGACGCAGCGGCGGCGATCACTGCGCTCGATGCGAAGGCGATGCTCGACGACACGGCTCGTGCGCGCATTGCCGCGGAGATCGTTCGGCTCGATCGCACGGATCCGTTCGGTCTCCGTCGCGCTGCGGAGTACGAGCGCGCGCGCATCGCCTCGATGCGGCAGATCCGAGGCTCGACCGCGGCCGCGGATACGCCGTTCAGCCGCGAGCGGCTCAGGAACCTCTCGCCCGACGCGATCGCATTCCTCGTTGGCGTCCTCACCGATGAACACCGCGCGACGCTGCCCGAGCCGTGCGACTGCCCGTTCGACGGACCGATCCTCGATGTGCGCGGGTTTTTCGACCTCGAGGCGCTCAAGGCGGCGCGAGGGCAGGCCGACGCGCTGCGCAAACGGTTCGACGCGGTGGTAGGGCAAGGCGCCGCCGATCCGATGTCCGACGGTCCGATGGACATCGACCACGCCAAGGGATCCGCACTCCGGTCGCTCACCGTGACGAAGCCCGTCGACATGCAGGCCCGGCTCAATGCGTCGGTCGCCGACTTCGAGCGACTCGAGACGTTGGCCGCGCCGAGGGCGCGAACGCAATCGGAGGCGCCATGATGCGACGGAGCCGACAAATCGTGAGCGCGCAGCTTGCGAAGACTGCGCTTCCAGACGAGGTCCGGGCGTTCATCGGTTCGCTTGTCGGCCGAACCAGGCTTCGTGGCGCAGAGCAGCGCGAGATCGCTGCGGAACTCGCCTCGCACTTCTCTGAGGGGCTCGCGTCGGGGAAGTCGGCCACGGAGCTTCTCGCCGCGTACGGCGACGAGCGCGAGAGCGCGCGCGAACTGCGTGCGGCCGCGATCGCAAAGCGGAGCGCGCTTGATCGGGCGGCGGGTGCGCTCGTGAAGTGGAGTGGGATTGGCGCGGCTGCGGTGATTGCCGCCTATCTCGGGTCTGCAGGCGCGCTCTACTTCCGCGAGCCCGTGATTTCGTTCGACGCGCGTGCGGCGATGAACGCGCGTCTACCGAAGGCGGGGCCTGAGGGGCGCGCGCTTGAAATCTATGCGGCCGCGCTTGGCGAGTGGGGCCGCAAGAATCGCGGCGACTGGGTGGTTCCTGGGATCGATGCGCCGACGGAGGCACTCGAGCGCATCGACGCCGATGCGGCGGCAGTGGCGCGCGTGAAGGAGTTCGTCGACGAGTGGCGAGGCGTGATCGATGCGCTTCGCGAGGTACGGGCGCGGCCCGTCTTCGGCCTTGCGGTCGTGACGACCTCGGTCGACGACGAGACTGCGATCGGGCTCTTCGGAAAGGACGCGCTTGTCCTCGAGGCCGACGCTGAACGCGAGATCCTGGCGGGAGCCATCGTATCGGTGCTTCTGCCGCAAGCGTCGATGCTGCGGAGCTGCGCACGTCTTCTCGTACTCGACGCCGCGCTCGCTGCGTATGAGGGGCGCGGGGAAGTCGCACTCGCCTCCTTCGAGGCTGCGATGACGGCGGGCGTCCACGCGGGCGAGCCGGGGTTTCTCATTTGCCGCCTCGTCGAATCAGGCATCAAGAGCCTCGTGATTGAGTCGATCGGTGACGCGGTCGCGCGGCATCCGAGCGCATTCAACGATGCGCAACTTGCGCAGCTCGAGCGGCTTGTGCGAACACAGCGCATCGATCTGGTCGTTGCGTTCGAGAGCGAGTGGAGCATGATGCGCGATCTCGTGCAGCGCTGCTACAGCGATGATGGCGGCGGCGACGGTGTGCTGCTGCCGCGCGCGCATGGGCAGATGATCCACGGACTGACGTCATGGTCGAGCACCGGCGGCGGCTCTGCGAACCGAGGCCGTGCAACTGAAGCGGTCGAGTTCATGGTAGGTCCCGTCCTTGCGACCATCGCGCCCTCGCGCCGCGAGGTCGAGGATCGGGCGCGCGCCTACTACACGAAGGCGATCGCGGTCACGAGCGCGGAGAGTGAAGAGGAGCGCGCGGCGCTGCGGAGCGAGTTCGATGGAATGTCGGCACAGCTCGGGCGCGATCCGCGCTTCATCTTTGAGTATCTGGTTCCGGGGCTCGACCGCGCACTCGACCAACCGCGGAAACTCGAGGAGCTTGCCGAGAAGACGGCCGACGCGATCGCAGCCGAACGCGCGACGCGCGGCGCGATCGGCGGGTGACAAGATCGGCCGTGGTTTGAGCGGTCGCGGCTGCGGCGGCTTCCTTTGGTGCTGGTGACGGGACCGGCGCTTCGCGCCGCGCTGTCGACGCTCGGGTGGTTCGGCTCGCACTGCTTGCTTCGCAAGCACGTGGCACCCGCCGGCCTTCGGCCGACGGCGACTGGCGTGATCCCCACGCGGCGCGCCGGCCGCCTTTGGCGGCCGGGTGCCACGTGCTTCTGAGCGCAGCGAGGAACCTAGCAGAACCGTTCGAGCCCGCGACAGTGCGCCCGCCGCAGGCGGGCGGTCGTGGTCTGAGCGGTCGCGGCCATGGCGGCTCCCTTTGGTGCCGATGATTCCAGCCGTCGACTCTGACGAGTGGCTGTCCGAAGCCTGAACTCAACGGGCACTCGCGGCTCATCCTCGCGGCGCGATCAGTGCCGCCAGCCGCCCACTCGCCGCGCCGTCGCGGCGATAGCTGAAGAACCGCGCGCGGTCTGCGTAGGTGCACGGCGGCTCGGCGTCGATCGACTCGCGCGCGAGGCCCGCGCGCGCGAGCTGCAGCGCAACGGCAGCGACGAGATCGGCGTGATGCTTCGGTCCGTGCACACCGGGCGCGACAACGCACGACGCGAGGTCCGCGGCGACAAGCGCATCAGCGACCTCCGGCCCGATCTCGAAGTGTGTTGCAGAGATGCACGGCCCAACCGCGGCCACGCAGGCGCGCACATCGGCGCCGATCGCGCGCAGCGCGTCGACCGCAGCGGGCACGATCCCGCTCACGACGCCGCGCCACCCTGCGTGCACCGCGGCGACATGCCCGGTCGACGGATCCGCGATCAGCACTGGCACGCAGTCGGCCACACGGATCAGCGCTGCGCATCCGCCGCGCGGACTCGTGAGCGCATCGGCCGGCACGCGCGCCGCCAGCGCATCGATCGAGCGCACGACCGAGCAGCTGTGCACCTGGCTCAGGTCCGCCACCGTCGCGTCGCGCGCCAAGCCCGCCGCTACAGCGAAGCGCGCATGGTTCTCGCGGATGTTCGCATCAAGGTCGCGCGGGTCGCCCGCAGGAATGCGCGCGTTCGCCTGCGTCGACTGGAGATTGAGCGTGTCGAACGGCGCAGCACTGACGCCGCCCAATCGCGTGGAGAACGCATGCGCGAAACCTGCGCGCGCAAGCAGGGGGCTCGCCAGCGTCACAACGCCATCGGAGTTGGTGCGTGCGACAAGCACGGTCGGATATCGGTGGATTCTGCCGTGTGGCATCAGCGACGGCGGCCGCTCGCAGCAACGGCGGACTGCGGTATGCTCATTGCATGCAACCCCGCGCACGCGCCGCAACCATTCTGGCCGCAATCAACTTCTTCGCGCTGGCGTCTCTCGCCGGCTGCGGAGGCGACTCGACTGGTGGCTATCCGCCGCCACCGCCTGCATACGTGCCGCCTGCCGCTGAGATGGAGAAGGCCGCGGCTTCAAAGTTTCAGCCGCTCATCAAGGCGCTGCTCACGCAACGTCGCGCGGCGAAGGGCGATTTGTCGGGTCTCGCGAAGTCCACCGATGCCAATGGGCAGCCGCTTTCAAGTTTCGCAGCCTCGCGTGCGGCGTCGGATGCACTCACGGCGGCACTCTCGGATGCGCAGTTGACGCCAGACGAACGCGCGACGTGGTCGATGATCACGTCGCTCGATGATGAAGCGCTGGCGAAGTTGGTGAAGTAGCACGCGATCACGCGCACACGCGCTCAGTGTGTTGCACGCGATGCGCGGGCGCTCACTGAATCTCCGGCCGAATCACGCCGGGCATCAGAATCGACGTGATGGCTCGGAACGCCGGTCGCAGGCCAAGTTCTGTCACGTCGTGACCGTCATCGTCATCATTGAACGTCGCTTCAAGTTGTTCGTAGATGATGTTCGGCGCGTCGACCGATCCATCGAGGTATGAAATGTTGATGCGGCCAACGTTCCAGAGTGCGGGCGTGTCAATCCAAATCCCCGATGCAGACACTGGCGGGCTGATCTGAACGGTAAATCCGTGCAGATTGAAGCCTCGGCGCTCTGCGGCACCGATGATTTCACGATCGTCCTCTGTCACTGAGTACATCGTCCGCGACGGCTGTGGGATCAACGACATCGTGGTCGTCTTAAACTGGGTGTCGCGCACGCCCTCAGGCGTGAGTGGGTCGAAGTTGTCTGGGAACTCGAAGAAGTCATCTGCAGATCGACCGACGGTGTTGCCGCCCACACCCACGAAGCCGCTCAGCGAGTACGAACGGAGCCTGCCCGTCGGATCCATCGGCGAGCTGTAGCCCGCCACGTTCTCGCCGAGGTACGACCACAGCGCGCCCGCCTCGAGCGCGCGCGAAGTTTCGCGGCGCTCGTTGCGCGGCGCCGACGCGAAGAGCGTCAACGCGCCCGAGACGCCCGTGTTCACCCAACAATTGGAGGTGCCGGTCATGCCCCCGGTTGGCGGGAGGGCATCCGTCCGCGGACTCACAAATCGCCCAGCGTTGTCGGCTGCGTAGGTCTGGTTTGCCAGCGCGATCTGGCGCTGGTTCGAGAGGCAAGCCGTCGCACGTGCTTGGTTCTGCAGTCGTCCGATGGCCACGAAGATCAGTGCCAAAACGATCGCGATGATCGAAATGGTCAGCAGAAGTTCGACGAGCGTGAAGGCTCGAGCGCCCCGCTGGGGGATGGCGGGTGTACGGCTCTGCGAGTCAAGTTGGCGCGGCGTCGGTGACGTCGTCATGTCGGCTCCTGATGCCTGAATTGGCAACGGAGTTTACTACGCTTTCGAACGCATCGAAGCGGCAAGAAGGCTGGAGAACCTGAGAGGATCGGTCGATTTTCCGCGCGATCCACCTGTCCAACGCTGCAATCGAACGCGGTGCCGCATGGAAAGCGGGCGTTCGTCGCGGTCGCACGATCCGCCGGGTGGTCGCGAGGGCCCGTCCGCCGACCGCACGGCT
>JBILDS010000156.1:0-7297 GCA_044352505.1 Phycisphaerales bacterium
GTCGCGGGTTGATCTCGGACGCACACCTCGCGACTGTTGGTTCGTTCGAGAGGAAGGCCGTATGTTGCCTCCCATGGCCGATGAGCGCAGCGAAGATGCAGCCGCCAACGCGGAGTCGAGGCAAGAGGGTGGCCCACCCAACCGCGCTCCGTCGCGGACAGCGGTCGCACTTGTCATCGTTGTCGCCGCACTCGGCTACTTCGTCGACATCTTCGATCTCTTGCTCTTCGCGCTCGTGAGGCGCACGTCGCTTACCGAGGTGCTCGCGGTCGAGCTCGAGGGGAAGCCGATCGATGAGGTCAACCGAATCCTCGCGGAATCTGGGATTTGGCTTGACAACATCCTGCAGACAACGGGACTGCTTGTGGGCGGCCTCGTGTGGGGAGTGATTGCTGATCGCCGCGGGCGCCTGAGTGTGCTGTTCGGGTCGATTCTGTGCTATTCGCTTGCGAATCTCTTGAACGCCGCGGTCACCGATGTCGATCCGAGTGGTCCGCTTGGATTCCTCCACGCGATCGGGCTTGGCAACGCGTTCAATCAATACGGCGTGCTGCGGTTCATCGCGGGCTTCGGCCTCGCGGGCGAACTCGGCGCGGGCATCACGCTTGTCGCGGAGCTTGTGAGCAAGGAGCGTCGCGGACTTGCGACGACGGTCGTCGCCGCGGTTGGCATTCTCGGAGCGGTTGCGGGGTACTTCACCACACAGCTCGTCGGCTGGCGCACGGCGTTTGTGATCGGAGGCGTGATGGGTCTCGCGCTGCTTGCGCTGCGAATTGGCGTGGTCGAGAGCGGACTCTTCGCGCAGGCAAAGGAATCACGCGTGCGCGGCCGCGGCGCGTTCTGGAAGCTGTTCTGGCCTGCGGAACGGCTCAAGCGATACGCGTGCACGGTGCTGATCGCTGTGCCGATTTGGTTTGTCGTGGGCACGCTCGTCAAGTATTGCGACAGGATCATGCCGAGCCTCGGACTTGAGGGTGCAGAGCAGCCGAACCCCGCGCGCGCGATCATGTGGTGCTACGTGGGTCTCGCGGCGGGCGACCTCGGAAGCGGGCTCCTGAGCCAGTTGCTCCGCTCGCGCCGCCGCGCGATCTGGATCTTCCACGCACTCACACTTACGGCGATCGCGCTCTACTTCACAGTTGGCGCGCAGAGCCTTGCGGCGTTTTACGCGGTGATCTGCTTCGCGGGTTTCGCAAGCGGCTACTGGGCCGTCTTCGCCACGATCGGAGCCGAGCAATTCGGCACGAATCTCCGCGCGACAGCTGCGACGACCGCGCCGAACATCGTGCGCTGGTCTGCGGCGTGGACGGGCGGCCTCTGGCTCTATCTGAGTGGCTCGATTGAGGCGTGGACGGCAGCCGCGATTGTGGCTGCGATCGTGATGCCGATCGCGATCCTCGCGACGTTTGGCTTGCGCGAGAGTTACGGCACAGATCTCGACTTTGCGGAGAAGTAACGCGCGCCTACACTCGCGCCTCAAAGGATTGCCATGACGCAGTACGCCCGCTCGATTGTTGCTTTCTTCACCGCAGTGCTCTTGACAGCGCTGCCCGCCTGCACGGCAACGCCGAAAGCGGTTGCGCCCACCGGCGCAGGAAACTACATGGTGACGGTGCGACACGCCGACACGGGTCGACCAATCGAAGGCGTCGCACTCGTTGCGACTGGTGCGGGTGCACGCGCACGTGGCGTATCAAATGCAACGGCAACAACCGACGAAGACGGCATCGCTGTGCTCCGACTTGGAGCATGGGGTGCGGTGGACCTGCGCGTGACCGAGAGTGATGTGACCGAGCGCTGGCTCGTGACGCAGAACCGCGTGGCCGTGAATGGCGGAAAGAGCGCGCGCGAGCCGCTCCGACTGATGGTCGGCTCGCGATCAAACGGTGGCGCGAGCGCGTTCGTGTTGTCGATCACGCGCATCGAGCGCGGCGGCAGGATCGACGTGGACTGAGCGACTGCGGCGAAGAAATGAGTGCCCGCAGACGTGAGTCTGCGGAACCGTTCGCGCGGGAGTCGGGGTCGACGGCGGACATCATCCGTTCCGCAGACTTCGTCGGAGCTTCGCCCCGACTGTGTCTGACGGGCACTCATGCGTCTGCGACCCGCGCGTGGTTCACAGTCGACTCGATGAGTACGGGCACCGCCGTCGCGATCCGATGAGAGGTTTGCGCAAGGTTGCGGAGGAAGGCTGCGTGCGTTGGCTCATGGTGGTCGACAAGATCGGTGATGCCTTTGACGGCGACGAGCGGGAGGCCGTGCTCGCGGCATACGACTGAGAGCGCGGCGAGCTCCATGTCCTTCGCGAGCGCACGATGCCGTGCGAAAGACGCAAGCTCATCCGCAGTTGCATCGAGACTGGCACCCGTCGACACAAGACCGACGCGGGCGTCGAGCGCGGCAGCGAGGTGTGCAAGCATCTTCTCGTCGGGCGAAAGTCGCGTGTGTGCGCGGGCGACGGCGTCGTATCCATCAAGCGCAACGCGTGCGTCATGAAAGAGCGTGTCGCGTGCGATGATGAGATCTGCGATGCGCTGTCCCTGCGACTCAAACCCACCGGCAGTTCCCGCATTCACCACAAGATCGCAGTGCATGCGCTCGAGCGCGCGCGCAAGCGTGGCCGCAGCGTGCACCGGTCCAATGCGATCGACGCGCGTTTCTGCGCAGATACCTGGTGTAAGCAGCGAAATCTCAACTGACGACGCGCGCCCAGAGTGCACGCCTGCACTGCCGATGGGCAGCCTGTCGGGAGCAAGTCCAAGTGCGCGCGCGATCGGCGCTGCCTCGGCCTCCATTGCCACGAAGAGCAGCACGTGCCGCGGCTGTTGCGGAAGCGGCGGCAGCGTAAAGTCGGCATTCGGCGGCGCACCGTCAGACGACAAGCGGCTCTCCGCGCGTCGGAAGCGTGCAGTCAAGCGAAAGTTCATCGCGCAACTTCGCAGCAAGCGCTGCGCGCGCAGGCTCGGTACCGTGATTCAAGACAACACGCGTCGGTTTGCGACTGAAGCG
Organism: Phycisphaerales bacterium; assembly: GCA_044352505.1. Taxonomy (GTDB): domain Bacteria; phylum Planctomycetota; class Phycisphaerae; order Phycisphaerales; family SM1A02; genus QWPT01. The sequence goes on from JBILDS010000156.1 coordinate 3,010, forward strand.
GCGGAACCACTCGATGAGATCTTCTTGATACGCGTGACCCGAAAGCCCCTCAACGCGCGCGGTCGATGCGCGAATGGGAACAACCTTGCCGGTCGAAAACTGCGCGCGCTCGGCACCGCGCTCGATGCGCGATGCGAATCCATCTTCAGGCTGGTATCCACCGAGAAGAATGAGGCAATCGGGTCGGTCAATCGACTCTTCAAGATGCCGCAACATCGGGCCAGCGTCCATGAAGCCACTGCCGGCGAGGATGATTCCGCCGTGCACCATGCGGTCGATCGCCATCGACTCGCGCTTTGAAAGAACGTAGTGAAGCTCGGGGAACCAGAGCGGCGCTCCGCCTGCGCGCACCGCGGCGGCGAGTTCAGGGGCGAGATACTCAGGATGCCGGTAGAGCGACTCAATGCCGTGCACCGCCATGGGCGAGTCGATGTAGACATTGAGCCCGTGCATGAGCCCGCGCGCATGCAACCGTGCGAGGCGATGCACGAGTAGCTGCGCACGACCAAGCGCGAAGATGGGCGCGAGTACCTTGAGCTTGCGTCGCGCGGCATCGGCAACGATGGCAGCGAGCGTCTCGTCGGTGTCTGCATGTGTCTTTCGCGGGCGCTCACCGTTGGTCGACTCGACAACGACCACATCGGCATCAACGGGGTGATACGGCGCCGCCAAAAGCGAGACGTCACCCGCGCGATGCGGTCCGAGGTCGCCGGTCATATAGAGTTTGCGTCGCGCCGCGCCGACGCCGATCGAAAGCTCCGCACCAGCGGCGCCAGGGGTGTGACCTGCATTGCGGAAGACCAGCGAGACAAGCGGTGCAATCTTCACTTCGCGGTCAAGCGGGACACCCTCGATTGCATCCATCGTGTCGCGCACATCGGGAATGTCAAACAGACGTTGCGCAGGTGGAAATGTGGGCGCAGGGCCGGGTTCCTCGCCCGCGAACAGCGCACGCGACCAAGGCGACGTGCCGCTTGCGCGCTCGTACACACGGCCGCGCTGCAGTCGCGCGCTCGAACGGAGCACGCGGCCGAGCAACTCATGCGTGGCCGTTGTCGCGTAGATGCGACCCTTGAAGCCAAGCGAGGGCAACATTGCAAGGCGGCCGCAGTGATCGATGTGCGCGTGCGTGACAACGACTGCATCGAGCGATGCGAAGTCAATTGCCGGTGCGACGGCGTTGCGCGCCTCGTCTTCGGGCGAACCCTGAAACATGCCGAAATCGACCAGGATGCGCGCCTTCTCAGTGCGGATGAGGGTGCAACTTCCTGTCACCTCGCCCGCAGCGCCGTGGAACTCAAGCGTTGCACCGATGGTCATGACGTGCAAGCCTCGTGAAGTCTGTCGTGACGCGGCGCAACTGAGACGCGCGACGCCGGGTCGGCGCGTCGGGCTTCGTAGGCCAGCGCGCCATTGCGTTGTGCAAGAAGGGACATAGGAAGAGCGTAGCGGAAGCCCCTCTCTTCTGTGGGAAGAAGTTGTTCTTCCCAGATCGTGGCCGATTTTGTCGAGGTACGATGTGCACATGACAGCGGGGAACCCGACTCCACGACCGCTTGCGACAAATCGACCGTGGATCACGGTCGCTGGGTGTCTTGGCGGCGGGCTCGCCACGGCGATTGCCATCCTCATCGTGGCAGCACTGCTTGTGTTGCTGTTCTTCTTCCCGCAACTTGTGGGACTTGGCGGAGCGGGCGGTCCAACAACGCAGGCGCGCTTTCTCTCGGCGCTTGGTGAACTCGCCGAGCAGCCTGCACTCCGAATTGCAACGCGCGAGATCGCTGTCGAGGTTGAAGTGGCGGTGCCCACGAAACTCCAGTGGCGACCGTGGGTCATTCCGGTCGGGGAGGGTCTCGACGTCGAAGTCGGGCGCACGACTGCGACGATTCGATCATCGGGCAACGTGGCGCAGTACGTGGTGCCGCTTCAGAAGGGCGAGTGGGAGGTCCGGATTGAGGCTGATGAAGTGATCGTCACGCTTCCGCCGCCAATTGTTGATCGCTCAGTTGTCGAAGTACAAAATGATCCAGCCAAGATTGAGGTTGCCGTCGACCGCGATTGGGCCGCGCATCTGCTGCGAACCGACGAAGCCCGCGATGCGGCGCTCGCCGCAATCCGCCAAGCCGTGATCGACCAAGCGTCGAGTTCTGTCGCCATGTTCGAGGTGCGCGAGAAGTCGCGGGCCGTCGTTGCTGAAATGATTCTTGCGCTGATCGATACGAAGGATCGCCCCGCACGCGTGCGTGTGCGCTGGAGCGATGAAGTCGAAGTCCCGCGTTTGAATTGACTCGGCTGCGAGGTTGTTCGCGCGACTGATACATTGCGCGGATGTCGCGCCCGACACCGTTCCACCGTACCCTGCTTGGTCAGGCGTTGCTGTTGGGCGTCCTGCCTGCAGCGCTTGTTGTTCTTGCGGTTGTCGTCATCAACGGCGAGCGCGCGTGGAACGGACTTGTGACGCGCCTTGAAGCGGACCTTGTGGCCGAAACCCGCGCGATCGCCGACGAAATCCGGCTGCGAAACGAGCACTGCGTGGGATTGGTTCGCATGATTGCTTCTGTGCAGGAAGCTGGGCAGTTCGGGCGACGCGATGAGACGCTGCGCATGCTCGCGCGCGTCATTGAAACCAATCCCGATGTCTACGCGGCGTATGTTGCGTACGAACCCAATGCCGACGGCAACGACGCGGCTGGTGCAACCGAAGGTGTACCGCCTGAGGCGCTTGCAGCGGGGGGGCGTTTCTATCCGTATCTCAAGCGCGATCCGCGCGCGCCGGCGGGGTACATCATCGAAACGTTGCAGGACACCGTCGAAGACGGAGGGCTTTGGTACGGCGTACCCAAGGATCGCTTTGAACGGGCCGGTGTGATCGACGCGGTCATCACCAAGCCCTACACCTATCTCGGTACCGACATCATCGAGTATGTCGTTCCAATCATTCGCAATCGACAATTTGTCGGCATGGCCGGACTTGATATCGCGCTTGGGGACGTGCAGTCGAGCGTGCAGGCGGTTGCAAAGCGGCTCGACGCGGATCTCTTTCTCGAAACCCGTGGCGTCTTCGTGGCGGCGACTTCGGACGGCGCGGCTCCGAACGCGACATCGCTGCGAACAACGGAGATCTCGCGCTCGCGTCTTGCGCCACTCTTCGAGGAGGTTCCGACAGACGGTGTTGCGCTGCGCACCGCGGTCGACCCTGAGACTGGTGAGAAGTGCTACTTCGCATCGGTCTCGATCGGTGAGGAGGGTTGGCGACTGATTGTGCGAAAGCCGACGGCCGCAATCTGGGCTGAAGTCTCTGGTTTGTTCGCGCTAAACGTGGTGACGGCGCTTGTTGGACTTGGCGCATTGGTCGCGATTCTTGCAAGTGGCGCCATACACCTAGCGCGACGCGTGCGATCCGCGCAGCGCGCGGCGGAGCAGATCGCCAAGGGCGATCTTCGCGGTGAACCCATCACGGTGACTGGTGAAGACGAAGGCGCGCAGCTCTTGCGAGCCATGAATCAGATGCACGCAGATCTCGGCAGGATCGTGGGTGCGGTGCGCGAAGCATCAAGTCGACTTGCTGCCACCAGTGCCCAACTTTCTACGGCCACGCGCGAGCAGGGCGCAACGGCGAGCGCATTCGGCGGCTCGACCGCGCAGATTGCTGCGGCAATCCGTGAGATCTCGACCACCGGCACAGAGTTGCTTCGCTCGATCGAGTCGGTCGATGCCGGTACGCGGCGCACCGCCGAATCGGCAACCGCAGGCCGGGGTCGTCTTGATGCGTTGGCGGCATCGATGCATCGACTCGATGAAGGCACCGCCACGATTGCTGATCGACTCGAGGTGATCGCTGAAAAGGCGTTGGTGATCGGGACGGTTGTCACAACGATCGCGAAGGTCGCGGAGCAGACCAACCTCCTCTCTGTCAACGCGGCCATCGAAGCTGAGAAGGCGGGTGAGGCTGGACTCGGATTCTTGGTGGTTGCGCGCGAGATTCGACGGCTTGCCGATCAGACGTCGTCCGCCACGCTTGATATTGAACGCATGGTGCGCCAAATGCAGGAATCGGTTTCCGTCGGCGTGGGCGATATGCGTCGATTCGCGGCGGACATGCGTGTGGGTACGAGTGATGCCGCGCGCGTGGCGAGCGATCTTGGTGCGATCATCGGCGAGATGGAAGCTGCATTTGCCCGGTTCTCCGAACTGCAGCAAGGCATGGCGAGTCAGGCCATCGGCGTTTCGCAGATTGAGGAAGCGGTGCAACAAGTGGCCGCAGGTGCGCAACAAACCGCAGCAACGG
>JBILDS010000257.1:0-4060 GCA_044352505.1 Phycisphaerales bacterium
GAAGTGATCGAAGATGTGGCCGAACTTCGCATCGGTGCGCACCTGTCGCCCGCCGACGCCGCGCACGAGCGTGGGATGATCTCCCATCGCCCAGCACATCACATCGAGCTGGTGGACATGCTGCTCGACGATGTGGTCGCCCGAGAGCCACGAGTGGTAGAGCCAGTTGCGCACCTGGTTCTCGACATCCGAACGCTTCGCGTCGGGCTCGACATTCCAGAGGCTTCCCATGTTCCAGTAGACGCGGCCGGCGACGACGCGGCCGATGTCGCCCCTCTGGACGCGGCCGATCGCATCGATGTAGCACTTCTCGTGACGGCGCTGGGTGCCGGCCACGACCTTCAGCTTCTTGGCGCGGCCTTCGGCTGCGCTCTCGATGAAGCTGCGCACGCCAGGCGCGTCGACCGCGACCGGCTTCTCGCAGAAGACATGCTTGCCCTTCGCGGTCGCCTCCTTGAAGTGGATCGGGCGGAATCCAGGCGGCGTCGCGAGGATCACGATGTCGGCGTCGGTGGCGCAGGCCTTCCTGTAGGCGTCGAAGCCCGTGAACACGCGCTCCGCAGGCACGGCCTTGAGGCCATTCTCGACCAGCGCGTCGTTGGCGCGCGTCGTGCGCTCCTCGAAGAGATCCGCGAGCGCCACGACCTCGATCGTGCAGCCAGACTCCTTGCTCGCCGCGAGCGCGTTGAACATCGCGCCGGTTCCGCGACCACCGCAGCCGATGACGGCGATCTTGAGCACGGGACCGCGCGAAAGCCGCGCGAACGCGCTGCCGGCGCCAAGCAGGATCGGAGAGGCCGCGGCAGCGACGACGAAGGCGCGTCGGTTCAGGTCCATCGGGTGCTCCTTGCTACTTGCGAATTGCTACTTGCGAGTTGCTACTTGCTACATGCAGATTGATCGAGGACTCCGACGCACTGGCCGGAGCCGTCCTACTTCGCTTCACAGATCACTCGGAAGCCGACGAACCCGCCGCTCGAGTACCACCACTTGCTCTTCGGGAACTGCGGGTCGATCTCGTTCCACTCGACCGGCTTGCAGGGCTGGAACACGCTGCAGCCGAGGTCGGCCATCGAATCGAGGTACGACCCTCCCGCCACCGCGCCGAGCTTCGAGCCGTCGTCGACCCATTCGCACGCGTTGCCGAAGAGGTCGAAGAGCCCGAGCTTGTCGGCCTTCTTCGACGCAAGCTTGTGCGTCTTCTCGTTGGCGTTCTCCTTCACCCACGCGTGATCGGCGCAGTTCTTCGGATCGACGCCCGACTGCTCGCACAGCGCGGTCCACTCGGCGGAGGTTGGCAAGCGGTAGACGCGCCCCGTCTTCGCGGACAACCACTCGCAGAACTGCTTGGCGCTGAGGAAACTCGGGGAAATCACGGGAAACCCGACATGCCCGAACTCGCGGTCCATGCCGATGTAGGGCTTCGTCGGCTTCGTGACGGCGTCGGCCTTCTCGTTCGACTTGCCGTCGGCCTTGTCGCTGCCGTAGACGAAGACATCGAAGAGCTCCCACGGGATCTCCGTGGTCGAGACGAACAGCGTCTTCTTGGCGCCGCCATCGCCCGCGACCTCGAACGGAACGAGGTCGATCACGAAGGTGCAGCCATCAACCTCTTGCTTAAAACCTGCGTGCTTCTCGACGCTCGCAGGCGCGGCCTGGGCCGGCGCAGCAGTCGGCTTCGTCTCGGGCGGCGCGGCGGCGGCCAGCAGCGCAAGAGCGAGGGTTCCGACCGACAACGACACGAAGCGCGAGGAGGCAGACTTCAACATCGAGCGCGATTCTCGCGCTCGCGCAAGGGAAAAGCAACCCGCAATCAGTTCCAAGCGCCAAGAAGGACCGTGAGATCCCGCGCGTCGACGGTGCCGTCGCCGTTGAGATCGGCGGCGCCGCCCGCGGAGCCCCACGCGGCGAGCAACGCACCAAGATCGGCTGCGTTCACGAAACCATCTGCGTTGATGTCGCCGCGCACCACCTCGCGCCAGACGAAGAGCCCGCGCTCGATGTCGCTTCCGATGATGGTGCCGCTCGGGAAGTACGGCCAGATGTTCCACAGGCCGTTGAAGTTCGTGTTGTCGTCTGGCGGATAGGTGTCGAACCACGCGATTTCAGGCGGATTCAGGCGGTTGACGCCGATGTCGAAGATGCGGATCCCCGAGCGGTAGTTCGCCTCGTAGACCTTGTTGCCCTTCACATAGATGTTGTGGCCGACGGCGGTGTTGCCGTTGGTGAAGGTGCCCATCACGACGGGCGCCATGAGGTTCGAGACATCCATCACGATCGTCGTGGTGACCGTGACGGTGTTGCCCTCGTCGAGCTCGTCGTTGATGTAGAGGTAGCGCGACTCCTCGTCGAGCCAGCCCTGGTGGCAGTAGCGCGCACCGGGGTAGGTCGTGGTCGAGAGCAGGACGGGGTTCGCCTTGTCGGTCACATCGACGATGCGCACCGCGGGCGACGCCCAGCCGTTGTTCAGTCCGCTGAAGCAGAAGGCGATCTGCTTGCCTGCGTAGGGACCGCTCGTGTAGGTCTTGACCTGCGCCTCGTGCACATAGAACGGCGTCCACGCGCCGACAAAGGTCGGGTTCGACGGATCCGCGAGGCTGTAGATGCGCAGGCCGTTGCCACCGCCGCCCGCGCGGTAGAGGTAGCCGCTCAGGTTGTCGATCGCGAGCGTGTGCGTGGCCGCGCTCGTGCCGCTCGGGGTGTTCACGGTGCGGACAAGCGTGGTCGTGCCGGTCGCGTCAAGTTGCGACAGGTCGAACACCTGGATGCCGGCGCCGCCCTCGGACGCCGCGTAGCAGTAGCGCGAGTGGGTGCGCACATCGCGCCAGAGGCTGTTCACGCCCGGCTGGAACGACTTGATGACCGACGCACCCGGATCGGTGATGTCGACGAACGCCGTGCCGTTCGAGAGCCCCATGATGGCGTACTCGCGGCCCGCAGAAGACACCCAGCCCCAGCAGCTGTTGCCGTTCTGCACGCCCGTCGCAAAGGTGTTGAGCGGGAACCACGCCTTGAGCACGACGCCGCTCGCGGTGAAGCCTCCGCCCGCGACACCGCCGTCGCCCTGATCGGCCTCGCGCCAGATCGGTCCGCGCACGGGACGCTGTCGGTCGCGCAACTTGAGGTCGCCGTCGTGCGCGCTTGCCGGCACGGCGGCGAGCAGCGCTGCGAGGACACCACCCGCCACCGCGGTCCGATGCGCGAAGCCCGAGAGAGAAACCGAGAGCGAACCCGAGAGCGAATATCGGGAACAGGACAGCGCAGGGAGAATCGAGGTCTTCATCTGGACACCTTATTGCAGGACGCAGCGCTTTACCGCCAGTTGCTCATGAGCGTGGCAAGATCCGCGCCGCCGACGACGCCGTCGCGATCGAGATCCGCCGCAGGGTTGTTCGAGCCCCACGAGCCGAGCAGGATGCTGAGGTCGCTGCCGTTCACCGAGCCGTCGCCGTTGATGTCGCCGACGATGTTGGGCGTGCAGTCGACATTGGTGATCTTGAGGTCGTCGACGCCCGCCTCGACCAGCGAGCCCGCGGCAAGGTCGCGCGCGATGAAGCGGACGCGCACCTGGCTCGTCGGGGTCACGAAGTCGCGCACGCGCCAGGAACGCTTGGTCCACGCCGCGTTGTTCGTGGCGATCGTCTCGAGCGCGACCCAGGTGGTGCCGCCGTTGTTCGAGATCTCGACGGGCATCGAGTCGGTGTTTGGCGAGCCGCCCACGTTGTTCGAGTACCAGTACCAGTACTCGAGCGTCGGCTCGTCGAGGCCCGTGAGGTCGTAGTTCGGCGAGAGAAGCGTGGTCACGCCGCCGTCGACATCGGCCGCGCCATCGCCGCCGCCGACGACGCCCTGGCCGGTCACGAAGCAGATCGTTCCGTTGACGGTGTGGTCGTTCTCAGGCTGGGCGTTGGTGCCCACCGGATCCACGCGCACCCACTGACCCGAGGTCGCGGTGTCGCCCGCGATGCCGGCGGTCCAGCCGCTCGCAACCTCGAAGGCGTCCTCCAACACAGTCGCGACCGAGATCGCAGAGAAGGTGGTCCGAACCGCGTCGCTCGAT
>JBILDS010000057.1:0-13849 GCA_044352505.1 Phycisphaerales bacterium
GAGCCGCGCGAGGGGACCCCGCGCTCAAGACGCACGATCGTCGGCTTGCCCTTCTCCTGCGGGCGATAGCGCTCGTCGAATCTGCGGTCTGCGACGCCCGAGGCCGTGACCGTGACGCCCGCTGGCGGCGTGATCGTCACTCGGTCGGGGATACCCGCCTTCGTGTCGGCGGCGCGCGCCGTGCGGGTCGGGATGAGCGCGTCGTTGCGCAGTTCCACAGTGACCTCGAAGAGGCGCGGGGCGACTGCGCGGACGCGCGTCGGACCAAACGACACGCGCGGCATCTCCTGTGCGTGGAAGATGGTGAACGCGGCGTTGCGATGGCACTCCTCCTCGAGCATCCACGACGGCGGGATGCGCGCCGACCACTTGGTCGGGCCGCCGACGAGCACGGTGCCGAGGGTCGGGTGCTCGACTTCGCTCAAGGGCGTGCGCGTCTCGCCGAAGAGGAGCTGGTCGCGCCAGATGCGGCGCTGCTCGTCGTTCGGTGCGCTGCCATTTTGCATGATGCGCCGGTCGGTCCACAGTTCGTTCGTGTAGCTGACGATGCCGAAACCCTCAGAAAGCCAGTTCACGAACCCGCCGCGCACGGGGTAGAGATCGGAGTGGATGACGAGCGAGCGGTAGCCCGGGAGCATCTCGACGCCGCGGTTCGCGATCGCGTCGTAGACGCTGCGGTCCCCCGCATAGGCGCGCTCGTTGGCGGGGGCGCCTGGGCCGCGCAGGATCATGCCGCCCGTGTTGTGGTAGGCCTGGCCGGCCGCGATGTTCGGGCGAGAGAGGATGAATCGCGCGACAGCCTCAGTCTCTGGATAGGAGAGCGGCCAGTCGCCAGCGCCGCCCTCGACATGGCGCGGTTGCCAGTCGCTCGGCCAGTTGCGGTTCATGTCGTAGCCGCCAGGGCCGTCCTCGTTGATCTCGCCGTCGCCGTCGTTGTCGAGCCCCTCCTGGCCGACGTACACCCAGTCGCCGCGGCGGATGGTGCCATCGGCGCGGGGTGCCGGGTCGACGCGCTCCATCTCGTTCGGGTCGAGCTCGCTGCGGCGGTGCGTGCCGTTCGGATCGCGCCGCCACATCATGCCGATCGAGCCGTCGCCGTCGAGGTCGTCTGGTCCATCCTCGTCGGCCACGCCATCGAGGTCGTTGTCGGTCGGCTTCATGCCCGTGCGCGAGGTGTGCGGGTTGTTGATCGCCGCGAACCAGTTGGCGTGGCCGTCTGGATTGACGCACGGAATGAAGTAGAACGCGGTGCGATCGACAAGTTCCGTGATCGGCGAGAGGCGGCCGTGGTTCTCGACGAGATACCACACCGTGTAGAGCACGGTCTCTGCGGCCTGGATCTCGTTGCCGTGGATCGTGCCGTCGATGTACATCGCCGGCTTCTCGGTGTCGGATCCGGTCGCTGCGTTGTTGAGGATGAGGACGAAGATCGGGCGGCCCTGCGTGGAGCTCCCGACTTCGACATAGGTGAGGAGCGACGGATGCGCGGCGGCGAGCGCCTTCGACTCGGCCATCAGCGTTTCGAAGTCGCGGAAGTGGTCGAAGCGGAGCGCGGACTTCGACGGCGTGCGGTCCTGGGCGTGCGCGGGCGTGGGGGCCCCGAGCAAGGCGACCGCGGCCACCGCCGAGAGGATTCCTGCTGTCGACAGCGCGCGAGCGAGGGTTCGTGTGTGCGCAGAGTGCTTCACGGTGTTCATCACTGGGCAGCTCCTTCGTTGGTGCGTGCCGCGCTTGGCGCTGACGCTGTGCGGACGATCGGGTTGAAGAACGGCCCTGACACGGACACATCGATCGACGCACCTCGGTCGAGCCGCACGGTCCACGCGAACTCGTCGGAAGCGCCAGCGGCGAGGCGCTCGATCTTCTCGACGGGTCGACCGCTGAAGACGGCGTCCGGGGGAAGCGAGAGGCGTACGACGACGGGCGGAACGCTGCGCGTGACGCGGCCCATCTCGGTCGTTGTCGCGAGCGAACCTGAGTTTGTGACGCGCACCTCGACGCGGGCGAGGCCGTCCGCAAGCGGCGTGACCACGGCGTCGCTCACCTCGATCTTCGGGCGCTTCGTGGCGAGTGCTGCGACGAACGCGGCCGACTTCTTCGCGAGTTCAGCGGCTTCGGCTGGCGTCGGCGACTCGCGGAAGAACGGCGTGAAGCCGCCGACTTCGACGGCGCCGAGATCCGGGTGCTCGAACGCCTTCCACGGTACGAATCCGGCGCCATCGCGCATGCGGTCGGAGGCTGCGAGCCATGCGGCCTGCTCGGCGTCGCCGCTCTCAGGGGGCGCGGGCGTCCCCTCGGGCAGCGGCGGCGGCTCAGGTCGCGCCCATCCGTTCGCTGCGACGGCTGCGATGCCGCGGTGGTTCGCAAGCCAGAGGACGAGCGACCCGGCAAGGTCTGCGCCCGCGGAGCGCTCGACCTTCGTCGAGTCCTTCCACAGCTTGCCGAAGTCGCGGTAGACGCCGTGGTCGTCGCGGTGATAGACCATCGGCGTGCGGCCGGTCGAGTCCATGTCCTTCGTGTCGGGGAAGCTGACGAGCGTGTCGTGTCGGCCGAAGACGACCGCTGTGACGATCTCTGGACGATCACGCACGAACTTCGCGATGGCGAGCGTCTCGGGCTCGCTGAGCTGGTACGGCCCCGCGTCGCGCGAGAACTCTGGCCAGCGGTGGGGGAAGTTGCGGTCGAGATCGACCCCGCCCGCTCCGTCCTCGCCGTGGACGCCGTCGCCGTCGTGGTCCGCGCCCTCGACGAAGACCTCATGCGTGGCGACCTCGCCCTTGTCGCGGTTCGCGGGCCGCACGATGCGCGCGTCGGTCGCGTCGACGACATGCGTGGCGGCGCGGCCAGGCGGCGCGATGCGGCGGATCGTGGTGACGAAGCCGTCGCCGTCGATGTCGCGGGGGCCGTCTTCGTCGGCAACGCCGTCGCGGTCGTCGTCGACGACGCGCGCGTTCGCGCGGCGCGGATGCTTGGTCGCGAGCGCCGCTGCACGGGCATCGGGGTTCGCGAGCGGGATCGCGACGATGTGGACTTCGTCGAGAAGCTGCGGCGAGTCGCGCGCGACAGCGAGCAGCGCCTCAAGCACGCTCTCCGTCGACGCGAGCTGCTCGCCGTCCATGCCGCCGACGAGAAGAAGCGCGGGGCGCTTCACGGCGCGATCAGCGTGGCCGAGCGTGATCACATGAAGCGGCCGACCTTCGCGTGAAACTCCGAGCGTGTCACGCGAGACGCGCGCCCCGAGCAATTCGACGAGGCCGTCGATCTTGCGAGCGACCTCGTCAGGACTTGTGAACGCAGCAGGGCTTGCGACCGCGCGATCGCTGGGTTCCCTTGCCTCAGTTTCGTTCTTCCCGATCTCTTTGTTCTCGTCCTGCTTCGGCCCAGCATGCACGACGGCGGTGTTGGGGGGGGCGAAAAAAGCGGCGAAGATGAGTGCTGCAGCGGAGGTGTCTCTGAGCGCACGCATGCGGGTGTTCATGCGGCGGAGGATATCCGAGAGCGGGCGCGCCGTCCGGTGTGCGCGTCAGAGTTCGCGCTTCATCGTGGCGTCCTTCAGCATGTAGAGCCCGACCAGCCAGTTCTCCACGAGGTATGGATCGACCGTAAACGTGCCTTCGATCGAGCCAAAGCTGTAGGTGTGCTTTCGCCAACCTGAAATCGGCTCTGCGAGCTTGACTTCGATCGCGTCGTACGGAGTCGGTGGAATCCCGATACAGCAGCCGTCCCACTGATTCAGCATGATGAGGCACTCGCCGGATGTTTGTGCAACAAGCGGAAACGCGAGATAGCCGGAGATGCGAAGCCGCTTGCCGGAGAGAAACGCGATGCGCGCGGGGATTTTGTTCTCAGAGAGGCGGGGGACGTAGGAGTCCTGTGCGCTTGCGAGAAACTCCCATGAGACTTCGTAGGGCGAAGCGTCTGTGCCTTCGCCGGAAATGGTCCAAGCATCGTCGACCGAGATCGAGCCATCCGGAAGCTTGCGGAACGTACTCGGGAGAATCTCCGCAAACGGAATCGCGGGAATCTCCGGCTCAAACAGTGTGGAATCGTCGGTGTTCGCGCTGCGGGGTGATGGCGCGGTCGACGATTGCGCGGAGCGTGCGCTCGTCGATGACGACGCCGGATTGGTCGCAGTTTCTGCGCCAGATTGCGCCCCGTCGAGATCGTCGTCGAGTGTTGGAATGGTCGTGGTTGGGCGCTCGCTTGCGCGTGCGGCTGTGGGCGCAACGCCGGTGTCGGGCGCGGTTGAGGAATTGGGCGCAGACGTCGCCGTCGCAGTCGGTGCGGGTGTCGGTTCCGCCTGCGGTCGTTCGGTCACCGCGCCCTCCATGGAATCGGTGAAGGCGCGATCGAATGCACGCCCAGGAGACTCCGCGCGTGGAGGTTGAAGGAGCACGAAGAGCCCCGCAAGGACAAGAAGCGCGACGATGGACCAGATGACTTTCATCGAAGCATCTCGCTTTAGCCGAGCGGCTTGAGGTTACGGGCGACGCTCGTGCGGTACGCAAGAACGGAGGGTAGAAGTCCGGCAAGGGCGGCGAGTAGCGTGGTGGCCATCGCAACGAGGACTGCAGAGCGTCCGTCGAGTTCTGGCGCGATCACGATGCCGTGCGCATCAAGCATCCAACGCGTCGCGACAAAGAGCGCAATCGCGCAGAAGACGACGCCCGTAACGGAGCCCGCAAGTCCGATGATGGTGCTCTCGGTAAGCACCAGCCAGAAAATGCGTGCTCGGCTTGCGCCAAGAACGCGCAGGATTGCAATCTGTCGCCTCCGCTCCGCCATCGAATTCATCATGCTGAGCAAGATCGCCACGGCCGCAAAGACCACCGTCGCCGCCGCCATTGCGATAAACAGGACGTCGAGGCTCGACACGATCGTGAAGAGCCGCTGCACCTCGTTTGCCGGAATTGCGGCCGTGATTGAGACATCGCGACGCAGCCGGTCGTACTGCGACACAAGCGCCGGAGGTGCCGCGTTTGGATCGCGCGACGGAAGACGCAGCAAGACTCCGGTGACAACCCGGTCTTCAGCATCGAGATCCTCAGCGGTGACGAGCTTGTGTCGGCCTTCACGCTCGAATCGATCATGTGCGTGCAGGATCCACGATGATTCAAGCGAGCAGAAGAGCGCGCGATCATGCGGTGCGCCGGTCGGTTCGAGAATCCCAACGACCTCGAATGCGTACTCCTTGTGCTCGTGCGCGGGAACCGCGATCCCCTCGCGCGACATGCCCGCTCCATGCATGAACGTGATCGTGGCGCCGATGCGGATTCCCGTCTCGCGCGCAGCAGCGGCACCCACGACAACCTCGAAGTTGCGTGTGAACGCGCGTCCTTGCGCAAACTGCCACGGCTCGCCCGCCACAGGCTCGAACTTTGTGAAGAACTCCGGAACCGTGGCAATCACTGGGAAGTTTCGGTAGTTGTCGCCAATCGCGGTCGGAATGAACATCGACCACGGGAACGAGGCTCGCAACTCTTCGACCTTCGCCTCCTCAATCGGAGCCTTTGGTGGATTTGCGTAGAACAACCCGTTCAGCACCGACACAAGCGGGCTGCCGTCGCGTGAAACCAGAATGTGTGCGTTGCCGGTTCCACGCTCAAATGCGCGCGAACCAGCTGCGCGCAGCGAGAGAATCGCAAGGAGCAGCCCTGCGCTCATAGCCACAAGCAGCGTGACCGTCACAGATGAGAAGCGCCGTGACGCGAGGCTGCGGAAGACGATGGAGAGGTCGTTCATGAGATGGGCTATTTCGCGGAAGTTCGTTCAGAGCACCGCGGAAGGCGCGGTGATTGCCTCAGACGGCTGAAGCCGCTCGACGCGCGCGAAGTGAGATTCGAGCGACGGGTCGTGCGACACAATGAGGAGCGCCGCACCTTGTTCGCGACACGCGTCGCGCAGGACACGAATGGCATTCACCGAGTTTTCGGGGTCGAGCGAAGCTGTGGGTTCGTCCGCAAGCACGAGCGTGGGTCGGCAGGCAAGCGCTCGCGCGATCGCCACGCGCTGCTGTTGGCCGACGGACAGGTTCTCCGCGGGCGCGTCGAGCGCATCGATACCGAGCGATCGAAGAAGTGAGTCGGCGCGATCGCTCCAATCGCTCTTTGGAACGTCGCTCATCAGGAGTGCAACGAGAACATTCTCTCGGGCGCTGAATCCCTGAAGAAGATTGAAAGTCTGGAACACCATTCCGACGTGCTGTCCGCGGAAGCGATCGCGGGCAGCTCCCCGCATGGCGGTGACGTCGTGGCCATCGATCTCAATCGATCCAGCGTCTGGTTCGAGCAGTCCAGCGATCAACTGCAGAAGCGTGCTCTTGCCGCAGCCCGATCGACCGACGAGTAGCAACTCCTCACCGCGGGCGAGTTCGAGGTGGGGAAGCGAGAGGCCGAACGGCGCGCCTGATTGATAGCGGAAGCCGAGTCCCCGAACGGCAAGCGCTGGGCGTGGAGAGGCGGAGTTCATCGGGGCAGACTGTAGCCGATGAATGCGCACGAAACTCTCAGACGACGCAACGAAGCCGCGCGGCCCAACCCCCGGGTCGGGCGCGCGCGGTTCGTGCGAACTCATTCAACGAGCGACTTGGAATCGGCCTCACTCCCAACCGTTGGCGCCGAAATCGGGGCGCTCTTCTTCGGCGGGCTCGTCGTGGCGACGATCGGTGGGCTCTTCGGGCTTGGGTCGGCTACGGTTTGACTGCTCGATGATCCGTCGAAGATATGCATTCTCCCGACGGGTCGCCTCGAGGTCGAACACCAAGTACTTCACGCTCAGGCGAAGATAGTCAAGCGCCTCTTGCAGTTCGCCCATGGAGTGCTGCACCCGCTCGCGCCGAGTGTCGGCGTTGTCTGCCGCGGCGGTTGCTTCGGTGGTGGGCAACTCACGAATGCGATCGAGGATGTGATTCATCTTCTCTTGAAAGCTGATCTCGTCCATGGTCTCTCTCCTTGCTCTTCTTTCGATGTCGGGATCTGCCGTTGTTGGATCGGCAGGGTTGACAAAGCAAGGGTCGTGCCAGCGGCGTGCGGTGCCGAGCGCGAACGATGTACTCTGAGAGAAACCGCGATTTTCACGGACACGCCCGTGTGATTCCCCCAGACGGACTTCCGATTGTGTGGTCTGTTGCGTTGTTGCAACGTTTTCTTCAGCGCACCTTGTCGAAACGCTGCAGCACTGCAAGCGCTGATCGCGGCGCTTCCGCCAAAATGGCATCGACGGGCTCGCGCTTCCGGCGGAACTCGGTGACGAGCCGAGTAAGCGCGAGATCGCGCTCGAGTGACCAGTTCTTGTAGAAGGCCTCAAGCTCGATGCGGGTAAAGCGGGAGAGCGGGTCGTCGAGACCGCTCTGAGCGACAGCCCAATCGATGAGCTTCGTACCCGCGTCGAAGCGGTACAGCGCGAGCAGATTCTTCAGGCGCCGTTCCGGCAGGATGAATGGATCGGTCGCATTTGGGGGAAGCTCGGCCATTGCCTGTTCGGGCTTCTTCTGCGCGATCTGCCCAAGCCAGCCACCTTCAGACGCGATTTCGCGCGCCGCAAAGGTGTGCTCAGCAGCGCCGGTTCCTTCAATGATCTCAAGATCGGCACCGCTTGCGAGAAGCGTCTTCAGCCCTGCGTTGCCGAACTTGATCCAAAGTCGTTGATCGCGCGCCCCCGCTCGGGTGAGTGGTTCGACGCGCGTCACGGCACCCGTGCCCCATTCGGGCCGTTGTCGGTGGCGAACTTGCATTCCTTGCGTGAACATAACTGGCGTAAGCATGAATCAAGACCTTGCGGTGCTCCCAAGATGGAGCCGCAGCGCGATGCGCGGGACGCGAGCGGAGCGAGGCGTTGATGAAACGCGACGTCACGTTGGCGTGGTGCCTGCTCGCGCGCCTTTGGGCGCCGCTGACAGAACGGCGCTGCTGAATGTTCTGCGCCAACGGGGCGCGGAACGAAATCGGAAAGTCACACCCAGATTGCCAAGAACTCGACACTGGGGACACGTGCTGATGACACGTGCTGATGACACGTGCTGATGACACGTGTTGCCGACACGTGTTGCCAACACGTGTTGCCAACACTTGGCTCGCAGCGATCTGCGCGCCGTGCACCGATCCCGTGCTGCGACGTCTTGGGACGCAGCCAACGTGGTTGTATCCGGCGTGATCGAATCTCGCGAGTGCCACCGAAATCGGCCGAAACGCGCCGGATTTCTGCAGTCGAACCGCCCGTTCTTCCTCGAGGCGTTCGTCTCCGTGACCTGTACAGTGTATCACGGGTCGGAAGTTTGCAAGGGGGATCATTCCCTTCGAAGTCAGAATTCACACGCGGATCAACGTCCGAAGATCCGTCAGGCAGAACCTATGGCGGTACCTATGGCGGTACCTATGGCGGTACCTCGTGCGGTCGCGGCACGCGGTGATCTCGCGGCGATGCACTTTCCCGTACGCTTCGGCAATGACAAGCCCGACGGGCACGGTTCGAATCGCGTTTCTTGGCGACATCAACGGCGCGCCTGGCCGAATGGCGTTGGACCAGCAAATTCCGGTTCTGCGCGAGCGCTTTCGCCCTGATCGAATCATTGCGAACGCTGAGAACGCGCGAAATGGCTCTGGGCTCACGCCAGAACTCTACGAACAGTTTCGGCGCCTCGGAATTGATGCGTGCACGCTCGGGGACCACGCCTTTCGCGAGGCGAAGATCATTCCGCTGCTTGATGATCCCACGAAGGCCGTGTCGCGTCCAGCGAATCTTTCCGCCCGAACTCCGGGAAAGCGGCTGATTCGAATTCCCGCCGACGCGCGTTGCCCGCGCGATCTCTTCGTCATCACGTTGCTTGGCCGAATCAACATCGGTTCTGTCCAAGCCAACGATCCGTTCGAGTGTGCCGATGAGATGCTTGCGGCAATGCCCGAGCGAAACCCGATCGTGCTGGTCGAAGCGCACATGGAGGCGACCAGCGAGAAGGCCGCGATTGCGCGTCATCTTGATGGGCGTGTGGCCGCCGTGCTCGGTACCCACACGCATGTACCCACCGCCGACGAGCGCATTCTTCGTGGGGGCACCGCATTTCAGACCGACGTCGGCATGACAGGCCCGCATGACTCTGTGATTGGACGGAACCCAGTGGCGGTGCTGAAGCACTTCACCACGGGTGTGCATGTTCCCTTTGACATGGGTTCTGGTGGCGAAGCGGTTCAAGGCGCGCTTGTCGAAGTCGATCTTGAGCGCGGATTGGCGCGATCGATCGAACGCATCAATCTTCCCGCGCGGGTTCCGCAGCGCTGACGGCACCCCAGCCGCCGCCACCCCAACCGCCGCCACCCCAACCGCCGCCACCAGGTGTCTCCACGATAAAGCAATCGCCTTGACGCAGTTCAAGCGAAAGAACCGCGTCGCGCAGTGTGTGCATGTGGCCGTCAATGATCGCGTGCTGCACTCCGCGCGCGCCATCTTCGCCGCCATGAGCGCCGCGCGGTGCCCGGAGTCGTCGTGAACCGAAGAATGAGAGCGACACTGGCTCGAGAAACTCGTAACTGCGCACGAGGCCGTCGCCGCCGCGGTGCGTTCCCGCGCCGCCCGAACCCTTGCGAAGCGCGAAGCGACGCACCAGAACCGGCGCGTGACGCTCAAGAACATCGATGTCCGTGAGTCGTGTGTTCGACATATGCACATGGACGGCATCTGCGCCGCTTGCATGCGGCCCGGCGCCCGCACCACCGCCGAGCGTTTCGTACACGGTGTATCGCTCATTTCCAAAGAGCGTGTTGTTCATAGTGCTTTGGCTTTCAGCCGAGAGATCAAACAGCGCGACAAGTGCAGCAACAACAGACTGACTTGTCTCGACGTTTCCGGCGACAACTGGCGGACAGTGTCTCGGGTCGATCGTGAACGGAGGATTGAGGAAACCTTCCGGAAGCTCGAGTTCGAGCGCCTCAAGCATGCCTTCGTTCATTGGCACGTGTTCATGGACCAAAAGGCGAAGTGCGTAGAGCGTCGCAGCGCGAGAGACCGCTTGCGGTGCGTTGAAATTGCGCGGATGAACGCCGGCCGAACCCGCGAACGAAAGGTGTAACTTCGTGCCCTCCGGGGTGTGCACAATGCGCGCGCGGATCTCGACGGGCGAGCCATCGTCGAGTTCAACCCGTGCTGCGCGCGGTGTGGTGTCAAGTCGAGCGAGTGCTCGCTGCAGGGCGTCGCGTGCGCGGTCGAGTTCTCCTTGACAACGCGTTGCAAATGCGGCGCCGAGCTCGCGGGCAAGTGCTGCCACTTGGGCCACGCCGTAATGGGTTGCGGCGATTTGCGCCTGGAGATCCGCAAGATTCTCTGCGGGATTCCGGGACGGATGCTCGCCACTCGCAAATCGCCCTCGACACGCGTGCTCATCGAACACGCCGTGATGGACGGCAAGAAACGGCGAAAGCACGACGCCTTCCTCCGACAGGCATGTGGCGTCGGGGGGAAATGAGCCTGGACGCGTGCCGCCAATCTCGGCGTGGTGGGCGCGCACGGCAACGAATGCAACCGTCTTGCCATCAACACACACTGGAGCGATGGTTGTGACATCAGGTAGATGCGATCCTCCAAATGCAGGATGATTCGTCACGGCGACATCTCCCTCGCGAAGGGGAAGTGCCTGCATGACGGCGCGTGTACAGACTCCAAGCGCGCCGAGATGAACAGGAAGATGTGGCGCGTTCTGTATGAGTGTGCCGCGAGCGTCAAGCACAGCGCAGGAGAAATCCAGCCGATCGCGAATGTTCGGGCTGAGCGCGGTTCGTTCAAGCACGTTGCCCATCGCAACGGCGATCGACTCAAGTCGGGCGGCGAAGAGCTCTTGCTCAGCCACGTGGGCGCGCGGCTTGAGGGGCGCGAGACGTGTTGCTACGAGGTCGCCCGTCGGATCAACAACCGCACGCCAGCCGCCGTCGATGACAACGGTTTCGCCGATCGCGCAAAGAATTGCGGGTCCGTCGATCGTGTCACCAGTGGCAAGTGCCGCGCGGGCCATGATGGGTGCGTTGCACCATGAACCGTGGCTCAGCATGCGGGTCGATCGTGGCGTGATCGGTGCGGCGGGTGCTGTCGCGCACGGTTGCGGGGTCGGCGCAATCGAAGCGGCCACCCGCGCTTCGATCGACACAATCTCGATGGCGCGATCTGGCGGCGGATATCCGTAGAGTGCGCAGAAGCGTTCGCGGAATCGTTGCTTGAGTACGTCCGACGAGCCAAACGGCACACGAATGCTCGAGTCTTGTCCGACGAGTCGAAGCGCAACCTCAACAGCGTTGGATTCCGGCTCGAATCCGTCTGTCTCGAGCAATCTGGTGGCTTCGGCGATCGCAGCATCGCGACCCTTCGCAAGCGACTCTTCGGCCAACTCAAGCGACGCGAGTACAGGAACGCTCACGAATCGCGCGGGAACTGCTTCGAGCACACCGCTGGCTGAGAAGAATCCGGCATCGCACGGGAAGACGATGCGATCAAGCCCGAGGCGATCAGCAATTGCGCACGCGTGTTGGCCGCCTGCGCCGCCAAACGCAACCAACGCGTGGCCGCGCGGATCCACGGCATCGCGCACGCAAAGCGATTCAATGGCAAGCGCCATGCGTGCGTCCGCAATCTCGAGAAATGCGCAGATCGCAGCATCGGGAGTCACGCCATGCGCAGCGGTCAAAGCCGCCAGTGCACGTTCCGCACATGAGCGATCGAGCGCCAGCGCGCCGTCAAGGGCTGCAAGTCGGCCTGCCAGAAGATTGACATCCGTCAACGTCAGCGGTCCGCCTCGGCCGTAACACGCAGGCCCCGGATTGGCGCCCGCGCTCTCGGGTCCAACTTCAAACGCTCCGTTGCGAACACGGCAGATTGAGCCGCCGCCGGCGGCGACACTGTCGATTGCAACGCTTGGTGCGGCAATCGTGCGTCGATTGATGCGTGACTCGCTGCGAAGCGCAACGTCGCCGTTTTCGGTGCGTGAGACATCGGCGCTTGTTCCGCCCATATCAAATCCAACCGCGTGCGCGATGTTGTGATGTCGGGCGATCGCGACCACGGCACGCGCACCTCCTGCGGGTCCTGAGTACAGCGTGTCGCGCGCAAGAAGATGCTCGGCGCTCTGGAGCACAGCCGCACTCGTGAACAGAAAGGCGCGCGTATCAGCAGT
This sequence comes from Phycisphaerales bacterium, assembly GCA_044352505.1. Lineage (GTDB taxonomy): Bacteria > Planctomycetota > Phycisphaerae > Phycisphaerales > SM1A02 > QWPT01. Next base: position 12,149 of record JBILDS010000057.1, read on the forward strand.
TGCGGAGTGCGTTGCGTCGGCGACGAAGGCGTCGAGGATTGGGGCGATCTGCGCATGAACGCACGCCGTCTCGGTGCGCGTGAGAAGCCTCGGATGCGCTGTAATCTGGCGCGCCGAGAGTGCGCTGAATCCTGCGTGCTTCAATTCGCGCACAATCTCGTGCTCGCGCGTATTCGTCAGCGCGTGCGCGAGCGATACCACAATGGTGTCACTGCCGTCGCGCGCAAGTTCAAGCGCGTGATCTTGGAGGTCGAGCAACGTGGCCGCGCGCTCGGTCGATCCATCGCGCAACGATCGCTCCGGAAGTTCGCGCACGGCATGCGCAAGTGGTTGTCCTCTGATTGGGACGCGCGCGAAGAGATCGGGGCGCGTTTGATCGCCGATTTCAACTACACCCGAGAGTCCATCGGACACGAGCACACCAACGCGCGCGCCGCGCCCCTCGAGAAGCGCATTGGTTCCACGTGTGGTCGAAAGACGCAGTTCCATCGCGGGAAGCTGCGCTCCGAGTGGCGTACCGGTGAGAATGTGAAGGCCAAGTCGTGGCGCATCGATTGCATGCGGATCTTGCGCAAACCGAAGCGGCATACCCGGAACGCATGGCGCGTCATCACACGCGCCATCACACGCGCCATCGAACGCGCCATCGAGTGTGACTGAACCCGCATCGTGCGCAACAACGCGTCGTGCATGTGATCCCACGACCCGCCAGCCAATGAGGAATCCAGGCGGAAGCGTGATACCTGCTGCGGGGCGGATGCCAATGCGCGCGTCCGACACGTCAACGATCGTCGCGAGGATTGTTCCGTCAGAGGGGATCTTGGCCCGGCAAATGTCGCCCTGCGGGTTGCGTCCAACGAGATCGGTGAAGGTGCCGCCGGTGTCGAGTGCAATGACCCACCCGCCCGGTGCGCGATGGTGCGACGTGCGCGCCATCGGCGGAATCGATGTGGGAGGTTTCGCGGGTCGCGTCACAGTCGGGTATTCTGACCACATGCACCCGATGCGTGTCGCGCCTTCTTATGCAGGTTTCTCGCGTGTTCTCGCGTGCGCCTTCGTCGGCTTTGCGATGGCTTCCGCATTGTCGTGCGATGTGCGCGAATCGCGGGAGCCTGCGACGGTGGTCGCGAGCGATGCCGCGAGCAACGATGCCCCGAGTGATGCCGCGAGCGATACCCCGAGCAACGATGCCCCGAGTATCGACGCTGAGGGGGCTGTGCCGCCCGCGCCCGTCGCAGCGCCGAGTACGCAAGGCGTCGAGCAGGTGGTGGCAGCGACTGATCTCGCTTCTCCCTCGGCTGCTGGGTCGGCGGCTGGTGCTTCCCCATCCGAACCTCCCGCGGCGGAAGCGCCGCCGCTTGGCCCCGTGCATCGTCTGACGGTGCTCGATCTTGATGGGAAGCCAGTGTCGCTTGCGCAGTTCGCCGGACGACCGATGATCATCGAGATTTGGGCGACGTGGTGTGGTCCGTGTCGCGTCAATCGGAAGAACATCCATGAGATGAAGTCGCAGTTTCCCGAGCGACTTCTCGTGATCGGCGTGAGTTACGACGCAGCGCCACGGGGTGGAGATACCGGCGCAATCGTGCGGCGATTCTTGCAGACGAACCCAGCGAACGAACACGAGTTTCTCGTGTCAGACGATTTCCGCGAGTTCATCAATCGTCGCACCACGTCGAATTCGATTCCCAAAACGTTGTA
>JBILDS010000058.1:0-13842 GCA_044352505.1 Phycisphaerales bacterium
ACGTTGGCGCCCTGTTCCGACATGTACCCGAAAAGGCTCTGGCTGCCGGCGCTTGTGCGCATGGCTTGCACGTCGCTTCGGCCAAGCTCGCCCGTGGTGATAAAGGCGGCGAGTTCCGCGCGCGCTTCACTCTCGCGCTTCTCGGCGGCCGATTGGCCTGTGTACAGAATGATCGAGATCGCAAGAAGGGCGACGCTCAGCACGACGAAGACCACCAGGGCAACGATCACTCCAGTGGGAGTACGGGACATCATCAGCGAATCTCCATGGGCCCAAGGCCCGAGCCCGGGAGTATCGGGTCTCGAGGCCCGCGCGTCAATCAGCCGCGCGAGGCAACCCCGGAAGGCAACCTCGCGAGGCAACCTCTCGAGGCAACCTAGGGGGCGGCCATCCGGGTTCTGCCGGACGGCGCCCGAAGTTCGAGCATTGGTCGGTCACGCACCGGTCGTCGGGGATCCGTGAGGCCACGATGGACCGTGAGGGAACCCGCGCGGACGGGAGCGGAAAATCGCAGCTGCAACCGCTTGGCTCTGAACGAGCGAACGGCTTCCGAAGACGCCGATCTCGCCGGAGCAGTGGAATCCGGCGATCGGTGTTCCCCCAAGTCGACGGTGTACCAAAGCGGCGTCACCTTCCGACAGTCCGTAGAGGTGTGAACCCCGCGATTCGCAGGCGAAGAGCAAGGTGCCGATCGGCGGATCCTTCATCACTTCGCCGTCAAGAAGCATGCTGAGGTCTTCCTTTGCGGTTTGGGCGTCCCGAACCTGGAACTGGATCGTCGAACCCACCGCGACCGGTTCGGTAATGGAAATCGCGCCCCGCGTGGCATCGAGCGCTTGAACCGGGCGCACAAGGAAGTCGCCGCGACCAAGACGCGGCTTGGCAGCGTTGACGGCGACGCCAACAAGAAGCCCTTGCGCGAACAGCGCGCGTTCAGAATCGGGCAGTGATTCCGCCATTTCCTGCGCAGCGGTCAGCGCCGGGCGGCCACCGAGCTCAAGAATCTGCGTGCCGCGCGCTTTGGTGACCACAATGGGCGACCCGATCGGTCGACATCCGCTACTCATGAGGCAATCAATGGAAAGGTCGCCGAAGAGCGAGAGCCCAACCACACCCATGTGGGCAATGCGCCGATCGGCCGCGAGCACGTTGAGACCGGCGTGGCTTGCACCGCTGGCGATTCCGCCCACGATGCGCGCTCCCCGCGCTCCAGCCGCCGCGTCGATCGCGGCGCAGACTTGACCCGCGTTGATCGAGAACGGGTCGGCGAGCATCAGAATCCCCGCGTGCGGCAGGACTCCGTGCGAGTCACCTTCGTCCGGGGCCAGCGCGACTCGTCCGCGGATGAACGCCTCGCTCCAGATCGCCGGTGGTCCATCCGTAAGGTCAAACCAGAACGGCCGCGCGACCAATCCCGGGATCGAAAGTGCGAGCGCGCTCATCCCAGCGGCACCCTCGAGTTCCTCGGAGTCTGAAATCACGCTCCGGGTGGTGCACGCAAGCACGTGGGCAGGGTGGAGTTCACTTCGGAGGATGTCGAGAGCGTCCGAGAAAAGTGCGCGGTGGTGGAACGAACCGAACATCACCAGAATGTCGGGTCGGAACGCCATGCTCGCGCGCAACTTGACCGCAAGATCCCGCGCGGCCTCGCGGGTGTCACTCCGGTTGGATCGGGCGGAAATCGAGGTTGGTGACTTGGTGTGGCGCACGCGCATGGCAGTATGGCCGGAAGAAGGGGAATGGCACCGCGCGATTCTTTCGGGTTCACGCCGAAATCGGGCACTTTCTTTGCGAAGTCCGAGTGTCCGAACCGCCGTCGAGCCGGTGATGCACGCTCGGTTCAGCGCTCCGCTCGCGCTGGTTCTTTGATATCGGTCGGTCGAGCCCGAACCCACGTTCGGCGTGTGCGGCGGCGTTCGGTCGGCGCGAACGCCAGACGCAATCCGACCGCGATCGTTTCAGCGCTTGCATTTTCCAACGGGAGCGGCGACACTCCGCAATCCGATCTCAAGTCCAAGAGCGGGCGGCGCATAGGGCCGCCTCCACCTCGCAAGCGACAGGAACGACCGTGCCAAATACCGAATCAGCCAAGAAGCGTGTTCGCCAGTCCGTCAAGCGCAACTCCCGCAATCTGTGGCGAAAGCGCCGCATCAAGAACGACACCGGCGATTTCTTGAAGGCTGTGGCCAGCGGCGACGCGGCAACGGCAGAGAAGGAAATGCGCAAGGCTGCTCGCACGCTCGACAAGATCGCGGCTGCGGGAACGATCCACAAGAATACCGCAGCACGCCGCAAGAGCCGCATGGCGGCGAAGCTTGCGTCGCTGAAGAAGTCGAAGTAATCCCCCCCGGGTCATCGCTCCGGAATATCGCCGAAGCGCGCTTCGATCCTTCGGTGGCCGTAAGCAGGGCTCCGATGGGTGAACGACGAACGAACCAACTCCGACCCGCCTCGATGTTCTCTCGGGGCGGGTCGTCGCTTTCTGAGTTTGTGACGCAGGGCTACTTCGAGGCGTCGCGCCGCCCCCTCGAGATTCTCTTCTTCCTGCTGCCCTTCATTGCAATCTACGAGTATGAACTGCTGCGGGTGCTGCGCGCACCCGACGGCTTCGTAACCAACGGCGCGCATCTGGCCATCCTGCGCCTCTTCGACGCGCTCGGATTTGGCCCCGCAGCGCTGTCGCTTCCGGGTCTACTCATCGTGGCAATCCTGATCGGTTGGCACGCGGCTCGAAACGGCCCGTGGATCGTCAACCTCGGCGTTGTTGCACGCATGTTCCTCGAGAGCCTGCTCCTGTGTCTGCCGCTCCTCGTTCTTGCGCAGTTGGTGGTGCGCGCGCTGCCCTTGGCGGGAATCGATGACTTCGGAGCGCTCTCGCTTGGCGCCCGCATTGCGATCTCGATTGGTGCGGGGCTCTACGAAGAGCTGGTGTTCCGGCTGCTCTTGATCTGGGTCATCGTGACCGTCCTCGTTGATCTGGCGAAGTTTGAGCGCAGAACGGCGCGCGCCATTGCAATTGGCCTCAGTGCGCTTGCATTCACGATCTACCACCCAATTCACACGCCTGACGGAAGGCTTCTTCCGCAGCGGTTCGTGTTCTACTTCCTCGCGGGTGTCTTCTTTGGCGTGGTGTTTACGTTGCGTGGCTTCGGAATTGTGGTGGCAACACACGCGCTCTACGACATCGCCACAGCGTTTCTCACCGCCCCCGCAGAAGATGGTGCGTAGAGATTGAGCCACACGCGCGCCGTTGTCGCGGTACTCTTCCCGCCATGCTGCGGGCGAGGCTGGCAACTTCAACGGCGAATTCCGCCCTCTCGGCGGCGGTGCTGCATGGGCTTCGCAGCGTTCAGACCGCCGTGAATGCCAATCAGACCATCGCAGAAGCAATCGACGAACTACGCGCGCGCACGATCGAACACCCCGTCGTGTACGTCTATGCGCTCGATGATGACGATCGGCTGGTGGGGCAGGTCTCGATGCGCGCGCTGCTTCTTTCGCCGCCAAACACGCGTATTCATGAGGTCATGACGCAAGATGCGGTGCCTGTCACCATGCACACGTCGTTCGATGAGGCGCTTGAGCAGTTCGGCAAGTCGAAGCTCTTGGCGCTGCCGGTGGTCGACGACGACGGTCGGCTTGTCGGCGCGATCGACGTTGAGCAGTACACGCGCGAAAGCCTTGAGCGTGCAGAGCACGAACGCGTACGGCAGGTGTTCCAAACGCTCGGACTCCACATCGAGCGCGCGGCAGACCTCACCGCGTGGGAGAGCTACCGCATGCGGATGCCGTGGCTGTTGTGCAACATCGCAGGCGGCGTGCTGTGCGCGCTCATCGGCTCGCTCTTTTCCGAACTGCTGCAGCAGGTTGTGTTGCTCGCGTTCTTCTTACCGCTGGTGCTTGCGCTCAGCGAGAGCGTGTCGATGCAGTCGCTCACCCTTTCTGTGGGCACCATGCATGACGACGAGCACGGCGGGCACGGAGGTCGCGGCGAGATCTTGCGGCGCCTTCGCAACGAGGCTCTCACCGCCACGCTGCTTTCGATCACCTCGGGTGTGCTCGTTGCGCTCGCGAGTTTTCTTTGGGGCGGCGGCGTCGATGGCGCACTCACCATGTTCCTTTCAATTGGCCTTGCCATGGTGGTTGCAGCGCTGGCCGGGGGCGGCGTGCCGATCGTCTTGCATGCGCTCCGGCTTGACCCGAGCGTTGCAGCCGGCCCAATCACGCTCGTGATTGCCGACACCTGCACGATGCTCGTCTACCTCGGGCTCGGAACACTGCTCCTCTTCAGCACTGTTTGACGCGGCGGTGCGGGTACACTCCCCCCGTGTCGATTGAACGGATCAAACTCCTCTGCCTCGATGTGGATGGCGTTCTTACCGATGGCGGTATCGCCATCGATGACGCAGGTCGCGAGACGAAGCGATTTCACGTGCGTGATGGCGCCGCCATGCGGATGTGGTCGCGCCTCGGCTACGAAATCGCGGTGATCACCGGTCGCAATGGCATGGCGCTGCGCCATCGATTACGTGAGCTTGGAGTGCGCCACGTGGTGTCCGGCTCGAAGGAGAAGGGCGGTGCATTCGAGGCGCTGCTTGCTGAGGTCGGGGTGGCCGCCGATGCGGTCGCGATGATTGGCGACGATCTTCCGGATCTCCCGATTTTGCGACGCTGCGGTCTGCCAATCGCCGTGCGCGATGCTGCGCAAGAAGTTCTCGACGTGGCGAAGTTTGTGACGGCGCGGCCCGGTGGATCGGGTGCGGTTCGCGAAGCGGTCGAACACATCCTGAAGGCGCAGAAGCGATGGCCCGAAGCCGTGCGCCTCTTCGATCGCGACTTCGTAGGTGAAGGGGGTGCGCGATGAACGAGAACGGCGGCCGACGCAGCGACGGTCGAGATCGCGAGAGCGGTCGCGCGTGGATCGCACGCATTCTCTCGGAGCGCCGCGGTGTCTTTCTTGCGGTGCCAGCAGCGGCACTCGGTGTGTTGGTGATTGTCGCTGCGCTGAACCTCGATCGAGGCTCCGCACGTTCGACCAATACCAGCCGACTCGATGACGCGGTTGATCTTCTGCCGCCGCAGCGGGCCACCGCCGAGGAGCTCGTGCGCGCTTCGGGCGCAAACGCCGACCAAACCGCGGTTTCTCTTGCAAGCGGCGCGTGGATCCAAGTGGCCGATGAAACGGGGCGTCTTGCACAGCAGTACAGCGCCACGCGGCTCGAGCCGTTGGCCGGCGCGCAGATGTCGATGCGCGAGCCACGCGCGCTGATGTACCTGAAGGATGGCCGGGTGCTTGCGCTCGCTGCGCGCAAGGGTGTTGCATACGTGCCGCGCCGCGCGCTCGAGTCGGGCACGCTTGAAGAGGATGTCGAGGTGCGTCTCTTCAAGCCGAAGCCCGACGGCACCGCAATCGACACCGACCGCGATGCGCCAGCAGTGGTGGTGACGGCTGAACAAGCGCAGTTTGACGGCATTTTGGGCGAGGTGCGCTGTGAGCGCGCCGTTCGCGTGGCGACCGATGCTGGCAGTTTTGCCGGCGAAGGTTTGTCGCTCGTACTCGACGCAGATGGTGATGGCCTTGAGCGGCTGATTGTGGATCGCGCGCTCGAGCCGATTCGGATTGATCGCGCGACTCGGCGGTTGTCCGGCCGCGGCGACGCAGCGCGCACGAGTGAGCGTGATGCAACCGCCGCGCGCGATGCAACCGCCGAGCGTGATGCAACCGCCGCGCGCGATGCAACCGCCGCGCGCGATGCAACCGAACGTACCCCCGCGACGGCGCCGAAGAAGAGTCCGTTCTATCGCCTCGTGATGCTCGGAGGCGTCGAGATCGTTCGCGTGCGCAATGGCGTCACCAGCACGATCACAGGCGACGAGCTCGTTGCTGTCTTCAGTCTTGAGTCGCGCGGGCTCGATGACCTCACATTTGTTCCGCGTTCCGATTCAGGCAACCAGACCGTCATGCATGTGAAGCCTCCCGCCCGTTCTGCAGCGCTCGCTGCGTCGCTTGCGCTCGGGTCGACGCAAGTTGCGTCGCTTCCGCTCGCCAGCGTGCAACTCGCCTCGGCGCATCTTGCACCTCTCGCACTCGCGCAGGCCGAGGCAATCGACGGCGACAGCGTCACGGTGACCTTCGGTGGGCGGCTCGTCATGCTGCCAGCCGTTGATCCCGAAGACCAACTGGCAAGCGAAGATGACGTGCGCTTCGACATCACCGGTCCGCGCGTCGAGGTGATCGACGGACGGTCATCATCACGCATCGTGTGCTCCCGCCTCCGCTACAGCGTGCGCGATGAGACGGTGGAAGCCTACGGCCGCGAAGGTACGCCGCTCACCGTGACCAATCCGCGCATGTCGCTCGAGGGTTCGAGCTTCCGAGCCAGCTTGCGCGATGGAGATGGCCGGATCGAGGGCGCAGGTCGCATTGCGTTTGCCCGCGGCCCCGCGCGTGCGGTTTCACTGCTTGAGTGCGCTCCAGCAGCAATTCCCGACATTGCGCGCATGCTGGTTTCTGCCGATCCGTCGGCGGTGGCGCTGGTCGATCCGCCGAAGTCGGGTGTGCGCTTTGACCCCTCGCAGCAAGAAATCGAGATCACGTGGAAAGGTGGCGTCGACCTTCGCTTTGCAAGTGGTGGCGATGATGCCACGCTTTCACTTGCGCGCTTTGGCGGGGGCGTGAACGTGTTTGCGCGGCAGTTTGAACTTGACGCAGATAGTCTTGAAGTTGCATTCAGCCCAAGTGATGCGGAGCGCATCGACGCCATCATTGCGGATGGTGGAAAGGACGCGGAGGGTCGCGCAGGGGCGGTGCGCGTGCGACGTCTCGGTGGCGACGGCGCAATGGCGGCCGCGCGGCTTGAGTTGTTCCTGGGCGAAGATTCACGTGGCGAATCGATTCCGCAACGACTCGTTGCGAAGTCGGCTGTGGAAGCGCGCGACGCGAACCAGACCATTTGGACTGAAGATCTCGTGGTGACGTTCCGCGAGAAAGCCGCAGAAACAGCGAGCGATGCGCGCACGAAGCCCGCGTCGCCAGACGCGCAGGCGGGTGAACTTGCGCGGGGCGGTGATCGCAGCGACAACCTCGGGGGCGACCTCGGGGGCGACCTCGGCGATATCGACGTCGACGTCGTCGAGGCGCGCGGAGGCGTTCAGGTGCTCCTGAAGGAAGGCGCGCGCGTCTTTGCAGACTCGCTCGTGGGTGAGGCGCTGCGGCGCAAACTGCGCCTCACCGGCGACAACGTGGCAATCGTGCGATCAAACGTGATCGCCGACAATCTGCGCGATCTTCGCTTCGACGACGCCACGCGCAGCGCTCGAAGCGAGGGGCCGGGCCGATTCCGAGCTTTCCGCGATCCGATTGCACTCGGCGGCGGAAAGATCGCGCGTCCAGAGCCGCAAGGCGAACCGACCCTCGAGGCTGGCTGGAGTGGACTTCTCGATTACACCGAGATCAGCGAGGCGCGCGGCACGCTCGACCTTCGCGGCGATGTGAAGGTTCGCAGCCGTCCCGCGCCGACATCAAGCGATGCCGTTGACGCGCAGTCGCTTTTGCTCGAACTTGGCGTGGAGTCCGACAAGTCTGGATCAATTGAGTCTGGATCGTCCCGGCGTACACGAGAGAGCGCCGACGATATCGGCGCCGCGCGTCGGTCGCTTGATCAGTTTATTGCCAAGGGTTCAGCGCGCGTCGAAAGTCGTACGTGGGAAACTGCGGAACGCGCGGGCGAACCGAAGGTCTTCCGTGTGATGGGTGAGCACATCGAGTACGACATGCGCACCCGCGAAGGCCTCGTGGTGGGCGACGGCAGTATCTTCGTGAATCTGCCACCGAAGCCTGACGCAAACGCGCGATCGGTCGAGCGAACGCCGGGTGCGATCTCACTCGGAAGCGATGGCACCACGCGGTTCCGATGGAAGCGCCGCATGGCGATCGAGCGCCAGTACGACGATGTCTTCCGCATGCGCATGGAGTCAGGCGTCGAACTCCTGCACGCAGGTGCGCGTCCCGATGACACGCTGTCGATGAGTTGCGACACGCTTGAGGCGATCGTGAAGCGTCCGCTTCGGGACGCCACGACGACACCAGCCACGGCGACACCAGCCACGACGACATCAACGACGGCGACACCAGATTCCGCACGCGCCGCTGATGGCGTCGATCTCGGCGGCCCCGCCGAACTCCTTGGCGTCAAAGGTAGTGGCCGCGTGATCATCCGAACGCCCGAGCAAGACATCGAGTGCGGAACGTTCGACTACTCGGTCGTCACCGGGATTGCCACGCTCACAGCAGAAGAAGGGCGCGCTGTCGTGATCGCCGTAAAGGGGCAACCGTCGCCTATTCGGGCACAACAGGTGGTTTGGGATCTCCGGAGCGGACGCTTGCAGGTGTCGAAGGCCTCTGGCGTAATGGGTCGTTGAGCGCGCACGGATGTCGACGCAAAGGTGCCGGAACGTCGGCACCGCGCGAGCGGCGCGCCAATCCGTTAGCCTTCCTTCGTGCAACTCACCTACGGAACCTACCTGCGTATCTCGGATCTGCTTGCACTGCAGCAGCCGCTCTCTCGTCACCCTGAATCGGGCGCACCCGAGCACGATGAGATGCTCTTCATCATCATCCACCAGGTGTATGAACTCTGGTTCAAGCAGCAGTTGCACGAAGGTGACCACCTGGCGCGCGCACTGGTAACGGGCGACGCGCCGCAAGCGTGCGCCACGCTCAAGCGCATGCTCACCATTCTCAAGACGATGGTGCAGCAGATCGATGTCCTCGAGACCATGACTCCGGTTTCGTTCCTCTCGTTCCGCAACTTCCTCGCCAATTCAAGCGGCTTCCAAAGCTCGCAGTTCCGCGAGTTCGAGTTTCTCCTTGGCAACAAGAACCCGCGTATCGCGGCGCATCACCCTGAGGGTTCGCCGGAGCGCAAGGCGATCGATGCGCGCTGGTCGCAACCAACCCTGTACGACGCGTTTGCGCGCTTCGTCGCCCGGCTTGGGCATCCCGTGCCCGCTGCGCTTCTCGAGCGCGATGTCACGCAGCCTCCCGCGGAATGGTCTGAGTTCCAGAACACGCTCCTTGAGCTCTATCGCCGCCACCCAAACGAGCGACAAGTCTGCGAACTCCTCGTCGACCTTGACGAAGGTGTGCAGGAATGGCGGTATCGCCACGTGAAGATGGTGGAGCGCACGATCGGCTTCAAGCAGGGAACCGGCGGAAGTCCGGGGGCCGCCTACCTTCGAACGACGCTGTTCAACCCGCTCTTTCCCGATCTTTGGGCGATTCGCACTCGGCTCTGATTTCGCGATCGCATCTGCGGTGGGGGCGAAGGAGAGTTTCGATCGCGTAAAGTCATTTTCGCGGCACGGAAGGGGCACAGATTCCTGTATTATCTGTAACTGAGGCTTCGGATCCTTGTTCGGGATCCGGAAGTTGATTTGGTGTGCGCTCTGGCCGGGTCTCTCCTTTGGGCGATGCTCCACGTGTTGGGCATGCCCGGGGTGACGTTCATCGACCCAAAGCGAGTGATGGCGTCGACTGCATGTCGTTCAAGGACTACAAAGTCGTCACAACGTTGCCCGACCCGGCGATCGTCACCGATGCTGCGGTGCGGCAGCGGATCGAGCAACTCGGTCGACCGTGGAAGATTCGCCATAAAGCATCGGAGATCGTGCTCCTTCTCGTGCCCGACGGCACGTTCACCATGGGTTCGCCTGAAGACGAGAATGGTCGGGGCACCGATGAGCGTCAGCATCAACGCGTGATTCGGAAGCCGTTCTATGTCGGTGAGAAGGCTGTGTCGCAGGCGGAGTGGGGCGCGATTCTTGGCCGAGGTGCGGGAAGCATCGAAGACCTTGAACGCCCGATCGACAGCGTGAGTTGGAACGATTGCAAGCACTTCCTCGAAACCGCGGGCGGCGCGCTGCGGCTGCCCACCGAAGCGGAGTGGGAGTACGCGTGCCGAGCGGGCACGAAGACCGCATTCGCGTTTGGGTCGACGGTGACTCCCGCGCAGGTCTATTACGGCGGCGGCGACTTTCCGCTTCCCTACAAGCCGGTGAAGTGCGGCAGTTTGCCCGCGAATCCGTGGGGATTCCGAGAGATGCACGGGAACGTCTGGGAGTGGTGCGAAGACATGTACGGCGCGTATCCGCCGTCGGGCACCGAAGAGGCCGAGCAGACTGGCGACGGAAGCGGAGGCCGCGTCGCGCGCGGCGGATGTTGGTACTTCCTCGCGAGCACCTGCCGAAGCGCGTATCGCGGAAGCCTCGACCCGAAGTACGCGAACGACTTCTTTGGATTCCGCGTGGCGAAGAGCGCGGAATAAGCCGGCGCACGATCGCGCGAGAAGGCAAGCATTGCAGGGGAGATTGACGGAAGGGTTCGCGACGGAGCCATGCCTTTCCGGTTGTACGTCTTCGGTCATGCGTCCCCAGTCATGCGACCCCAGTCATGCGTCCCCAGTCATGCGTCCCCAGTCATGCGTCCCCAGTCATGCGTCCCCACATGCGTGGCCGTTTGCGAGAGTTTGCCGGGGAAAATGTCGTGTTTCGGAGAATTCGCGTGCGCCCTCGGTAGAGTGGCGCCATGCGACTGCGATTGCGCCCGCCACAATCTCGCCGAGAACTCTCGCTTCGCTCGGGCGTCTTCTTCGCCGCGCTTGCAAGTCTTGCGCTTGCCGCCGCCGAAAGTCTTGCGGCCGCCGCTGCCCTCGATGCGCCACGAATGTCGGTGAAGCGGCTCTTCGCGCCCGCGTCGGATGTTGAGTCTGGCTTGCTGCAACTGCCGCCGCCCGAGGCGACGCCCACGCGATCGCATTCGCTTGTTCTCGTCGACACGTTCGCGTCGGTGAGCGAGCGAACCGGGTTCGTGCGCTTTCGCTTCGAGCATGCGGGCGGCACCCTGCGGCTCATGCCGCTCGGGCGCGACGCGTGCTTGTGGCGCGGGCGAATTCTCATCGGCGATACCGCGTTTCCGCTGTCAGGAAGCGAGGCTCTCGTTGCCCGAGTGACGGAGCAGTTTGCGTCGCAACTCGCGTTCGGTCTCGATGATTCGACGCGGGTCTGCGAGCTCGACGTTCCGGCGGGCGATTGTGTGGTCGAGTTTTTCGCCGAGGTTCCCGCAGGCACCAGGGCGATGCTCGCAGTCGACGACGGCGGAGATCGAGAAGAGACAACTGCGCTTGTGGCGCATCTTGCATCGCGTGTCCATCGCGCTGGCGCCGAGCTTGAGATCGTCGTGCGTGGAGAGTCGCGCCTCGCGCACGGCGTTGTTCCCGCTGTGACCCACGACGTCGAAGTCACGGGCGCAACGGTGACGTGGAGCGACGGCGTCGTCGCGCATCCGCGACGTGTGCGCGCCATGCGCGATGGATCGGTTCGTGTCGAGTTTGCGGCCGCTCGGCGTGGTAATGCGGTGGTGCGCGTCGATGGCATCGTGCGCGACCGTGAGGGAAATCGCCGACAGCGAAGCCTCTTTTACCTCGCACGCATTTCGGATGGCGCCACCATTGCTGGGGCGGCGGTCGTGCACGCCGACGATGTGGCAAGCGATTGGATCCACTGCGATTTCGCCGTTGCCAGTGCGGAGCCCGGCGAGTCTGTCTTTGTGTGTGCCGAGTTGTGCGCAGTTGCGGGAGCGGAGATTCGCGTGCTCGGGTGGATCGGCGGCATCGCGTCGATCGAATCCTGCGCGCACGAAAACGCGCCGTTCGTGCGGCTCGGCTTTGATCGCAGGCAGATCGAACTCCGCGCGGGCGAGCGACTGGTGTTCCGCAACGTACGCCTACACGAGCGCGACGGCTTTGCGCCACTTGATACACGTGCAGAGGTCGCGCCTGAGATGCGGGTCGCCCTGCCGAAGCACGCGCCCGCTGCGCCACTGGGTTCACTCGACTGGGCTGGGTTACCTGGGATCGCGAGCGTCGCGCTGCCCGAGATTTCCCTGTTTGCTCCACCTGTCGGAGGCCATGCGCTCGTTCTGTCGCATGGCTATTGCGCGGGTTCGAACCCGTGGCCCTTGTCCCACTTCGCAAGCGACGCGTGGCCCTACGAGAACCTCGGGCAGAACCTCTCGAATGACATGTTCGCCGTCGATCTCGCCACGCGCGCCGCGCAGTTCAAGAGTTACGGCATCGTGGGTCACAGCCAAGGCGGTAATGCCGCGTTGCATCTCTATACGTTCTACTGGAGTGGTCTTGACTGGGCGGGGCCGGGTCGGCTGATGCAGTGCGTGGGTTCGCCATTGGAAGGTACGCCGCTTGCCGGGAATCTGGCTGCGTTCGGCGCAGCACTCGGCATCCAATGCGGCTCAAACTATGACATCACGCCCGATGGGGCGGCCGTGTGGCTCTCAGGGATTCCTACGTCGGCGCGGGCGAAACTCCACACGCATACGACGACCTTCACGAACGTGCCGTTCGTGTACGACTATTGCAGCATCGCCACCGACTTCTTCCTGTCGGATCCGGAGGATGGCGTGGTTGAGCACTCGTCCGGTCACATTGTGGGCGCACAGGACATGGGGCTGAAGACCGGGTGGTGTCACGTGGGCGGCATGCGCGATCCGGCGCAGACCGGTGACGCGATTCGCAACGCCACCATGAACGCACAGGGGGCTCGATGACCAAGCGAACGATTTTCGCACTCGTGATGTTGGCGGCCTCCGCGCAGTTCTTCGCGGCATCTGCGTCTGCGGCGGCCACGGAGACCGACCAGTGGTGCGTTCCGGCCGCTGCGATCACCGACGACGGCGAGATCTCGCGGACCGTTGCGGTGCCCCCGACGACCGATGTGCGCACGATCGTCGGTGTGCGCGTGCGCGTTGCGGCCACGCATCCGTGGGTCGGGGATCTCTCGTTCCGCGTGCGGCATCCGTCGGGCATCGAGGTGGTGCTGGTCGATCGACCCGGCATTCCGTCCGTCGGCTTCCCGGGCCCGTGGGGCTGCGGCGGCGACAACATCGACTGCTGGTTCGACGACGCGGCGGTGGCGGCAGCCGAGACGACGTGTTCGGTGACCGCTGTGCCGGTGCTCGCCGGTTCGCTGCGGCCGACCGGTTCGCTCGCGTCGCTCAAGGGCCTCGCGCCGCAGGGCGTGTGGACGCTCACCGTCTCGGACAGCGTGGCGGGGGACGCGGGTCAGCTCACGGCCGCGTGCATCGAGATCACGACAGCGCCCGACTGCAACGTGAACGGCGTCGACGACGCCGTCGACATCGCAGCGGGCACGAGCGCCGATGTCGATGAGGACGGTGTTCCCGACGAATGCGGCTGCATCGCGGACCTCGACGGCGACGGCGCGGTGACAGGCGCCGATCTCGCCGCCATGCTCGGCGCGTGGGGGCCGTGCGCCGCGTGCAGCGCAGACATCACCGGCGACGGTCAAGTGCTCGGCGACGACCTCGCTGTGCTGCTGTCATCATGGGGCGCGTGCGGCGCGTCGTGAGGCGGGGATGAGTGTGTTCGGGCTTCGCCCTCGACATGCCTTGCGCGCTCGCCGCCCTTGCGCGCTCGCCGCTGCGGCGGCTCGCTTTGGTGCTTGGGTGCTGCGAGAAGCGCCCACGACGACGGAGCGCAGCGAAGTCGGAGCGGATGACGCCGGAGTGCGCGGATGTATGGTGTGGCACTATCCCCTGCGCAGCAGGGGTAGTGGCGGTCACGCACGCAGGGTGTGCACCCAGCCTGCAGTCTGAGGGCGTTCCGCGCGTTCGCGGCCGCCATCACCAGAGGTGATGCCACACGACACAGGTGGCGACGCCGCACGCAACCTGCTCGCGCTTCGCTGCGCTCCGCGCTCGTGTTGGCGCGCTCGCCGCTGCGGCGGCTCGCTTTGGTGCTTGGGCGC
>JBILDS010000059.1:0-13831 GCA_044352505.1 Phycisphaerales bacterium
CTGGCACGTGCCACGCAGTGCCAGGCACTGCACGGCACGTGCCGTGCACCACCGGATCATGGGCGGGCGTCGGGGGTTGGTCTTGCCGAGGATTCCGGTCGGATCGGTGACCACGTTGGATCGGGCTGCGTCCAGTCTGTGTGCCCCGCTTCGGCGAGGTGTGCTGCAATCTCGCGGTGGAACCTGAGTCGCGCGAGAGGCACCAGCGTGTCGTGGTCGAGTCCATCCACGAGTTCGATGTAGCCGCGCCGCCGCAGCGCCCGTGCCACGTCCGGAGTGCGCGCGCGCCAACCCTCGACCTTTGCCTTGAGCCTCGCCACCGCCTCGTTGAGGTAGAACCCGTCTCGCGTGCCGCACAAAATGCGAATCCGCTCGAGAAAGAGGGGCCCCACACTCGACGGCGATCGCTCGAACCGGCGCGCAATGTCGTAGCGCGACCAAGCCTCAACGGTAACTGGATCGATGACACCACTGATCGGGTCGGCGATCCGCCTCGGTGCATTGCGCAGCGGATCCAGTGGCGACCACATCGCGTCCCACGCGGCCCACTGCTGCCCACTCTTGCCATTGGGGTCAATCGCATGCTCCGTCATGCGTTCTTGCCGCACCGTCATGCGCACAAAGTCATCTTCCGGGCCGAGAATGGTGCGGAAACTCGGCGTCTCAGAGCCGTCGTCCTCTGTGTGCAGATTGCCGTCGGTGTACAGATCCGTCCGTTGGAACGCGCTGAAATCAACCGGGTCGGGGGCGCTCGCGAAGCACGCACCAAACGTCTCGGGATAGGTCAACGCAAGGTGCAGTGCAGTCCAACCTCCGCTCGAATGCCCCGTGACGACACGCGCATCGGTGCTCGAAATCAGTCGAAATCGCTGCTCGAGGAACGGAATGAGCTCCGTCACCAGCGCGCGGCCGATCGGTCCGTTCGCATCAGAGTCGCAGAATCCGCTGTGACCCCACGGCGTGTCCGCATCGAGGTACACCCAAACAGCCTGCGGAATCGCGCCCCGACCTTCCGGCGCACGCAGCGCCGCGGCATCGGCGAGCGCGTCGAGATGGTTCCCGCCAAAGCCACCCACAACGTAGATCGTGGGCCACATGCGTCGCGGAAAGGCAAGATCGTGGTATCCGAACGGCAACACCACACCCGCGCGCAGCGGCACGTCGCGCCCAAAGTGATCACTCAACAGCGCACTCCGTCGCGAGATCCACTCCACGCCGTCGATACTGGCAGCCGGTTGCGACGCCAATGGGAGCTCACGCGCGAGTGTGCCGTCGATCTCATCGCGACGCTCAGGGTCGAGGTCAACCGTGAGCACCTCGCTCACGAGGTTCCCGGGACCCGCGTGACCGCGCTCCGTGAAGTCGGTGTCCAACACAGCCTGAACGCGCCAGCGCCCCGCAAGCGTATTGAGGTCGTGGGTCGCGACGAGGTCGCTCGTCATTGACGCGTCACCCGCCAACTCAATCACGAGCTCGCTCCCAGGCTTCACGTCGCGCACGGCGATCGATGCCGTTGGCTGCGGACGACTGAAGAAGGGTCCTTGAGCCGGCTCGATCTCGGCCCACTGCGGCGTGTCGGGTGTGAAAAAGAGGATGAGACGACCGGAGCGGGGGGACGAACTCGGGGACGAACTCGGGGACGAACTCGGGACGGGCTCAGACGCCCCAGGTCGCTCGGCTTCGACGCGAGCCTCCGCTGACGCGGCCAACTGGGGGATGCGAAAGAGATATCGGTCCTTCGGAGAGGTCGTGTCCGCCGAGGCCGGGTCGGGCGCCCCTGAGCCGGGTGTCTGGATGTCCCGCGCCCGCGCTGGCGCCGACGCCGCGTCCTGGCCGCCCATGACCGGTCGCACCGCCTCATCCCGGCCGACGGCCTCCTTTCGGAACCCAGGCGCCGCGAGAGCGATCGACGCGGCTGTGCACACGGCAACTGCGGCGGAGAGCGGTGGAAGGGCGCGCATCATGCTGCGGAATCCTGTCAAAGCTTTCTCTCCGTCGGCGATCCGACCAAGAGAACCGCCTTCGCGAACGGTACGGGAAAGGCGCAATCCATGCGTGAAGACGCCCGATTCTGAAGCGGAGGGGGCACAGATCGGGGCAATACGCTGATTGAGACCTGTCGCCGGTGCCGATACACCCGTCACATCGGCGCGGCTCTACGTCCGTCGCGATCCGACTCTCGCCTCCCGCGACTGTACGGGGGCCTCACGCGGAGTTCTATCGATGCTCGACCACTCGGTGACCGTCTCACAGCGCACGCAGTTCCGTTCAACCCGCCGGGGGCTGCCGCGATTCACCCTTGCGTGCGCCGCTGCGTTGGCAGTCACAGCCTGCGCGCCGCACCGCACGTTCGAAGACGAGATCTTCGTGAGAGGCCAGAACGTCGCGGACGCCGCACGTTGGCGCACGTTCGCCTGCGATGAGCCGGTCGAACTCAAGACCACCGGCGCGCTCGCCGTCGAGGTCGAGAGTTTCGGCGGCGACATCACCATCCGAGCCGACCGCAAAGTCGATCGGACGTTCGTCGAGGTTCGACGCGTCGCCACGCATGGACTCGGTCGATGGATGGAGTCGCGCGAGGCGCTCGATGACGCCGGTTGGACCGCCACGCTTCAACCCAGGCTCGGCGGCGGTGAGACCTTGTTCATCCGTACGAACACGCCGAATCCTGAGAAGCACTTCCATCATGTTCAAGTGCTCGTGGTCACGCCCGCCCTCGACACCGTGAAGGTTCGCACCACCAAAGGCGATGTCGTCGTGATCGAGAACCAAGGTCCCGTCGACATTGAGACCACGAAGGGCGACGTGCGCATGCTGACGCCGTGGCCAATGACCAAGCCGATCACCATCGTGACGTCGCAAGGCTCAATCGACTATCGCGTCCGTGGCGAGTCGAAGGGCGTCTTTGACTGCGAGTCGCGCGGCGGCGAGGTGCGGCAGCGTGCCGAGTACGGCAAATGGATGGCGCTCGACAAGGGCAACGACCACGATCGCTTTCTCGCGGTGCTCAACGACGGGACGAATCCCATCGTGTTGCGCACAACCGAGAAACCGATTCGCGTGGCAATCGTGCCCGATCCGACGAAGGTCGGGCTTGTGATCGTCGATCCGTGAGCGATGTGCGCAGAGACGAGCGCTTGACCAATCGCAATGCTGCGTGACGCCTGAGCCGAGCGTCTTCGCGCTGTGAGGTACCATCACCCACGTGAAGGAAGTCCAAGACCACTGGTTTCGCATGGCCAAAGAAGAGGGCTATCGCTCTCGCGCGGCCTACAAGTTGATCGATATCGACGACCGCCGGCGCTTGATCCGCCGAGGCGATCGTGTGCTCGACGCAGGCGCAGCGCCAGGGAGTTGGTCGCAAGTTGCGGCAGCCCGCGTTGGGCCAAAGGGCGAGGTCGTTGCGGTTGATCTCAAACCAATCAATGGCGGCGGCTTTCCGGCGAATGTGCGCTTGTTGCAGGCGGATCTCCGCGATCTCGCGCTTGCTGAAATCGGTGGCCGCGCATTCGACGTGATTCTCTCAGACATGGCACCAGACACCACCGGCGATCCGATGGGTGATGCCATGCGGTCGGCGCGTTTGTGCCACGACCTCCTCGATCGCGCAGTGGAGTGGTTGCGCCCCGGCGGGAATCTCGCGATGAAGGTCTTCGAGGGCGGCGAGTATCCCGAGCTTCTCAAGCGTGCCAGTCGTATGTTTGAGGATGCGAAGGGCTACAAGCCGCGCGCGTCGCGAGCAGAGAGTGTCGAGATGTTCGTGGTGTGTCTTGGCTATCGTGGAGGCGACGGGCGCGTTCTGACTGCAGAGGACGCGATGCTGCCCAAGCGCAAGCCTTCAAAGGGCTGGAGCTGACGCGAATCGCTGTGGAGGCGATGCCGCTGGGGTAGGGCGGGCGTCGAACGCCATCAGACGCTCAGCGCCGGCGCGATCGCTTGCGTTCGACCCGGCAATCTCACCGGTCTTGCCGTGCTCTCGGCGAATCCAGCCGATTCCGAGCAAGAGTTGCCACCCTTGACGCCAAGGATCTGCGTAGGACGCCCGTGAGAGCGAGGCACGCACGTTGCACCGGCACTGCGCGGCACTGTCGCCGCATGCGAGGACCAACGATGCAGATCAACACCGGCTCAAACCCCAATCCGATGTTCTCCGCCAAGTCGGGCGCAATGCGTTCGCTTCCCCAAGCAGTCGCAAGCGCGCAGCGGCTCGCAGATCAGACGGCCGGCGGCGCACAGCCGCAGCAACCGGCCATCACGCAGCGATCGACGCAAACGGTCGACGCCAACTTCATCATGCAGCATTGGGGAAGTTCGAATGCGCTCGCGGATCTGAATGTCGATGGCATTGTCGACGCGCAAGACTTGGCAATGGCGCTTCACAACGCCAGCGAAGGTGGCGCCGCCGGCGACAACGACAGCGCAGCGGAGTGGAACTCGCTGACGGGTGGTGACTTGAATGGCGACGGCATGGTCGACGCGCAAGATCTCGCGATTCGGTTGAACAACGACCAGAACAACGCGGGCGGCGATGGCGGCACCGCTGGTGACGGCGACGACGACAGCGCATCGGAGTGGAACGCGCTGACGGGTGGTGACTTGAATGGCGACGGCATGGTCGACGCGCAAGATCTCGCGATTCGGTTGAACAACGACCAGAACAACGCGGGCGGCGACGGCGGCACCGCTGGTGATGGCGACGGAGCAACCGACGGTGTCGGCGGTGCAGTTGCAGGGCAATCCGCTCCGGAGACAACCGCATCTCCGGCCATTGTGGAGCGCCTGACGAACTTGATTCTGAAGTCGCTTGACGGCGACGGCGACGGTGTCTTGACGGAGACCGACTTCCCAGAAAACACGAAGGTCTTTGCGCGATTCGATGCCGACGGCAACGGTCTCCTTGAGCGCGCGGAACTTGAGCGCGGCCTCAGCGATGAGTTCGGGCGCTTCTCGAAGCAGTTCACATCTGCCGATCCAGAAGCATTCGCCAAGCGTTGGCTTGAAGCATTCACCGGAACGCTCCCAATGCCGTCCTACACCATGAATCGAAGTGCGCTGGCGGACTTCTTCCGCCCGCCACATCAATCTGCTGCGCTCAACGCGCTTCCAGGATTCCTGTCCGCGCAGGCGTGAACTGAGCCTCACCCTTCGCGCGCGAACACGCCCGTGGCAGGATGCCGCGGGCTGTTCAGCTTTTGGCCCCTCACGCTCAGACGGCACGCGCATCAACGCGATGCCCGATCACTGTCGTCGGCTCGTCGCGCGGCGTGCGACCGCCTCGGCTGAACATGCGGGATCGCGGTAAAGCGCGAGCGAACGCGCAACTTTCGTGCGATTCACCGAAACTCTAGAACCGTCGTGGGCCTCGTGCGTAAAGACCAGCGGCTTGGCTCGATCCTGCCTGCGGCGCATAGGGACTCCGCCGCAGGGCACGACAGGTTTCGGGCGCAAGTGTTCGGCTTCATTCGGTAAAGCGACAAGAGTTGGCGCGAAGCATTGCTTCGCCCGTGGTGATCAACGTCGCGCTGGTCGCGGGGATCACCATGCTGAGAGGTGCGCAAAACTGCGCGTTCTGAGCACTTAATCCCTCTTTCCGTCGACTCAACCGTTTCGAAAGCCGGGTGCCTGTTTCGAGCCGAGTGTGTGCTGAGAGTCTTGTGTGTGCTGAGAGTCTTGTGTGTGCTGAGAGTCTTGTCTTCTTCTCTCTTCTCTTTTTCTGCCGCACGTTGGCTCTCAAGGCCGACGTGTGGCGTTTTTGCACTGCACCTGAGTGCGTCGCACGCACACATACACACCCGCAGGCACGTATCAGACGCGGAGGCTTGCGAGCCGACGCACAACTTCCTCGATGTTGGCGCGCGAATTGAACGCACTGATACGGAAGTACCCTTCACCGCATCGGCCGAAGCCCGCACCTGGCGTTGTCACCACTCGCGCCTCGCGCAAGAGACGTTCGAAGAACGTCCAACTATCGCGACCATCAGGAACTTTGCACCAAACATACGGTGCATGCTCGCCTCCCCATGTCTTCCAACCCAAGCGCGCGCAGCCCTCGCGGAGGAGACGTGCGTTTTCCATGTAGAAGTCGACGAGCGCACGAACCTCTGCCTGTCCTTCAGGGGTGTAGAGCGCCTCTGCGCCGCGCTGCACGGCGTAACTCACGCCGTTCGAGCGCGTGTTCCAACGGCGCGTCCACAGCGGATGGAGCGCGACCGCATCTCCGGCGCGTGTGAAGGCCATCAGCGACTTCGGAAGCACGGTGTAGCCGCACCGAACGCCCGTAAACCCGCCCGACTTCGAGAAGCTGCGGAACTCGATGGCGCACTCGCGTGCACCGTCGATCTCGAAGATCGACCGCGGCGCGTCGCTACGGTTGTAGGCCTCGTAGGCGGCATCCCAGAAGAGAATGGCTCGGTGGCGTCGCGCGTATGCAACCCACGCAGACGCACGGGCGCGATCCATCACCGTGCCCGTTGGATTGTTCGGCGAGCAGAGGTAGATGATGTCTGGTGCGGGGGAATCAGCTGAGGGCACGTCGGCAAGGAAGCCGTTTGACGCTGTGCACGGCAAGTAGACGATGCCTTCGTATCCGCCGCCCGCGATTGCGGCGCCGGTGTTCCCGAACATCACATTCGCATCGACATACGCCGGGTAGACCGGATCGGTCACCGCGATGCGGTTTCCGCTGCCCAAAATCTCGAGGATATTGCCACAGTCACCCTTTGAACCATCGGAAAGAAAGATCTCGTCATCCGCCACGTCGATCCCACGCGCACGGAAGTCGGTCTGCGCAATCGCCGCGCGAACAGAGTCGTATCCCGTCCCCGGCCCGTAGCCCTTGAAAGTGGCTTGATGTGCAAGTTCATCGGTCGCTGCATGCATCGCTCGAATTGCCGATGTTGGCAGAGGCTCGGTGACATCACCGATGCCGCAACGGATGATCTCGCCCGCGTGTTCGGGGTGCTCCTTCGAGAAGACGGAGACGCGCCGCGCGATTTCGGGAAAGAGATAACCCGCAGCAAGTTTGAGATAGTGCTCGTTGACGAATGCCATGGCGTGGTGTAATTCGTGAGGTTTGTGAACGCAAGCGCGCACGTCGCGGCGTGCTCCGTGAAGGGTGAATGTACGGTGAAATCACTTCCGCGCGCATCCATGGTGCGCCGAGCACGGTGCGTCCGGCTACCATCTCGCCCTGTGTTCGACTTCATCGCCCAGGCGCTCCGAGACTTTCGCCACACAGGTGCTGTTTGGCCATCATCGCCTATTCTTGCGAAGGCGATGACGCGCTCAATGGCGCGAATCGATGGTTCGCGCCGCATTCTCGAGGTTGGCCCTGGGACGGGGCCGTTCACGAAAGCAATCTTGAAGAAGCTGCGGGCTGGAGACCAGTTTGATCTCGTGGAGATCAACCCGAGTTTCTGTCGAAAGCTTGAGCGCGAGTTGCTCTCGAAGTACCGGCCTCGGCACCCGAATGTTTCCGTCGCGTTGCATTGCGCCCCCATCGAGGAGGCGCGCCTGAACGGTCCCTATGACCTGATCGTCTGCGGACTCCCGTTCAACAACTTCCCTCCCAAGCTGATGCGACAGATCTTCCGTCGCATGTTCGAGTTGCTCAAAGAGGACGGCGAGTTGATGTACTTCGAGTATGTCGGGGTGCGCGCGATCAAGGGCCCGGTACTCGATGGTGCGGGTCGCGCTCGTCTGCGACGCATTGACGCCATCGGAAAGTCGCTTCGGCGTAAGCACCAAGGCGCGAAGGAGATCGTGCTTGGGAACTTCCCGCCGGCGGTGGCGTACTGCTTGAAGGGCTCAAAGCCGACGGCGCGCCGTGATTGGCCGGCCTCGCGCAGCACCGGCTCTCGCGCCCGATCGCCGCGCGCGAAGGTCTGAGCAAGTATCTGGGTGTGGGCGAATGCCTGCGCGGTGTGCGCGCACGCGTCAGAGCGATGGCGTGAAGCGTTCGCCCGGCTGCATGGCCAGTGCGAATCCAGCAAACAGATGCGCAATGCGATTCAGGTCGCGCAGGCTCGTCATTTCGACCGTCGTATGCATGTAGCGGATCGGGAGCGACACGAGCCCGCAGGGGATACCGCCCGCCACGAACAGCGCGTCGGTGTCGGTGCCCGAGCCGCCCGGAGTGGCGGCGCGTTGGAGCGGAATTGAGAGCGACGCAGCAACTTCCATGAGTCGCGCCACCACTTCTGGCTGCATTGCGCCGCCGATTGCGATCTTCGGCCCGGCAGCGAGTTTGAAGTGACCATGCTGTGCGTGACTGATTCCGGGGCTGTCGGTCGCATGACCGACGTCGGTGACGAGTGCAACATCGGGCGCAAGTGATCGCGCCACCATCTGTGCGCCTCTGAGACCAACTTCTTCTTGAACCGTGGATACAGCAACCACGCGCACCTTCAGAGCGGCACTCCGCTGGGCAACCAGCCGCAGCGCTTCAGCCGCAATCCATGTTCCGATGCGGTTGTCGAGTGCGCGCGCCACGACGAGATCATCGTTGAGTTGCATGAATCCATCGAGAAAGACCCCGGGGTCGCCGATGGCAAGTTTTGCTTTGGCGTCTTCGGCGCTGCTCGCGCCGATGTCGACAAACAACTCATGCATCTTGCGAACCTTGCCCTCTTGGGTTTTGTCTTGCAAGTGAATTGCTGTTGCGCCGATCAGGCCGACAACCGGCGCCGAAACGCCCGGCACCGATGAACGGAATCGCACGCGCTTTCCCACAATCGAACCAACATCGATCCCGCCGATTGCCTTGCAGTACACGAACCCCTTCTCGTCGAAGTGGTTGACCATCAAGCCGATTTCATCGGCATGGCCGCAGATTGCAAGCGTCGGGATACCGGCGCCCTCTGGTCCGAACGACGCGAAACAGTTGTTGTAGGCGTCATTCCACGTTTTCTTCGCAAATGGCCGCACGTACTCGAGCCATACGCGCTGCCCCTCCCGCTCGAAGCCCGATGGACTCGGAGTGTCGAGGAGTTCCTTCAGGAAATCGAGGCTCTCAGAGCGAATGGTGTCGGCAGGATTGAGCGGCGTGGCCATCGCGACAGGATAACGACGTCCACACGGCGCATGCGTGCTGCGTCGAGACTTCGTCGGTGCGGCGAAGCCTGCGTCAGATCATTAGCTCGCGCGCTTCGGGCGCGCCTTGAGTCGCGGCGTACCGCCGTCAAACATCTCGTTCGCCGCACGAACCGGCGGAGGATTCTGCAGATGTCCGGTCGAGCCCGCGTTCTGCGACGTGGTATCGCCGCGCTGTGGTGAACCCAGATTGGATTGGCTCGGGCTGGTCTGGCTTTGGGATGTGGGATAGCGCATGTCGGAGAGGCGCGTAGCGTGTGTGCCGTTCGCTACACCCGACGGCATGCTGGAAGCATGCGAGGACATGGGCGCAGCGGAGGTCGACATGGTCTCAGCCGACGCAACGGGGCCGAGCCTGCGGTTGCGTGCTTCGTCGATCGACCGGCCCATGTTCTCGATGAGCGCGCGCATGTGCTGTGGATTCCGAGAATGGCGGTTGCTGGTCATGATGCTTTCCCTTTGCGACCCATCCACGCGCGCAGTTCGCGAGTATCGACTGCTGTTTCTGCGGACCGCGCGCCTTTGGGCTGTACGCCCGTGTTCCGCGCAGGTTCCCGCTCTTCGAACCCAGTTCAACCATGGCATCGGTTCATAACGGAGCGAGGTTGTGCGAACTTCCGCGCTTTCTCCGGACGCGCCCGCACGATCGGCACATTCGATCGGCAAACGGCGCGCGGGAGTGCCGCATGGCAGGGTTGAGATGAGGGTCTGGAAGGCGGGTTTGAAATGCGGGTTTGAAATGCGGGTTTGAAACGCAGGTTTGAAACATCGAGGCGGAACCTTGCATGTGCCCGCCCCTCCAAGTCTCCACGGCAAGGGGAGTACCGCGAAACCGGCGGGCTGTTCGCAGGGGAGTCGAGGCAAAGGGCCGTTGGCCGTAGACTGTGGCGCGCGGCTTGTGACGTCGGCAACCGTGTCGCCGTCCGCAAGCCCCTGGCTGTCTGTGAAGGCCTGTGGCTTCGCGTGGCCGCTGGGACCCAACCTGCGACGAACACCGCTCAGTCGAGAACCTCAAATGACCCAACCAGCCTCGAGTCGCCGCCCATTTCTTCGCGCACTTCGCTTTGTCGGCCTTCTCGCGGCTTCGGTCGGACTCAACATGACCGCCACAGATGCGGCCGCCGCCGATGTGACGCTTGCCCGGTTCCCATCGCTCTCGCCCGATGGATCGGTTGTGGTGTTCTCTTGGCGCGGCGACCTTTGGCGCGCGGCGTCGACGGGGGGCGAAGCTATTCGACTGACGTCTGGCGCGGCGTATGACGCACGTTCCGCATTCACGCTCGACGGCGCGCGAATCATCTTCGAGAGCGATCGTGATGGATTGCGCAATCTATGGTCCATGCGGATCGACGGCTCGCAACTCCGGCAATTGACGGATCTCGACGCAAGCTTCGCCCTTAGTTCCGTTGGCATGTGGCGCGGGAAGCCGGTGGCATTCATCGAGTCGAATCTGGAGGGCGATCTCTATCGCGCGATGCGCCCCTACGCGGTTTCCATCGATGTCGCCGACGGCGCATTTGCCACGCCTGAGCGCGTACACGATGCCTTCGGCGGCGCGCCCAGCAGCTCGCCCGACGGAGCACTCATTCTCTTTGAGCGTGGAGGCTCGCCGTGGCAGCGACGCGGCTACACCGGGCCTGACAATCGCGATGTATGGCTGTTCGATACGACGACTGGAGCGTTCACGCGCCTCACCACGCACACAGGAAATGACGGCATTCCGCGCTTCATAAGCCCAGATACGTTTGTCTCAATCTCCGACCGCGGTTTGGGGGCACAGAACCTGTATCGCACCAAACTCGGTGCAGCGCCGGATTCCGGCGAGCGTCTCACAGACTTTCAAGATGCCGACATCCAAGGCGTCGCGATCGCAACAAGTGGCTCCGCAGCAATCGTCGGGGTCGAGGGCGCACTTTGGCGCGTGGATCTCGCGACGCCCGGCGCAAAGCCGATCAAGCTCTCGCTGACAGCGTCGGAGGATGGGCCGACGGTGCGTGAGTTCAAGCAAGTCGCCAGAGAGGTTCGCGAAGCCACGCTCTCACCCGATGGAAAAACCATGGCGTTTGTCGCGCTTGGTGACGTCTTTGTTCGTGCGGTTGAAGAGAAGAGTCCAACGCGTCGGGTCACGGAAGGTGAAGCACGCGAGCGCGACATTTGCTGGAGCGCGGACGGAGCAACGCTCTACTTTGTCAGCGACTCTGAGGGCAGTGACTCGATCTACGCAGCGCGCGTGGCCGAAACCCGCGCCGAGGCGCGTACGCGCGGACGCCCGAAGCCTGCAAAGGATGCCGCGAGCACCGCAGCGCCGAAGTCTGACGAATCGACGTCCGACGAGCCGAAGACGGACGAACCGAAGACCGACGAACCGAAGACCGACGAGCCGAAGTCTGACGAGCCGAAGACCGACGAACCGAAGACGGACGAGCCGAAGACCGATCAGGGTGCGCAGGGCGTGGAGAGTAACGACGCGTCGAAGAACGCAGATCCGGCTCGATGGGCTGATGCGATTCGATTTGTCATTGAGCCGGTCACGAGCGGCCCAGACGACGACCGCGGCCCAGTGGCAGCACCCGACGGGAAGTCGCTGCTTTTCACGCGAAATCCAGGCAATCTTGCGCGTCTCGATCTTGCGTCGCGCGAGGTCACGATACTTCGTTCTGGTTGGGACGCAGGGCTTGAGTACGTCTATTCGCCCGACGGCGCGCTGATTGCGTTTGCCGAAAATGATCTCGACTTCAACACCGACATCTGGATCATGCCATCGGACGCGTCGCTACCACCGATCAATGTGACGCGGCACCCTGACAACGATGTCTCGCCGCGTTTCTCAGCAGATGGCCGCATTCTTGCCTTCGCATCGGAGCGCACCAATGAAGAGTATGACGTTTGGATGGTGATGCTTGATCATGAGTTGGAGGGGATGTCGCAGCGCGATCTCGACCAGTACTTCAAGGATGCCGCCGAGGCGCAGAAGAAGAGCAAGGCACGCGCAGGCAAAAAGGATGAAAGCAAGAAAGACGAGTCCAAGAACGACTCCAAGGATGAGTCAAAGAAGGATGAGTCGAAGAAGGATGAGCCTGCCCCCGCCACGACGCGATCGCCGCGTGAGGCGTTTGAACAGCTCAATCTCACCGATGCATTCCGTCGCGTGCGTCGTGTGACGTCGATGCTTGGAGACGAGCGCGATGTCTTGCTTGCACCAACCGGCGACCGCATCTACTTCTCTGCGGTCGAGGGCAAGGATCGCGCGCTTTTCAGCATCAAGTACGATGGAAGTGAGCAGAAGCGCATCGGCGGCAACGTGCGTGTCCAAGCGCTTGCGGCGCATGGCGACAGCATCATCGCGCTCTCCGCAGGCCAGGTCCAGACCATTACGCCGTCGGGTGAGACCAAGACAATCGACATTTCTGCTGAGAGCGAGATCAATCTCGCGCGGCACAACGAACAGAAGTTGCGGGAAGCGTCGCGCATCATGGCGCGCAAGTTCTACGTAGATCCGAAGGTCAAGGGACTCGACTGGGCTGCGTTGACCAATCGGTACGCAACGCTCGCTGCGGATGCGCGCACACCCGAGGAGTTTGACTTCGTTGCGAACACGTTCATCGGACATCTCGATGCATCGCACCTCGGCGTTCGTTCGCCCGCGTCGGACGCCCCCGCAAGGCGGGCGCACGGTCGGCTCGGCGTCGAAACGGTTGCGGCCGAGGGCGGTCGTCGCATCACGACGGTACTCGCCGATTCGCCTGCCGCGCGCGCCAATCCCGCGCTCGCGGTTGGAGACATTGTGACCAGCGTTGACTTCAAGTCGGTGGATTCCACGCGCCCACTCGAGGCGGCACTCGCGGGGAGAGTCGGCGACGAGGTCTTCGTGGGCTTCCTGCGCCCATCGCCAGAACCGAGCACGCCATCCATCGAACTCGGTGCGCTGATAGTGCCGGTTTCAAGCGGCGCGGAGCGAACCCTGCGGTACAACGAAGAAACAGCAGCAAACGCGCGCAAGGTCGAAGAGTTGTCGGGCGGGCGCCTCGGCTACATCCATATCGCGAGTATGGATCAAGCATCACTCGATCGCTTCGAGCGAGACTTGTACGCCGCAGCGGCCGACAAGGACGGACTGGTTGTGGATGTGCGCAACAACGGCGGTGGATTCACGGCCGATCGTTTGCTCGCGTCGGTTGATGTTCGTCCGCACGCGTACACGGTACCGCGTGGTGGCGACGCCACACGCACGCGGAGCTACCCGCAAGATCGCCTCTTCATCCAGCGATACACCATGCCGATGGCAATGCTCTGTAACGAGAAGAGCTTCTCGAATGCAGAGATCATCTCCCATGCGTTCAAGACACTTGGTCGCGGGCCGCTCGTTGGGCAGCAGACCGCGGGCGGGGTCATCTCAACCGGCTCCGAGAGCCTCGTGGATGGCACCACCGTGCGGCTTCCATTCCGGGGTTGGTATCTCTTTGATGGCACCGACATGGAGGAAAACGGCGCGATGCCCGACTTTGTGGTGCTGCAGACCCCTGAGGATGAGGTGAGAGCGTTCGATGCGCAGCTTGCCAAAGTGGTTGAAGAGTTGCTCCGCGATCTCGCGCCAAAGAAGGCGGAGACCCGGTGAGTATGGCGCACGAACGATTGCAGTTCAGCGCGTGGCGGCCGCATCCGTGGCACGGGCTCGACGTTGGTCCGAAGCCCCCGGACATTGTGCACGCGTTCATTGAGATCACACCATTTGACGTAGTGA
>JBILDS010000258.1:0-4044 GCA_044352505.1 Phycisphaerales bacterium
ATTCTCGCACGGCGGCGTTGTCGCAGGACCCGACATCGATCGCGACGGCGTTGTCGGTGCGCGCGACGTCACGTCGGTGCTTTCGGCGTGGGGTCCGTGCACGCAGTGCGTGCAGGACATCGACGGTAGCGGCGAGGTCGATGTGCACGACCTGTTGGCTGTGCTGGCGGCGTGGACATCCTGAACGGGTTCGTGGGGTGTGGCGATCGGCCGTGCGTGGCGCGCTGCGCGCGTGAGCGGGGCGGCGAACTGCTGCGTCGCGTCGAGAAGCACCGTGACGATCGCGTCGGCCTTCGCGCGATCGGCGCCGCGCGGCGTCGCGTCGAGTTCCGCGCGCGCGAGATGCAGGTTGCACGCGATCGACGACCGCACCGAGGCGGGTTCGAGCGTCTCGCCCTCGATCGCCGAGGCGATGGAGGTAGGTTTGATTCGACGCAGATTTTCGGTGCGTAGGGCGGAGGGCCGGTCCCGCGCGCCGCGTCCCTACCTCGCCTCCCGCACGCCCCACACCGTTTCAATCTCCGCGCCGCCTGCCCACCGGAGCCCCACGCGCTCGCGTTCCATCGCGGCGTCGATCACCGCGTCGGTCAAGAGCCCCGCAGGCGCAGGCATCCGCCGCGGGTCGGGCCGGAACCCGACGCGCGAGAGGTCGAGCCGGTCGGCGACGAAGCACGCGGCGACCGTCGGGTCGTCGTGGCGGGGCGTCCCCGTGTGCAGCTCGCACGCAACGCGCAGCGACTCGAACTCGCCGTCATCGAGCGCGCGGATCGTGTCGGAAGTCACGACGCAGCAGTCCGCATCCTGCCCGCGCCGCACGCGCGCGAGCCACGCCGCCGCGCGCGGCCCATGCTGGCGGTCCGCGCCGTCGTCGTTGCGATGCGAGTCGTGGAAGATCGCAAAGAGCGTCACCACGCGCCGGCTCGCGCCCATCGACCCCGCGACGAGCAGCCCGTTGTGCCGCACGCGCCACCAGTGCGCGAGCCCGTGCATGCCCCACGCGTGCATGCGCCGCTCGCGCAGATGCGCGACGGCGACGGCGATGAGCTCACGCTCGGGGAGGTCGGGGGAGGGGGCGGTCATGCGGAGTGGACTGAAGAGAAGCAGGCAACACTACTCGCAACGTGGAAGATGCTGTGAGAAGCGGCGCGAATGACGTAGACGTTGAGCGTCATCGAACCAGTTCGTCAATCGCCGTGTGGAAGTCATCAGTTGGGTTGATGTCGCCGCTGACTCGATCGGGCAGACGAATCTGGAAAGAGATGCTGTCGAGTACCACATGATCAAAGTTGGCCCAATCGCCGAGCCTTGGCAGTCGAATCGACGGGTCAGACATGTCATAGAGCCTCGCAAAAGTCTGCTCCCACCTCGTAGCGTAGAGTGGCCATTCCCGCATCGTCGCGTGGTCGTATCCGCTACAAGAACCGCTGGGGGTTGTCCCGTATCTTGTGACACTCCGTAAGAACGCAGCCTTCATGCCAGCTGATTGTTCTTGACTCGCGCCAGCTTCAAGCAGGCCCAGTACGCTGTCTACCTGCTCGCATAAGCTTTGGCCGGCGTTAGTCGATGCCTTGAAGCCGACACTCAGAAGGTAGAGTTTGCTTGGTTCTGGGCTATCCATACGAACTGCAGAGGAGATCTGCTGCAAGTTCGCGATGTGGTGAACGGAGTTTATGAGTGTTGTTGCCTTGACTTCGACATCGGCTTTCCGGCCAACAAAGTCTCTAGCCGAATGCTCGAACCCGCGCCAAGTGTCAAGCGCAGCGAATCGCTCCGCACCTTCAGGCACGTGCACAAGAACATGCTTTAGAAATGACAGTTCGCCAAGAAGGCCGATCACGGACTGGACACCAATCCCAAGCCTTAGAAGGGCGAGCTCAATCAGAGGCTCTGATCTTCGGAAGGCTTCTTGAGGCTCGCGCTCAAATCTGTTTCGAATCAGCTCCTCAAGAATGAGTGAGACGACGCCGACGAAATGGAGATCCGGGGGGAGAACGAGGCGGGTTGCCGCGAAGCATCCACCGTCTTCGTTGTTCCAGATGTTCCGCACCATGTTTTGATTCACCACAGCGCTTCTTGCCTCCAACTGCTCCGCGACGAGGAAGAGTTCCAGTCTTCCAACTGAATCCCGCGCGACGCCGATTCGTCGTGTTGAAGTGCACCACCATGGATTGCGTGTATCGTTGGATCGCGCATTCGTAAGTTGCATCACCTCCGCCCGAATAGTCTCGAAAGTCAGCATGAGGCCATACTCGTCGTAATAGGTCTTAGTGCACAGATCTGATCGGGCCCGCCAGCGGGAAGACACAAGCCCACCGCGAACCGAACGTGGCTTTGGTTCAATTCAGTGGGCAGTACATCAGAAGGCACGACGAAATGAAGCAACATCAGCGCTGGTTCACCGGGGCTTCGCCACCAAGTGTCACGAACGCGGATAGACGGACCTCTTCCCGTTCCATCGGCGCGGTGATAGTCGAAGTACTGATCGCCTTGATACGAGTCAGTCTCGTCGCCGGGATTTCGGGAACCCCAAGTGGAAACAAGCCGGGAGGTCTGAGGATCAATCTGTCGTTCCATCAGCCTAAGCTGGTACTGGGGTCCAAGTTCTGCGCCAATCGAGCGAATCAGATCACCATGTGGTGGGTCGATGGCTCCGAATCGCACGCCAAGCCAGATCCGTGGAACGCGACGTTGCCTCTCTTTGGCGGAGAGATGCGACCAGTGTGAGTCAGGTAGATCATTTGCAAGCAGCCCCGGCGCCGCGAGTTGCGCGGACAACGACCACAGACGGAGATATGCCGCAAGTGTGTACGGGCACTGGCTCGGCAGCAAGGCGGTCGAACCCGACTGCAACACGGAGTTTGGTCGAAAGAGACGTGCGCCGTTGGAAGGCGGTGAAATCGATGCTTGCAGCTGACCCCATCGTGCGTTCTCCGCCGCGCTTACCAAGGGATCGTGGTTCGGATACCTGAGGCAGTCGAGGAAGTCGGCGACGATCGGTAGAGCGATCGGA
The DNA here is from genome assembly GCA_044352505.1 of Phycisphaerales bacterium. Taxonomy (GTDB): domain Bacteria; phylum Planctomycetota; class Phycisphaerae; order Phycisphaerales; family SM1A02; genus QWPT01. The sequence continues at coordinate 3,011 of JBILDS010000258.1, forward strand.
GAGGTTGAGATCAGCCCTCGAAGCCGGCCGTTTGCAACGAGGGGCTCTAGCGGGAACTGCTTCGTGAATCGAACTGCCGATTCAACGTTCGGATCGCGGCCGCTCTCTGATGAGACCAATGAAACGAACGGGTGCGCTCCTGGGCAAAGCGGAAGCGCGCGTAGATTCAGCACCTTGGCAGTAGCGCTGTAATTGAGGCCCTGTAGCACTTGCGGATTCGCACCTAACGAGGAATCAAGTAACAGGCGATTGACTATCTCAGTGCGTAGCGCCTCATCATCAAACCTGTAGTGTTTGAACCGCTCGTACTGCGCCTTCAGCAAGAAGACCCGGCAGTACTGAAGATATGAGCCTCGGTAACCGAGCCAGCGTTGCATTTGCGATTGGGTATCCGCATATGCTGATGTCGGATTCCTAAGGAAAACGGTAGTCGTAAGGCCCTCGAGGGTCAGCCCGCGCGACATGACGTTGCCAGCGACGAAGATGGTGCAGAGGTCCGGCGCTACTCGCCAAGTCCCATCATCAGATTGCTCAGGCTCAAACATTGGCGGCTCATCCGCTGCTTCGTCGCTGTTGACAATCTTGAGCCTAATCGATGGCAGCACATCCTTCACAATTGTCGCTCTGATCGCTGTCCAATCCGGAGGTGACTTGAGATGGCATGCCTCGGGTCTCGCCTTGAGCACAGTTGAAGCTCGCCGATAGTCCTCAGCCCACTTGATCCACTTGCTCTCTTGGTGCTGGAGGTCTTGCACGAGGGAGTTCCAATCGAGCATTTGGATGCCGAGTGGTGTCGGTGACTGCGTCATCGAGTTGTCGGTGCTCGCCCGCAACCATTCACTTATAAAGTCCGCGCACTCAAAGTGCGACTCAATCTCGCTAGCGGGATTGATGAGCATTGAGCAGATGGGCGGGGAGGCTTGTTTGGCGGCAGCGCGTGAATCAAACTTGGCGCTACGAACCTGCCTGAGGGATGCTTGCGCCTCATGTAGCCGGCATGCGCAGGCGACGACAAAGGCACGGATTGCATCCGC
>JBILDS010000060.1:0-13773 GCA_044352505.1 Phycisphaerales bacterium
TCGGCAACCGCGGCACCAAGGACGGCGTGTACCAAGGCGACAACTTCCGCCTCAGCTACACCCTTCTCTTCCACGATCCGCGCGACACTTGGCAGGGCAACATCTGCTACGGCGACAACCACGTCAGCCTCGAGCGCAGCATGGTTCCCGATAGTGTCCAGTTTGAGTGCGGCAGCGGCAGCACGTCGAACCTGACGAAGGACAACATCTTCAGCCACCTCGACTTCCAGAACTGCTCGCAGTCGGCCGGCCAGGGCAACTTCGCAGCCGGCGACACCTGGATGTGCATCAGCATTGGTAGCCCGACCGCGGTGCTCTACACCGCTGCTCCGGAGCGTCTCACCAACGGATCGAACCCGACCTGACCTTGCGCGCCGGGCCTGCCGCGCGGATCGCCTCGCGGACGTCCTCGGCGTTCATCTGAGCGTTTGTTTCTATTCCTATTCCCCATTCATTCTCGGAGACCATGTATGAACGACCGATTGCATCCGACCGGACGAACCGGCAAGCGCAGGGGCTTCACCCTGATCGAACTCCTTGTTGTGATGGGCATCATCGCGCTCCTGCTCGCGATTCTGCTCCCGGCCCTTGGTCGCGCCCGCGCCACCGCGCGTCGCGTCAAGGACTCGACCCAACTTCAGCAGCTCCACAAGGGTCTTCTCACCCTTGCGCAGGACGACGACGGCATCTTCCCGACTCCGGGTCGCGTCCGTCGCGCCCAGTTCAACGGCCAGTGGATTCCCGGTAAGGGCGCCATCAACCCGTTGGAGAACACCCACGCCGCGATGTACGCGCACTGCCTCATGCAGAACGCGTTCACGACCGACACGCTCGTGAGCCCGGCTGAAGTGAGCCCGGTGGTGCTGGTGTACGCCAACTACCGCTTCAACCAGTACAACCCGCTCGCGGGCGTGCACTGGGACGTGAACTTCAAGACCGACCTCGGCGCCCCTGGCGCACTGGGTAACGCGCTTTGCAACACCAGCTACGGCACGCTTGAGCTCAACGGCCAGCGCGTCGCGCAGCAGTGGCGCAACACGCTCGACTCGAAGTATGCGGTGGTTGCAAACCGAGGCGTCCAGGACGGCGCGTACACGACGGGCACCGGCCCGCTCGAGTACAACCAGTCTCGTACGCTTCAGATCCACGGTGGCGCGAAGAAGTGGGAAGGCAACATCTGCTTCAACGACAACCACGTGATCTACGACGAGAAGTTCCAGCCCGATGGCATCGTCCAGTGGCGCCTGAACAACACCGGCAACTTCATCGATGACAACATCTTTAGGAATGACCCGGAAGGTCAGACGAAGGACGTGTGGCTCACCGTGGTGCGTGGCATCACGGGCAGTGGCACGACCTACACCGTCGATCGCACGTGGGACTGATCTCTTCGGATTCGTCCCTCCGCTTCATCCCGACGACAGTGCCCAGAAGTTGGCAACCGCCGAAATCTGAATCGCTCTCGTCATAGAACTCTGACAGACGGCCGACCTCGTGTCGGCCGTCTGTCGTTTTGTCTTGGTGAAAGGGCGTCTCACGGGCTGGACTGCGCCACGCGCGGCGGAACACGTGACCGCATGCGGCCTCGACACCTGGGTCTGCGGCAACCCAGCGGCGGTTGTGCGCCAAGCCCCAATCTGCGGGTGCGGTCGTCGGGGCGCGTCCGACGCCGTGGACGCGCCGTACCATGCCGAGATGGAGCGAACTCGCGTCTCACGTCGCTGGTGGGAAACAACTCAGATCTCGGTGCGCCCCGTCCGCGCGCAACGGGTCGACCGGTTTTCCGCGTGTGCGATCTTCGCAACGCTCCTCGTGGTACTTGGATCGGTGATCGATTTCACGCACGCCGCGCCGACATATCTGCGCCGAGACGCCGAACCACTGGCCGCTGCGCCAACCGCCGCTTTCACGCAAGCCGCGCCGCAAGCCGTTCCGAGCGCGCGACAGGCGGCGCGCGTTGCGGTGATGCCCGTCACCGGACCGATCGATCAGGTGACCCTTTGGTCCATCGAGCGCCGGCTCAAGGCCGTGAACAAAGATCGGTTCGACGCTGTGGTGCTCGAGCTCGACACCCCTGGCGGCGCGGTCGACGCCACGATCGACATCTGCCTCCGCCTGAAGAGCGACGCCCCAGCAAACAGCGTTGCATGGATTCGGCCGAAGGCCTACAGCGCTGGCACCATCATCGCCCTCGCCTGCCGCGAAATCGTGGTGGCGCCGGGTTCTGCATTCGGTGACGCAGCGCCCATCGCGGTGCTTCCCGGCCTCGGGCTGCAGCCGCTTCCTCAAGCGGAACGCGCGAAACTCGAGTCGCCGATTCTCGATGAACTCGACGCCTCCGCCGCGCGTCGCGGCGACGACCCTCGACTCCTTCACGCATTCGTGGTGACGGAGCACGCGCTCTGGCTCATCGAGCGCACCTCAGACGGCGCGCGGCGCTTCGCCGATGCAGACGACCTTGCTCAGATCGGTCTTGAGCCGAAACTCGGCGTGGTTCCGAAACCAGGTGATGCCGCGCCGCGGCCGCTCTTGGCGTCCGATGCGCCGCTCTCCGAAGCCGATCGCGACCAATGGCGCATTGTCGAGACGGTCGATACCGACTCGCGACTGCTGGTGGCGCAGGCCGACGAGGCGCTTCGATGGGGACTCGCCTCGGCCACCGTGCGCGACGACGCAGAGCTCAAAGCCTTCTTTGGTGCCACCAGTTTGGTGCGCTACCCGGAGAGTTGGGCGGAGTCGCTGGTGCGCTTTCTGATTTCGTGGCCAGTGCGGATCGTCCTGATTGGGGTGTTCATCGTCGCCGCGGTCATCGAGACGCTCCACCCGGGCTTCGGAGTCGCTGGCGCGGTGGCACTCGGAGCGCTCCTACTTCTCATCGGTGCGCCAACGCTCATCGGCCTTGCAGAATGGTGGGAGATTCTTCTTGTTCTTACTGGAATTCTGTTGGTAGCGGCGGAAATCTTTGTGATTCCAGGCATCGGAGTCGCAGGTATCGCAGGCGCGATCTGCATCCTCGTCGGCCTCGTGGCCAGTTTCACCGGCACCGATCCAACCAGCGCCGATGAGCGCGGTGCGCTGATCACCGCATCGACCACCACCATCGCGGGCGTGTTTCTTGGCGCGATTCTCACGTGGTTCGCCTCACGCTGGTTCCGAGAGACATCGATCTTCCGCCGCGCCGTCCTTGCAACGTCGGTGACGAGCAGTGTCGAAGCGCCAAGCCGTCATGCCGTCAAGTTTCCCCCCACGGGCACACGTTGCGTTGCCGACACCGATCTGCGCCCGTCCGGCCGGTGCGCGCACGGGGGTGAACTCTTCGACGCCCAGTCGACGGGCGAGTACATTCCGCGTGGCACGGCCGTTCGCGTCGTCGGTCGCATGGGCACTTCGCTCGTGGTCGAGCGGATCGATGCAGAAACGAAGTCCACCGCATGAGTGACGAACAATCCTCCGGCCCGATGATCGCGGCGATCCTTCTTGGCGTCGCAACCTTCGGCCTCTTCATCATCGAGTTGCTGCTGCCGACCGGGGGAATTCTCGCGATCCTCTGCGTCGTGGCCGCGATCACCTCGGTCACGCTTGGGTTTATCCACGACCCAACGCTCGGCATGGTGCTGCTTGCGGTGTACGCAGTCGCCGCACCGTTCATGCTGTCTATCGGCTTGCGCGTGGCGGCGAAGTCGCCGCTCGGGCGAAAGTTGGTGCTGTCTGCCGAGATTCCCGCCCGCACCGGTGCGCAGCCAGTTCCTGCGCCCGCGCTCCCTCTCATCGGTGAGGCAGGCGAGGCCATCACGCCGCTTCGCCCGGCAGGATTCGTGCGAATCGGCGGTCGCCGACTCGACGCGACCGCGGAGGGCGATCTGATCGATGCGGGCACACCCATTGAGGTCGTGTCGGTGCGTGATGGCCAACTGCGCGTCCGTGCGCATCGCGCCGAACCCCCTGCTACAGTCTGACCCCGCGCAACGACATCCCGCGTACCGCGTGTGTCAATCCCCGAACTTCGTCTCGAGAGAAGATCCATGCTCCAGCTCCTCGCGCAAGCCACAACTCCCGGCGACATCGTCCTCTACGTTCTGCTCGGCATCGCCGCCATCGTTGGACTCTTCATCTTCTTTGTCATGCTTGGCGTGCTGAAGCTCTATGTCCAAGCGCTCTTCAGCGACGCGAAGGTCGCCATGTTGGATCTCATCATGATGCGGCTCCGCAAAGTGCCGCCCGAGGTGGTCGTGCTGAACCGCATCACCGCGAAGAAGGCGGGGCTCGACATTCCCACCGACCTGATGGAGGCGCATTACCTCGCGCGCGGCAACGTGAGCCGGGTGGTTGCAGCCATGATTGCCGCCGACAAAGCGGGTATCGAACTGCCGTGGAACGCGGCAACCGGAATCGACCTCGCCGGGCGCGACATTCTCGACGCGGTGCAGACGTCGGTGAACCCAAAGGTGATCGATTGCCCGAGTGTTCAATCGGGCAAGACCACAATCGACGCCGTGGCGAAGGACGGCATCCAGCTGCGCGCCAAAGCGCGTGTGACCGTGCGCACCGCAATCGGGCGCCTCGTCGGCGGCGCGACAGAGGAGACGATCATCGCGCGCGTGGGCGAGGGCATCATCTCGACCATCGGTTCCGCGACCGACCATAAGAGCGTGCTTGAGAATCCCGACCGGATCTCGAAGACCGTGCTCGCAAAAGGCCTCGACTCTGGAACGGCATTCGAGATTCTCTCAATCGACATCGCAGACGTGGACGTGGGCGAGAACATTGGTGCACAACTGCAAGCTGCGCAGGCCGAGGCCGACACCAAGCGCTTCCAGGCGCAGGCGGAACAGCGTCGCGCGCTTGCCGTCGCGCTTGAGGCTGAGTATCAGGCAGAAGCGCAGAAGAACCGAGCGCTGGTTGTGCTTGCAGAGGCCGACGTTCCCAAGGCCGTTGCCGAGAGCCTCAAGACCGGCAAACTCGGGCTCATGGATTACTACCGCATGCAGAATCTGATGGCCGACACGCAGATGCGCAGCTCCATCGGTGGCCCGCAGCAGAGCTAATCAAATGCACACGCAGCGACGTGCGCGCCGCACGTCGTGCTGTGCACACCGCACGTCATCATGCGAACGCTCCACGTCGTCATGCCCGTCTACAACGAGCCGACGACGCTCGCGACGGCGGTGGCGCGGGTTCTTGCAGCGCCGATGCCAACCGACTGGCAGGTTCGGGTGGTTCTGGTCGATGACGGATCGGATTCGGAAACCCTCGCGACCGTGCGAGATCTCGGCAGTCACGAGGGCGTGACCGCGCTCTTTCACCCGAAAAATCGAGGAAAGGGCGCCGCCATCCGCACCGGCTTTGCGCACGTCCTCAGTTTCGCCACCGACGACGACGCGATCCTCATCCAAGACGCGGATCTTGAGTACGACCCCGCCGACTTCCCAGCACTGCTCGCGCCGGCGGCCATTGGTGACGCGGATCTCGTACTCGGCAACCGTTGGGCCACGCCACCCAAAGGGTTCAAGCGCCTCGCCCATCGCATGCTGAACGGACTTCTCACGCTTGCCAGCAACCTTGCCACCGGGCTCAAGGTGCACGATATGGAGTGCTGCTTCAAACTCTTCACGGTGCCCGCAATGCAGCGCATCATGGGCGACCTCGATGAGGAGCGATTCGGCATCGAGCCGCAGATCGTCGCGGCCGCGGCTCGGCGCGGCCTACGGGTTGCGGAGGCTCCGGTGTCGTACGCGCCGAGGACTTTTGAAGAGGGCAAGAAGATTCGCATGAAGGACGGCGTCCGCGTCTTCGTGGTGCTCTGGCGCGAACGCGCACGCACGCGGCGCGCGATGCGCCACGCGCGGTCGGTACACTCCGGCGCGTGAACGAGCAACCGAAGTCCTCCGCGCCAGCACGCCCATCGGGTCTGCGTCTTGCGCTTCAGGTCTCTGGTTTCATCGTGGGCTGCCTGTTGGTCGCGTGGTGCGCGCAGCGCGCCTTCGCCGAGGGTGGCGACGGACTCGAGAAGTTGAAGCACGCAGATCCGATGCATGTGGCGGTGCTCATCGGCGCAACGCTCGGTTCAATCGTGTGCTCGGGCTACACGTTTTGGGCGGTCGCGCGCCCAATTCGCCGATTCAGCGTCGTCGAAATGCAGGCCGTCAATCTCATGGCCTCGCTCTTCAACTATGCGCCGGTTCGGCTCGGACTCGTCCTGCGCTGCGCCTTCCACTGGCGGGTTGAACGCATGCCCGCCACCGACATCGGAGCATGGATTGCGGGCGTCGCAGTGGTCACGCTCGGATCAATCGGAGCTGGACTCGCCGCGGGACTCGTGCAGATTGCGGTTGGGCGCGACGCGTTGGCACTCGACTGGATGTGGATTTCGACCTACGTCGCGTGCCTCCTTGCAGGAAGCGCCGCGGTCGTCATCGTCGGACGGTTTGCCGTGCTGCGACGACTGTTGAAGGGCGGCGAACGCGCGCTCAACGACCCGAGTGCTCTTGGCGGCGGACTGGCGATTCGAACAGTCGATCTCGCCATGTGGTCGCTGCGTATGTGGGCCGCCGCCAAAATCGTCGGTGTCACGCTTAGTCCGGCACAGGCGGCGCTGCTGGCGGCGGTTGCCATCCTCGGCGCAAGCAATCCGCTCGGCCGCATTGGCTGGCGCGAAGCGCTGGTGGCCTTCGTCGCGCCGTATGTCGTGACCGGCGCCTCCTCGCCCGAAGAACTCAATCGACTCACCTCGCAGTTGGCACTTTTGGAGAGCGCAGGCGAGGCCATTCTCACCATTCCACTCGGAGTGCTCGGCTCGCTTTGGTGCCTACGCGCGATCCGCGCCGCAGGTCGCAGTCCATCCGACAACCCAACACCCTCCCTACCGTCTCTCTCGTGAGCGAGTCGAAACCCATCGCCCTACCGATCTTGGTCTTGCCCGTACGCGAGCAGCGCTACAGCTGCCACGGCTGCGGCAACTGCTGCCGAGATTTCACAGTGCAACTTCGCCCTGCTGATCTCGAGAAGCTGCGCACGCAAGGCTGGGAAGAGAAACTCGGAATGCCAGTGACTGCGGAGTTTCGCGGCACAACGTATCTTCGGCAGCGCGACGACGGCGCGTGCGTCTTCCTCATGGATGACGGTCTCTGCCGGATTCATAAGGAGTACGGCTTCGCAGAGAAGCCGATTGCGTGCCAGTTGTTCCCGTTTGTGCTCGTACCCGACGATCGCAAGACCCACGTTGGCATCAGCTTCGCCTGCCAAAGTGTGCGCGAGAACAAAGGCGCCGAACTCCGCAGCCATCTTGCAGAAATCGATCGCATGAGTCGCGGCGTTCCTGAGACGCGCCTCGCCACGTACAGCGCCATGCTCGCAGATGCGATGGGCGCGAAAGAAGGCGAACTCGATGCGCTCGCGCAGCTTCTCGATCGATACCTCGCGCGCGACGACCTCACCATGCGCGATCGCTTCGATGGCCTCGCGTGGATCGCCGCGAGCCTCGGACGCGCGAAACTCGCCGACGTGCGTGCCACACGCTTTCGTGAACTCATCACGGTGCTGGTGGGCGCGTTGCCCGACGAACTCCAACATCTTCCGCTCGAGAGTGCGCTGTCGAAGCAACTGCGACTGCTTCGCCAAGCGGTGTATGCCCGTCTCGAAGATGTGCAAGTGAATCGTGCGAAGGCGAGAGGGCGATGGCGCACGGTGCTTGCGCAGTTGCTTGCGAGTCGAGCGTTCACGCGCGGTCGGGGGCAGGTGCCATCGGTTGCGCGCGGGCTCCTCCAGGGCGTCGCGTTCGAGAAAATCGCGGGGATTCCCGCGCTTTCTGAGAGCCCCGACCGTGATGCCATCGATCAATTGCTTGCCCGCTACGCCCGCGCCACCATCTTGGGCGGTCGCGCGTGGGGAGCTGGCTATTACGGATGGCCCGCCGTGCGCGGACTTCAAGCGCTGGTCTTGAACATTGCGTGTGCCGCATGGCTCGCGCGCGCATGCGCAGCCGCACGCGGTCGCGAGCACGCGACTGTTGAAGATGTCCGCGACGCACTCGGCCGTATCGATCGCCACGCCGGCCGCGCACCGTGGCTTGGCTCAGTGGGCGAACGCCTGCGACTCGAGTACCTCCGCTTGGATGACGGCCTTCGCCGAATCACGCGCGAAAGCGTGTAGGCACACACGCACCGCGCGAGCGCAGAACCAGCTGACTTGTGACAGCCATTCATGGCGCCACCGCTTCGACCGGCGCAGAGTCGGGGGTCGCACGCACAGGCACCGTACCGACATGTACGCGAAACCATCACTGGAAGTGATGGCACCCGTTTGGGCTGTCGACTCGGGCGCAATGCGTTCAGGCTTCGCCCTCGGCGATGGCAACGACAACGACAACGACCTCGCCGAACGCGCGGTGCTCGAACTCAGTCCGCTGGCATCAGTCCTTCGACCATCGCGTCGAATGCTGCTCGGTTCGCCTCGACGGTTTCCTTCGGACCCACGAGACGGAAGAAGACATTGCGTCCCTCGGCCTGAACAATTGCGGCGAGTTGCAGCGTGTTTGCTTTCGGCGCGGGAGCTCCCATTGCCATGAACTCGCCTTCGAGTTCCACGAGTTCAACCTTCAGTGGCCCAACCGTCTTCGACGACCGAATCGCCTCCACAGGCTTGCCCTCTTGACGGAATTGCCCGCGCCATCGGTCGATGTTCGCATCAAGCGGGCCGCCGTCGCCAGCCACGAAGACGCTCACGATCAACTCTGCCTGCTTCGTCGAGTCACCTTCGCCGGGAACCGTGTACTGGAGCGTTCGGAACTGCATGGATGGCTTCGTCCACACCCAAGACGCGGGCTTGGGCGCGCGGAAGCCGGCAACCTCAAGCAACTGGGCGTCATCGGCGCTCGACGACACCCGCCACGTCGATGGATCGACGTTGCTCTCTGCCACGGCGGCCGGAGTCGACGCTGTTGGCGACGTAGCCTGCACATCAACCCCGCTCGAGGGCACGACGTTCGGCGCCGGCGGACGGGGAGCGGGCGCCTCTCCGCACGCTGCGAGGGCGGCGGCGACGAAGGTGGACGCAACAACGATCGAGCTTCGCGTGGTCTTCATAGCGGCGTAGCATAGCCCCTTCATGACCACAAACGGGCGCAGCTTCCACATTGTCAACGCAGAGATCTGGACCGCAGATCCCGCGCATCCGCGGGCGCGTGCGCTCTCGGTGCAAGACGGCGTCATCGCGGCACTCGATGTGCCAGCGTCTGGCGAGATACCGACGATCGACCTTGGTGGGCGCTGGGTTGGTCCCTCGTTCATCGACGCACATCTCCACATCACGCTTGGCGCCGCAACTCTGGCGCAGTGCAACCTCGCGGGCTGTCGTACACGCGCAGAGTTTGAGTCGCGGGTGCGCGACCATCGCGCGACGCTCGACGCCGCGGGCGAACGCGACGCGTGGCTCGTCGCCTTCGGCTGGAACGAGGCCGATTGGAAGGGCGACGCACCCACGCGCGAGTGGCTCGCAGCGACCGACCGCCCCGCCGTCGCGTGGCGCATGGACCAGCACAGTTGCGTGGTGAACAGCGCGGCGCTCGCGCTCCTCGACACGACCCCAATCGACGGCGGCGAGATCGAGCCCGAGCGCGGCATCTTCCGCGAGCAAGCCGCGTGGAAGCGCGTGATTCCAGCGGTTCCTGCGCCAAGCACCGCCGCGAAGCGCATGAACCTCGCGCGCGCGACGGCGTATCTCCACACGCTCGGCCTCGCGGCGGGCGGATCGATGGAGTACCTCGCGGACATCCGCGATGTCTACATCCCGTCGCTCGAGTCGCTCGCCTTCCGCGTGCACGCGACGGTGCTCGACCGCGACTGGCCGCTCGACGCGCCGCCCGTTCTGCCGCGGGAATCAAGCGATTTCTTCCGCATCGTCGGCTTCAAGAGCTTCGCGGACGGCACGCTCGGCTCGCGCACCGCGTGGATGCTCGAGCCCTACGCCGATGCGCCGCACACGAGCGGCCTCGCGATGGAGCACACGCTGCGCGGCGAACTCGGCGCGTGGATGCGCGCTGTGCAGACGGCGGGGCTTTCCCCCGCCGTGCACGCGATCGGCGACCGCGCCGCGCGCGAGCTGATCGACGCGTTCGACGCGTGCAGAGACTCGCCCGCGCCGCGCTTCGAGCACGCGCAGACGCTGCATCCCGCCGACATCCCGAGGCTCGCGGGTCGCTTCGCGAGCATGCAGCCTCTGCACAAGGCAGACGACGCGCGCCTCGCGCTTGCGCGTCTCGGCCCCGCGCGCATCGCGCGCTTCTTCGCGTTCCGCGCGCTCCTCGAGCACGGCGCGCGTCTTGCCTTCGGCAGCGACTGGCCGATCGTGTCGCCCGATCCGTTGCTCGGGATCCGCGCGGCAGTCACCGGGCTCGACCTCGATGGCCGCCCGTTCGCCACAGAGCACTCCATCGGCGTCGCTGACGCGCTCGTTGCCTACACCCGCACTGCGGCGGAGATGCTCGGTCTTCCCGGCGGCATGCTGCGCGAAGGCCGCGCGGCTGATCTCGTGGTGCTCGACCGGTCGCCGTTCGAGGTCGACTGGACGCGCGAACTTCCGAAAGTCGACGCGACCATCGTCGACGGACGCACGGTGTTCGAGCGAACGTCTATCCTGCGCCCCGCAGCACTCCGCTGACGGATCTTCTCTATGGAAATCGGTATCTACGGCATTTTCGTCAACCTCGGCATCGCCGGTGCTGCTGCCTACCTCTTCTGGTGTATCGCGTCGATCACGCTGCACGAACTGGCGCACGGTTGGGCCGCACTCTGGCAAGGCGACGACACACCGAGGGTGTATGGCCGAATGACCTGGAACCCCATGGTGCACATGGGCGTGTATTCGATCGTGTGCCTCCTGCTTGTCGGAATTGCGTGGGGCGTGATGCCGACCGACCCAAGCAAGTACCGCTGGGGTCGCCAAGGTCGCATCGTTGTGTCAGGCGCCGGGCCTGCCATGAACATTGTGCTCTTCGTACTGTGTTGGGTGACCGTGGGTGTGATCGCTGGCCTCGGACTTGTTCAGGAAGGCGAGGACAACGTCTGGTCGCGTGTGCTTGACTTCGCGCGAATCGGCGGATTCCTCAACGGCATGCTTGCGCTGTTCAACCTTCTGCCGCTGCCGCCCTTCGACGGTGCGAGCATCGTGGCGGGCTTCTCACGCACCTACTACCGCTGGATGCACGACCCGCGCATCACCGGTATCGGATTCTTCATTGTGTTGGTCGCCATGTTCTCTGGCATCGCTGGGCTCTGCGCGCGCGGCTCGGGTGCGGCGGGGATTGAAATCGCCACGTTCGTGGCTACCTCGGTGCGCGCCGTGGTCGGCTAGCGACGTCCGCACGCGGTTATCGCGCGTGCCGTGCGGGCTGTGCGTCGAGGTTCTGACTGACGAGGCGTTCGCATCGGGGTTGGCGCGCGTGTTTCTGCTGCAATTTCCCCGGTGAACGCGCAAGCGCCCGCAGCGCGAGATTGCATCACCCGCGCCGTTCCACTACCCTGCTCGACTCGCAACCGCGAGCCGAAGGCGCAGCGCACGGCGGTCACTCCCGTCCCACGCTGCGCCAGAGTCCTCCTGAGTCCGTCATGCGACGGGCGGGACCGAGGTTCGCCTTTCCGAAAGGGTGACGACATGGTCGTCCTCCGCATGAAGCGAATGGGCCGCGCCCATTCTCCGTTCTACCGCCTGTCCGTCATGGACAAGCGCAACCCCCGCGATGGCGCCGTCATCGAGAATCTCGGCTGGTACAACCCGGTCGCGAAGGCGGGCGCCCAGTATCAGTTCAATGTCGAGCGGGTGAAGTACTGGCTCTCCGTGGGCGCGCAGCCCTCCGAGACAGCAGCGAACCTGCTCAAGAAGGTCGGCGTCGACCCGACCCCGGGCAAGAAGTCGTAAGTCAAGTGATCTGACGAGCGCCGTCGGCGACCGTGCCGTCTGCGCCGCGTCGGTGGCACCTCGACTCGCGTGGGATCCATGCGCATTGATGTGCTCACCATCTTCCCCGATCTCTTCACGGGATTCCTCGCAACGAGCATCCCGGCGAACGCGATCAGAGAAGGCGCCCTCTCGTGCCATGTGCACGACATCAGGGCGCACGCGGCCAACAAGCACCGCAAGGTCGACGACAGGCCGTTCGGCGGAGGTCCAGGCATGGTCATGATGTGCCAGCCCATCTTCGACGCCGTGAAGGCAGCTGAGTCTGAGGACTCCGCTGCCGGCGGTGACGTGGTGCGCGTGCTGCTTTCGCCGCAGGGCGAGAGACTCACGCAGCCGCGCGTCGAGTGGCTGGCAAAGCAGCCGCGCCTCCTTCTCCTCTGCGGTCACTACGAAGGCATCGACGAACGCGTGATCGAGGAGCTGAAGCCCCTCGAGATCTCGCTCGGCGACTATGTCCTCTCGGGAGGCGAGCTCGGCGCGATGGTTCTCATCGACGCCGTGGCGCGCCTGCAGCCAGGGGTCCTCGGACACGAGGATTCCGCGGCGGAGGACTCGTTCAGCGTGCGCTCGCCCGAGGGCGCGCATCTTCTCGATTGTCCGCACTACACCCGTCCCCGCGAGTGGAACGGGCGTGAGGTGCCGGAAGTCCTGCTGTCGGGCGACCATGCAGAGGTCGCGCGCTGGCGGGACGGGCAGCGGCTTGCGCGCACGCGTGCGCGTCGGCCAGACCTGCTCGACAACGCTCCACTCGCTGATTCGCAACCCCTGTCGGCGCGCAACGATCACAAGCGCGCCGAGCATGTTGCACGACCCACGCGGTCGAATGGGTCGCCCGAAGGCGACGCCGGACTGCACGGGCAAACCGCGCCAGAAGGCGCATGAGGACTTTCAAATGGCACGTAACCGCACCGAAATCATCAACAGTGTCGTCGCCTCGCAGCTCAAGCCCGCGGGCGAACTCCCGAAGTTCTCCGTCGGCGACACGATCGATATCCACTACAAGATCATCGAAGGCGACAAGGAGCGCATCCAGGTCTTCCAGGGCGTTCTCCTCGCCGACACCGGCCGCGGCATCCACCGCATGATCACCGTCCGCCGCATCGTGGCGAACGAGGGCGTCGAGCGTTCGTTCCCCGTCCACTCGCCGCGCCTCGCGAAGCTCGAGGTCGTGCGCCGTGGCGACGCCCGCCGCGCGAAGCTCTTCTACCTCCGCGACCGCTTCGGCAAGAGCCGCCGCCTGCGCGACCAGCGCCGCGGCCTGAAGCACGTGGATGGAGCGGTCGCCGCTGCGGCGGCTCCCTCTGGTGCTTGAGAGATGAGCGACGCTGGAGCGGTCGCCGCTGCGGCGGCTCCCTCTGGTGCTTGAAGAACGAGCGAAGCTTCGGCCTGATTCAGACGACAGAATCCACGACCGGCCGCGAAAGCGGCCGGCGTGTCTGAGCGCTCGCCGCTGCGGCGGCTCGCTCTGGCGCGAAGAGCACAGATCCACAACTGGCCGCGCGTGCGGCCAGTTGTGTTTTTGCGCAATCCACGCCGATCCCAGACATGTGCACGGCACGCGCCGCGCGCCCATCCCGAGGACTACACTGCGCCCCCCATGCGCGTCACCCTCGCCAAGAGCTTCACCTTCGAAGCCGCCCATTACCTCCCATGCTTCCCAGACGGGCACAAGTGCCGCCGCATGCACGGCCACTCGTTCCGCGTGGAGATCGTGGTCGAAGGCGACATGGACCCCACGAAGGGCTACCTCGTCGACTACGGCGACATCAAGAAGGCGATCTCGCCCGTCCACGATGCGCTCGACCACCGCTGCCTCAACGA
>JBILDS010000259.1:0-4034 GCA_044352505.1 Phycisphaerales bacterium
GTCGACATCCTGCTCTGGCCCGAGGAAGGCGCGCTCGCAGAGGGTGTCATCCTCGAGGTGCTCGGCGAGGCGGGCCGCCCCGATGTCGAGACGCAGGCCGTGATCGCCACCTACATGATCCGCGAGGTCTTCCCCGAGGATTGCGTCGCGCAGGCGCGCGAGGCGGCGGTGTCGTTCGAGCGCGCGACGAAAGCGGCGGCGGCGGCTGGAGCTGCTGCGGCGGCTGCGGGCGAGAGCGGCGCGTCGGCGTGGGAGGACCGCGAGGACCTCACCCACCGCTTCATCTTCACGATCGACCCGCCCGACGCGAAGGACTTCGACGACGCGATCTCGATCGCGCACGACGCGATCACTGGCAACTTCGAGCTCGGCGTCCACATCGCGGATGTCGCGCACTTCGTCACCAAGGACTCCGCGCTCGACGAGGAGGCGCGGGCGCGCGCGACGAGCGTCTACCTCCCCCGCCACACCGTGCCGATGCTGCCCGAGATCCTCTCGAACGGCGTCTGCTCGCTGCAGGAGGGCGTGGCGCGCTTCACGCTCAGCGCGTTCATCATGCTCGACTCAGACGGCAAGGTCGTCGGCCAGCGGCTTGCGCGCACGGTCATCAAGAGCGCGAAGCGTCTCACCTACATCGAGGCGCAGCGGCTCATGGAGGGCAAGGTCGACGAGGCGCGCAAGCACGCGAAGACCGAGCCCGTCTACACAGACGAACTCCTCGAGACGCTGCGCGTCGCAGACACGCTTGCGAAGACGATCCGCAGCCGCCGCCACAAGGAGGGCATGATCCACCTCGACCTGCCCGTGGTCGAGCTCGTCTACGACGACGCGGGGCATGTCATCGACGCGGTTCCGGAAGACGATTCGTTCACGCACACCCTGATCGAGATGTTCATGGTCGAGGCGAACGAGGCCGTCGCGCGCACCTTCGCTGGGCTCGACACGCCGCTCCTGCGCCGCATCCACCCAGACCCGACCTTCGGCGACATCGAGGAGGTGCGGCAGTTCGCTCGCCTCGCGAAGTGGCGTCTGCCCGAGGAGCCGACGCGCAAGGACCTGCAGGCGCTGCTCGACGCCACGCGCGGCTCGCCCGCCGCGCGCGCGATCCACTTCTCCGTGCTGCGCTGCATGTCGAAGGCGGTCTACTCGCCCGCCCTCATCGGCCACTACGCGCTCGCGAGCGAGCACTACGCGCACTTCACGAGCCCGATCCGCCGCTATCCCGACCTGCTCGTCCACCGCGTGGTGCATTCGTACCTCGACATCACCGACAACGGCCGCGATTCGGGTGGCGGCAAGAAGCGCCGTGCCCTCGCGCGGACGCTCTCGGAGGATCCGCGCGTCCTCGACGAGGCGGCGCTCATCGACCTCGGCCGCCACGCGAGCGAGCGCGAGGTCGCGGCCGACGCCGCCGAGAAGGACCTGCGGACCTTCCTCGTGCTGCAACTCCTGCACGAGAAGCATCTCGGCGACGAGCTCGACGGCACCGTCACGGGCATCATGCCCAACGGCACGATCTTTGTGTCGATCGACCGCTATCTCGTCGACGGCGCCATCAAGAGCCGCGACATGAAGGGCGGCGACGGACGCCTCGACCGCTGGACGCACGATGCGCGCAGCGGCCGCCTCGTCGCCTCGCGCAGCGGAGCGTCGGTCGGCCTCGGCGACAGGATCCGAGTGCGCATCGCCATGATCGACCTGCGCGGACGGCAGCTCGACCTCGAGATCGTGAAGTTCGGACGCGCTGCGATCGAGATCGCGGGCGAGCTCGCGGCCTCGGGCGACGCAGGCGCGCGCCGCGTGAACGAAGGCGAAGGCCGCCACTTCGAGCCGCGCCCGCGCGACGGCCGCAAGGGGAAGACGGGCCGCGACAAGTTCGGCCACAAGTCCGGGTTCAAGAAGGGCCGCCGCGGCCGCAAGGGCTGAGCGCATCGGCGAAACCAACTCGGCAGTTCCAATACTCATCCGACCGCGACACGGCACGTGCGCCAAAAAACCGCTGGGGGCGACGCGCAGGGCGTCGCCCCCGGGTTCAGTCTGGAGCATTCGGGTGATGACGTTCTCGAGGCCGACTCAAGCCGATCTCGCGAACCGGCAATCAGTTCTGCGTCCAATTCGAGAGAACCGCTGCAAGATCGGCCGCATCAACGGTGCCACTCCCATTCAGGTCCATCGGTGGGTTGACCGCACCGAATGTGCTCAGCAGATCCGCAAGATCGACCGCATTGACAACGCGATCGCGATTGAAGTCGCCCGCAACAAAGTTCACCGGAGCCGTCGCGAAGCGCAGACCATTGCCCCCCGCGACGGTCGCGTCGACGAAGTAGTCGATCTCGATGAGGTCGACAGTTACGAGCGAGATCTTCCAAAATGCAGTTGTCCCGGACTTCTCTGTCTCGATCTCGAGTTCAACCTCATTAATGCCCGCGCCTGGATACGCGCCCTCAGCAGCGGCGACGGCTCCCGAAGCATCGAGCGCGATCGAACCGAGCATGCCGACAACTTCAGCCACGCGCGCGGCTTGATTCCCAGCTGGCGCAAACTCAACGAAACTCGTGACGGTTTCTCCCGACACCGTTGCCTGGCCGAGCAAACCTGACTTCGGATTGAGCATCAGAACCTCGACGATGTTTCCATTCGCTTCAAACTCCGTCTCAAGTCCGATCGTCGTCCAAACTCCCCCCGCATTGGACTCCGCAGCCGCAATCGCCGGAAGCACAACCGTTGACGGAAGCGTTTCCTCGATGTCATCGCCTGCGGCGTGATGCGGAATCACACCGCCCGTTGCAGAGTCGATGTCAAAGGTCGCCCCATCCATGTACTCCACACGGAAAGCAAGGATGCCCGCTTCGATCTCGAACTTCACGCGCTCGACGTCAACCTGATTGGACGCGCCATTCGCAAAGCCGATCGCATCAGCGAAATCAAGTTGCGCGTCGCCCAACCGAGACAGAATCGCCTGCGCCGCTGCGGTTTCATCAGCATCCGCCGCATCAATGTCGAGGCGAATGAGGGCGCCGGTGGCTGCGTTGAGGCGCGGAGTCGACTTCAGCGTTGCGGTGACGTCAAAGAGATCGCCCTCGTAGACCCAAACGCCGTTACGAATCCGGGTCTCGATCGAAAGCAGCGTTGAGCTGGGGACAGCCTCGCGGCACAAAATGACCGCGCCTGGGAATCCGACGTCCGCGAAGGCAATCGACGTGGTGAGCGAGGGAATGAGCGCTGCCGTAGCGAGGCAAGCACTCAGCGTGGATGGACGGATCTTCATGATGAACTCCTTACTGGAAGCGTGACAGATACCGGTGCGAGCCAACACGTCGGGCGCACCGACCGACCACCTCTGGCCGTGCCCCAACGGAGCAAGCGGAGCGGCTGCAGATACCTCCCGCACCCAAGTTCGCCGAACACAGAACCACTGCACGGCACGTGCCGTGCAGTGCCAGTCACTGGATGGCACGTGCCGTGCAGCGTGTGGGGGCGAGAGATTCCATTGTAAATGCATTCCCAGTATGAACTTCCGGCATCTCATCCGCAGCTGACCCCGCGCACGGGGTCAGATCGCGCCTGCGATGACTTCGCCGTGCACATCCGTCAGCCGATGGTCGCGTCCTCCCGAGCGGAAGCTCAGCCTGCGGTGGTCGACCCCCATCAGGTGGAGCATCGTCGCGTGCAGGTCGTGGATCCTGTATGGCTTCTCAACCACGCGGTAGCCGAACTCGTCGGTCGCGCCGATCACGGTGCCGCCGCGCGCACCCCCGCCCGCCATCCACACCGTGAAGCCGAACGGATTATGGTCGCGGCCGTTCGAGCCCTGCGCGAACGGCGTCCGACCGAACTCCGCGGCCCACACGACGAGCGTCGACTCGAGCAGCCCGCGGCGTCTCAGGTCGACAAGAAGCGCCGCGATGGGCTGGTCGACCGCGCGCGCGTTCGCCTCGTGGCCCGCACGCAGGTCGTTGTGCTGGTCCCATCGGTCGCCGAGCGTGCGCGGGCAGGTCACCTCGACGAAGCGCACGCCGCGCTCGACGAGCCGC
>JBILDS010000260.1:0-4007 GCA_044352505.1 Phycisphaerales bacterium
CCGGCGCAATCGTGCGGCGATTCTTGCAGACGAACCCAGCGAACGAACACGAGTTTCTCGTGTCAGACGATTTCCGCGAGTTCATCAATCGTCGCACCACGTCGAATTCGATTCCCAAAACGTTGTATGTGACCGCCAAAGGAAATGTCGCCGATCTCTCCGAGGGTGTGCAGGGACGAGATTGGGTGCGCGCGATGGCCAGGAACCTGAAGTGACGCGCATCGCAGCACTCGCGACTGATCTTGGCTACGTCGTCGGCGCGATTGTCGCGGCGCCAATCTGGCTTACGCGCATGATTTGGACAGGAAAGATTCGCACGGATTGGCGAGCGCGTTTTGGGATCGGTGAAGCGATTCCTCGCGCGCGCGGCGGGAAGCCACGCGTGTTGATCCATGCAGTGTCTGTTGGCGAGGTGAACGCGATTCGTGGTCTCGTTGATCGACTCGAGGCGGACTCCATTGCGCCGGAGATCGTGATCAGTGCGACGACCGACACAGGCTTCGCTCGTGCGCGCACGCTTTTTGCCAACCGTCATGCCGTGGTGCGAACCCCGCTGGATTTCTCCGGCGCGGTTGCGCGGTGGTTCAATCGCACGAGCCCGGATCTTCTGGTGCTCGTTGAGCTCGAACTTTGGCCAAACATGACACGTGCAGCGTGCGCGCGCGGGGTGCCGATTGTGGTTGTCAACGGCCGACTCAGCGATCGCAGCATTGTGCGCTATCGTCGTGTGAAGCGACTTCTTCGCGGAATGTTCGCACGGGTCACGTCGACGCTCGCGCAGAACGACGTCTATGCGGCGCGCTTCGCAGAACTGGGTGCGCGCGAGGTGTTTGTGACGGGCAACATGAAGTGGGATTCGATCGCGATCCGCGACGAGGTTCCTGGCGCGGCAGCGTTGCAAGCGGAATTTGGTGTTCCTCCCGGTGCGCGTGTGCTCGTGGCAGGCAGCACCGAGCCAGGCGAAGAGAGTCTTCTGCGCGACGCGTTGCCCGACGACGTGCGGCTTCTGATCGCGCCGCGCAAACCAGAATGGTGGGATGGCGTTGCCGCGAATCTGCCGGGGTGCGTGCGGCGCTCGCGCCGCGAGCAGGGCGGCGCAGATACGCGCTTCTATCTGCTTGACACGATTGGCGAGCTCAGCATGGCGTACGCGTTTGCAGACGTCGTGGTGATGGGGCGAAGCTTTGGCAAGCTCTACGGAAGCGATCCGATCGAGCCAGCAAGCCTCGGGAAGCCGGTCGTGATTGGTCCGCGCGTGCACGATTTCCGCGATGTTGTTGCGGCGTTGAAGGCGCGCGGCGGAATCGTGCAATGTGACGCGGGTGAGCTCCGTGAGGTGCTGGCTCGGTTGTTTGCAAGCGAAGCGGAGCGCGCGGCAGTTGCGGCGCGCGCCCGCGAGACCATTCGCGAAGAGCAGGGCGGAAGCGCGCGGACGGCAGAGGTCTTGCTGTCGATGCTTCCCTCGACGCCAGCCTCAGCTTCAGCGCCGCGCGCGTGATACGCTTCAACGATGGCAAGCAACGCAGAGGTCGCGGCGGCATTTGAGGAATTGGCGATTCTCTCTGAGATCCTCGGAGCGAACGTTTTTAAGGTGAACGCGTTTCGCAAGGCAGCACGTGCGGTTGAAGCGCTCTCCGGCGAAGCAACGGCGATGTCCGTTGCGGAACTGAAGGAACTCGACGGCCTCGGTGCGTCAACCGCCGCGAAGGTGCACGAATTCGCCGAGAAAAAGACGATGTCCGAACTTGAGGAGTTGCGCGCCCAGGTGCCTGCGGGCCTCAAGGAGGTACTCGCAATCCAAGGAATCGGACCGAAGACTGCGCGTGCGCTGTGGATCGATGCGGGCGTCGTTGATCTAGCATCGCTGAAGACGGCGATCAACTCAGGCGCCGTTGAGAAGTTGCCGCGCATGGGCGCGAAGACCATCGCAAACATGAAAGAGGCGATTGCGTTCGCAGAGAGTTCCCGCGGCCGCGTGCGTATTGCGGAGGCTCTGCCGCTGGCCGAACGTTTGGTTGCGGAACTCGCACGACTTCCGTTTGTTGAGCGCGTGGCATACGCAGGTAGCTTGCGCCGCGGCAAGGAGACGATTGGCGATATCGACATTCTCGCGTCGTCAAAGGAGCCCGCGAAGTTGATGGAAACGTTCCGCACGCGCGACGAGGTGGCGAAGGTGCTCGCAAGCGGCGAGACCAAGACAAGCGTTCAGACAACGACGGGCGTCCAAGTCGATTTGCGCGTGGTACCGCTTGATCGATTTGGCGCGGCGCTTCAGTACTTCACAGGCAGCAAGGAGCACAACGTCGCGCTGCGCGAGCGCGCGATTCAGCGCGGCTTCAAACTGAACGAGTACGGACTGTTCAAGGTCGGCGCGGACGGCGCGGTGGCGGAGGGTGCAGAGCCCACGGCGGCGCGCGAGGAGAACGACATCTACGCAGCGCTTGGACTCGACTGGGTGGAGCCGACGATGCGCGAGGATCGCGGCGAGATTCAGGCGTTCGAACAGGGCGCCAAGCACATCGCTGTTGTCACTCTTGCCGATATCAAGGCGGAACTCCACTCGCATACGACCGCATCCGACGGAGCGATGTCGATCGACCAACTCGTGGAGGCCGCACTTGCGCGCGGTTTTCACACCATTGCGATCACCGACCATTCAAAGAGCCAGTTCCAGGCGAACGGCCTCGACGAGAAGCGCCTGCGCGCGCACATCAAGGCGATCCACGAGGCGCGGTCGCGTCATCCGAAGATTCAGATCTGGGCTGGCAGCGAGGTTGACATTCTTGCGGACGGTTCGCTTGACTACGACGACGCGCTGCTCGCCGAACTCGATTGGGTGGTGGCGAGTCCGCACAACGCGCTGAAGCAGGAGCCGCGTGCCGCGACCGATCGACTTCTGAAGGCGATTGCGCATCCGCTCGTCCATGTAATCGGCCACCCGACGGGCCGCATCGTGAACGGCCGCCCGGGGCTCGAGCCCGCGATGAACGAGCTCTTCGCAGCTGCGAAGGAGCACGGCACAGCGCTCGAGATCAACGCGCACCACATGCGTCTGGATCTTCGTGATGTCCATGTCAAGGGCGCCGTCGACGCGGGCTGCATGCTTGCGATCGACTGCGATGTCCACGGCCGCGAGGACTTCGACGAACTCCGCTACGGCGTGATGACCGCCCAACGCGGCTGGCTGCCGAAAGCGCAATGCTTGAACTGCATGGATGCAAAATCGCTCGACGCATGGCGGCGATCTTGAATCGATGAGCGCGCACACGAGGCGCATCATGGATCCGTGTTCGCCAGCCGCAGAGGATTCTTGCGCTCTTTGTTCCCGCCGCGCCGCACGATGACGTGCGCTGCCCCGCAGCCGCCTAGCGATGCACGTGTTCGAAGTGAACTGCGCGACGTCGACTGTGGTGACGATGCGGTCGATGGAGACGGGGTCGGAGACGGGGTCAGAGACGGAGACGGAGGCGAATCCCGCGTCGACATGCTCCTCATCAATTCAAGATGATGGGATCTGCCACGCGGCGTTGTAGTAGAGGTAGCGCCGCTCGTTGATTTCGTTGTTGCCGTCGGTGGTGTCCGCGTCGCGCTCGACGAGCGCGCGCATGCCGATCCTTCAAGACTTTGGGCGTTGTAGCGGTAGCGCGCGCGGGGCTTCGGGTCGTAGCCCGAGGTGGTCTTCACCTGGAAGTCGACCTCCGTCAGCCGCCCCCAGCGGTCGTGGCGGTAGGCGAGTCGGTTCCCGCCCGCGACGGTCTCGCGGGTGCGGACGTTGCCGGCGGCGTCGTGGGTGATGGCGAAGGTGGCGGACTCGAAGATCCGCGCCGGCGTTGTCACGCGCCTCAGGACTCACGCCACTGGTGGCCAGCTCACGCGACGCGTGACCGCGCGGCGGTCGTTGCAGTCGACCCTGCTCGGATGGTCCTCTGGGGAGCCAGGAAGATCTCGGCGCGAACCTTGAAGCGAGCCGCGAGGGACCTGATGTGATCGACGGTGAGCGCGCGCTC
>JBILDS010000061.1:0-13660 GCA_044352505.1 Phycisphaerales bacterium
CGAGGTATCTCGTTGAGGTCATTCTGGGGATACCCCTCGGCGCGGCGACTTGCCATCGACGACGATGCCTCGCTGATTGTCAGCGGAATTCCGACTCAGACCGCTAGGTTCTGTCTGACGGTTCACTCGAAGTTTCGTGCCGCGTGTGCCGTCCGATAGCGGTGTTGCATCTGCGGTATCGCGCGGCGCGTGTTCGGTTCTCGTGCGCGAACGTGAGCGAATCATGCGGCGTGCTTGGCGCGTCAATGTTCCTCGACTATTCTCAAACCGAAGCACGACGTGGCTCGGAGCGTCCGGCGTGCGTTGGAGAGAGGGACCCATTTATGCGTATCAAGACTGTGCTGCCTTCGGCTGCTTTGACGGCTGTGTGTGGTTTCGCTGCCTCGGCTGGCGCATCCATCACCGACTTCTACGAAACCTTCGCATCGGGCGCGCAGAATTGGCGCAACTCGAACGGCGCGTCTGTGCTCGGGTGGACAGCGTCGGGTGGGCCCGATGGCGCGGCGTATGTGACGAGCGTGTTCAACCTCAGCGCCACCTCTGTCGGTGGTTTCCCGCCCACGGTGATTCGAGCGCAGTCGAGTTTCGGCTCATCGAATGGCGCGTACGTCGGCAACTGGATCTCGGCTGGGGTGACGGGCGTTTCGTTTTGGTTCCGCCACAACCTCACCGAGGCAACCACGCTGACCGGACGCTTCGCGACGCCCACCAACAATCCGGGCGCGTCGGTGGTCTCGTCGGTGGTCGTTGCGTCGAACACTTGGACGCTTGTGAGTTTCGATCTCCGCGAGGGATCCACTGACTTCATTTCGTTTGGTGGCGGCACGTATGCCGGGATTTTCTCAAACATTGGCAACATGCAGTTTGGATTCACGGTGCCCGCACCACTTGCGGGGCAGAACACCGACGCGAGCTTTGATCTGACCGGATTTCGAATTGTGCCGTCCGCGGGAGCGATCGCATTGCTTCCGATGGTCTTGGTCGGAGGGATCCGCCGCAGACGGCGCTGATCGTGTTTCCGCCTGCCGCGAGCCTTCGTTACCATCACGAAATGCCGCGTGAATCTCCTGCTGCGCGAATTGAGAAACTTCTCGACGCCGGCGACAACCAAGGTGCGCTCCTTCTCGCAGACGAGATGCTGCGTGCATCGCCGAACAGTTTTTTGGCGCGATTCGCGCGCGCCCGTGCGAACATTCGCATGGGTCGCCATATTGATGGCGAAGCCGACATGGAGATTGCCTTTCGGCTGTCGCCGAACAACGAGCACGCGCGAGTTGTGCGGGCCAACATGGACGTTCGGCTCGGGCGGATCGACAGCGCGATTGCGCACTTGATTCCCGTCGCCCACGGGCGCAGTCCGCACGCGGTGGAGGCGAAGATCAATTTGATCATGACGTACTTCCAAGCGGGTCGTCATGAAGCGTTCCAAGAGGAAGTCGCGATGCAGGGTGCATGGCGCGAGGATCCGCGCGCGGCGCTTATGTTTGCACGCGCGACGGCGATGCGCGATCCGGAAGCCGGTATCGAGGAACTGAAGGCGATCTTGCGATCAAATCGCCATTGGGCGCTGCGCCGATTTGCCGGGTTTGAAGCGGTCGGGTTTCTTGACAAGGCCGGTCGATATCGCGAGGCGTTTGATCTCGCGAGCGAAGTGCACGCGGCGACCACGGGGCCGCTTGAGCTTGAGGAATGGATGGGTCCGCTTCGACAGCAGGTTGCCCTGTTGGAGAAGGGCAAGGGCTTCTTCAAGCCGAGAGCCGATCCGGTGCAAGGCGTGGCGTTTGTGGTTGCAATGCCGAGGTCTGGCACGACACTGCTCGAGCAAATGCTCGATCGGCATCCGTCGATTGGCGGTATCGGCGAGTTTGACGGCCTCGACTTTGTGTGTCGCGCACTCTTCAATGGTGGGCCGTGGCCGCGCGTACCGGGGGCGGTGCCTGATCGCCAGTTCGCCGACCTGCAGCGTCACTACATGGACGGTGCGGCACAGATCCGCAAGCCCGGAGCGACATGGACATTCGACAAGAGTTTGCGCACCTGGCGTGCGCTTCCTGAGGTGTTGGCGGTTTTACCTGGCGCGGTCTTCATCAACGTCGATCGTGATCCGCGCGATGTGGCGACAAGTATCTTCCTTTCCTACTTCAACCCGAAGACGTACGAGTGGACCAGCCGCTTTGACGCGATTCGTCAGATCATCGAGATGCAGCGGAGGACCGTGCAACTTGGATTCGAAATACTCGAGCAGCCGCATGTTTCCATCATCTATGAAGACCTTGTTGAGGAACCAGCGACCTACGCCTCGCGGTGTCTGAGCTTGATGGGGCTTGAGATGGATGAGCGCGTGCTTTCACCGGAACAGAACCGGAAGGGTGCCTACACGTTGTCGTTCGCGCAGGTGCGGCAGCCGATCAACAAGCGGTCGATTGGTCGGTGGAAGAACTACGAGTGGGCCTTCGACGCGAAATGGGATGCGGTGGTCGCCGCGCACGACGCGCGCCGCACGTTCAAGTGACGCACCACACACTGGTGCACGGCACGTGCCGTGTAGCGCAGGGGGGGCGGCAAGTTACGTGCGTGCGCTGCGAGCCTCAGCTCGGCGTGACTCGTGCAGCGCCACGAGTGGCTCCCACGACTCGTCAAACGCGAAGGCGTAGTTGCGCCAGCGGCCGATCGAAGACCGGTTGATCGAACGCCGTACCTGCGCCACCGACTGGGTCATGGCCGCGCGCGTGTTCTCCTCGGGTGAAAGCACGCGCGGATCAAGTTCAAGCCCCAAGAGGTCGAGAACGCGCCGCGCATGCGTTGACGGGTCATCGACAAGCTCTTCGTAGATCACGCGCACGTTTGGAATCTGCAGCGTTTCGAGCAGAACAGGAGTTGCTTGCTGATGAAGCGCGATCGCGCGTTGGATCGCGCGCAGGCTCTGCGTCCAACTCTGTTGCCCGTGCCAGAAGTGCGACAAAAACAGGCTTGTGGCGAGGTCGCGCGGGTCGCGCTCCACGGAGAGACACACAGCACCAGGCAGAACTGCTGCAACCTCAGGGAGCGACTTCCACGTGCGCAGCGACTTGTCGAGGATCCACGACGCGCCGGGCCGACGGAATCGCGCGGCGCCGTCGAGGTACATCTTCTGCAGCGCTGTGCACATCTCTTCAGAAACTTCCTGCGGGCGACGCGGCCACGCACCAACCTTTCGAAGTTCGGAGTAGATCGTCCAAATACCGGCGTACTCACCGATACCGCCAATCGACGGATGCCGATCCAGCATTTGCTCAAGCAGCGTGGTGCCCGATCGCGGTAGCGCGCATGTGAGAACAACACCTTGCACAGTCGGTGCTCGACGCGGCACCCAGTTTCCCTCAGCCGTCGCGCGCGCGAGCTGTTCCTCGACTGGCCGTGCGTAGACAGCCAGATCGAACTCTTCGCTCATGGTCGTGTGAATCTCGGTCGCCAGGTCAAAGGCGCGTCGATAGTCGCCAGCGCGATCAAGCAGTGCGACGGCTTCAAATCCTGCCAATCGTCGCTGCGGAAGTGGGGCGTTGCCACGAAAGAGCGCAATCAAGCCTTCGATTCCAGCGCTGGCATCATCGACCGCCACCAGTCGCGCACGGTGGATCAGCGCGCGTGGATCCTGTCGCCAAGGTCCGGGGCGTTCAAGGAGCGCACGCCACTCGTCGCGGCGATTGCTGTGGTAGAGAATGTCGAGCAGCACAAGCAGCGCTTCGTTCGCTTGCGCTGAGGAAGCGAGTGCGAACGGACGGAGTCGCTCGATCGCCTCGGTATCGCGCCCTGCTTGGGCATCGATGTTCGCGAGAATCGTGTTGGCGACCGGATCGTTTGGAGCCACAGCCAAGGCGCGGTCGAGCGCCCGATGCGCCTCAAGCGGGCGACCGATTGCAAGCAACGCGCGCGTACGTCCAAGGTGACCAACCGGGCTACTCGGGAGTTTCGCAAGAAGTTCATCCGCAACTTGCAGCGCCGCGTTCGCGTCTCTGGCGGCGAGCAAACGGTCGATTTTGGCGGCTGGGAGTTCTCTCGCCGGCATGCGATGCGAGTCTACTCGACCACACCTCCGGCTTCGTCGGATGGGGTCGAGCGCTGCGATCAGCAAAGCAACTCGATGTCGAACGCAAAGGCCTATCCGAACACCGTAAACCCTGTTCAAACGGGGGATTGGAACCCGAGATGAAGCGAGGCCGTTACCCGTCCAAACTCCGTGTATCCAGCGAAGTAGCAGTCCCACTGACCAGCGCCAACCAGAAGTTCATGTATGCAGCAATTGTGAAGAACCACAATTGCGTGACATACACGAGCCGCAGTTTGCGCCTGTCTCTTACGGGGCGCCTCCGATTGGCGGTGCGTCATCGGCATTTTGAAGTTCCAAGATGGTTGGAGGCGTTATGCGTGGAATGGCATCGATCACGACTTTGTTGGCGACCGGTGTGGTCGGAGCCGCGCACGCGGGATTCGTGACCGTGACCGGCCCGAGTGGGCAGGTCGGCCAGTTCACGCAACTCAGCGAGGCGATGGATTGGATCCGCGACTCCGGCGATGCCAACGTGGACTACTCCGTCTTCGCGCCGTCCGGCACGTATGACGGCGAGGTCGATGTCGCCTCAAATGCAGCGCTTTCGTGGGGGAACTCGCCGGGCGTCTTGGAAATCGACGGTTCGTTCCGCGTTCGCCCGTCCGGTCGACTCACGGTCGAGATTGGCGGCACAAGCAACGCCAACGCGCTGACAACGGGTGACGTCGACTACGACACAATCTTCTGCACGGGCCCCGTCCTCTTCGAGGGCACCCTGAAGATCGACCTCGTGAACGGCTTCACGCCTGTCTTCGGCGACCGCTTTGAGATCATCGTGACCGGTGGCGGCGTGACGCTCGCACCGACCGCGGTTGTGAATGGTCCGATCCTTGGCGCCGGCCTGTTCTGGGAACTCTCAGTCGGCACTGGCTCGTTCGCCGCGCCCGGTGGCGACTACAACAGCACGTCCCTCTTTGTCACAGTGGTGCCAGGGCCGAGCGTGCTCGCAGGACTCGCTGGTTTCCTTTGCATGGCGCGCTCGCGCCGCCGCGCGTAAACCACGGAGTCGCAGCGTCGACGTGCGGAGCGACGCTTCACTCTCACACACCAAATCTCACATCGCGCCGTCCAACTGGGCGGCGCGATGTCGTTTGGCGGGGCGATCGCAGCATCCTCGGCACCACGCCACCCAACCGTTGCAGTTTCCCGGACGCACGTACGTCGCGACGTCGCCCGATTTGGTGATGGCACTGCGTCCGCTCGCGCACGACCGCAGGGTCGAATGAGTGAATTCAGCGAATTCAGCCCAATGCATGACAGGTCGGATCCCCTGATTGCGCCTCTTTCATTGCAGACCCCAGTTGGGGTACGCCGCACGCGCAGTAGGGCGTGTCGAGTCTTCCGGTATGCACGAGGCGTCAGCGTTCCGCTGGCCTGCGTGTGTGATCTCAACCGCTGAAAGGTCTCTCTCATGAAGTTTGAGCGTCTTTCCCTCGCCCTTGCTGTTCTCTGCGTTCCGGCAAGCGTCGCCAGCGCCAATCTCGTCTCGGTTGCCGCTACCGGCACCGGCGCGGGACGAAACGTGAACGTGACCTACGGCACAACCACAGTCAACGTCTTTGCTGGCCAGATCCGTCTCACGCTTTCGGGCAGCACAGGATTCAACCTGAACGGCACCTGGACGTCGTTCTGCACTGAGTTGAATCAGTTCATCCACATCAACGGCCCGGTTCGGGTGTACGAGGTGCAGCAGCTTTCTGACCTTCCGATTCCAGGTGCCGGTATGGGCGCTGTGAAGGCAAACGCTGTGGCCCGCATGTACGCGGCCACAAACGGCGCGCAGTTCGGCACGAACAACGACCTCGCCGCTGCGTTCCAGATTGCTGTGTGGGAAGTCGTGAACGACTTCGATGGAACGATCGATAGCCTGAACGTTGCGAACGGCAACTTCAAGGGCAACAGCCTCACGGCGGCCATCAGCGGAAACCTCGCTGCGCTCTTCGCCGCAGCGTCGAATCTTGGCGGATCGACGTCAAGTCTGATCGGTATCGGAAACTCGAGCTACCAGGATCAGATTCTTGATCTCACCAACGGGATCCCCGCTCCGGGCGCGCTCGCGCTCCTCGGCGTTGCGGGTCTCGTCGGATCGCGCCGCCGCAAGTAATCGGCGCGTCGCAATGCGCATCTCGAACCAATCGAAGCCCCTCGGAGTTTGCTCCGGGGGGCTTTGCGTTGTGTGGCAGCCGCGAAGTCATGTGTTCGCGGGCGAATGCTGCGCCGATACGATGTCTCAATGGCGCGCGAGTCTCCCATAGTCCGAATCGAGCGGCTC
Organism: Phycisphaerales bacterium; assembly: GCA_044352505.1. Lineage (GTDB taxonomy): Bacteria > Planctomycetota > Phycisphaerae > Phycisphaerales > SM1A02 > QWPT01. Next base: position 6,360 of record JBILDS010000061.1, read on the forward strand.
TTCGAGTCAGGCGACGCCGCGGCGGCGCTCGCAGCTGCCGATGAATTGTTGCGCGTGTTGCCGAACAGTTTTCTCGGCCACCTGACGCGGGCTCGCGCGAACGCTCGACTTGGAAACCATGTTGCTGCGGAGCAGGACGTGACGCGCGCGCTCGCGATCTCACCGAATGACCCGCAAGCACGGCTTCTTCGATCCAACATGGATCTGCGGCTCGGCCGGATTGATGACGCGATTGCATGCATGACACCATTGGCGCGCGGTCGCGGGCCAATTGCGGTCGAAGCGCATCTCAACCTTCTCATGGCGCTCCATCAGGCTGGTCGAACGGATGCGTTTCTTGAGGAAGCCGCTATGGATGGGCCGTGGCGAGCGGATCCGCGTGCGCGTCTCATGCTGGCACGCGTGGTGGCGATCAAGGATCGCGACGCCGGTGTGCGCGAATTGGTTGAGGTCTTTCGCGACCCAACCCATCCGGCACTGCGTCGTTCCGCGGGATTTGAAGCAATTGGAATGCTCGACAAACTCGGGCGCTATCGCGAGGCATTCGATCTCGCCACCGAAGTGCATCGCGCCACATCGGGCAGGTATGACCCGCAGGAGTGGATCGCACCCTTGGAGCAGCTGATCGCTCGCTTGGAGAAGGGGCCTGGTTTCTTCAAGCCCCGTGCGGCGCAGGTGGAGGGTGTCGCGTTTGTGGTGTCGTTGCCTCGTTCGGGCACCACACTGCTCGAGCAGATGCTTGATCGGCACCCGGCGATTGGCGGCATCGGCGAGTATGACGGCATCGACTTCATCTGCCGAAGCCTCCACAACGGCGGGCCATGGCCACGCGTGCCGGCCGCAGTTCCGGATGCAACGTTTCACGCGTTGCAAAGGCACTATCTCGAAGGCGCGACGCAGATTCGCAAGAGCGGCGCCACGTGGTCATTCGACAAGAGCCTTGGCACGTGGCGGGCGCTTCCGGAACTTGCGGCGGTGCTCCCGGGCGCTGTCTGCATCAATGTCGATCGCGATCCTCGCGATGTTGCGACGAGCATCTTTCTCTCCTTCTTCAATCCTGCGTCGTACGAATGGGCACAGCAGTTCGACTCGATCCGCCGAATCATCGAGCTTGAGCGGCGAATTGTTCCGCTTGCCTTCGAGGTGCTCGGACTCGCCCACGAGCGAATCGTGTATGAAGATCTGGTGGAGCAGCCTGCCCTCTTCGCTGCGCGGTGCTTGAAGCGCATGGGTCTTGAGATGGACGAAGCAGTACTCACGCCCGAGCAGAACACCAAAACTGCGTTCACGCTCTCGTTTGCGCAGGTCCGGCAGCCCATCAACAAGCGCTCGATTGCGCGCTGGAAGAACTACGACTGGGCGTTCGATTCCTCATGGGACTCGGTGGTGGCCGAGCATGAATCGCGGCGCACGGTGAAGTAAGCGTGCCGCGATCAGTTGTTCGGCGCGGTGCGCGCTGCGCGAACAGCGTCGGGTGTCATGCCGAAGAGCGCTGTGTACATGATGCGATAGATGTCGGTGTTATCGAGATTCCCGCGCACGAGCTCGGAACCGGGCCCCGCAGCGCGGACAAGAATTGGTTCTCCTCCATCCTGATAGCTGGCCCAAGCGACGGCAAAGGCAAGCCTCGCGCCATTGGCGTCTGGAGCCGCGAGAAACGGAACGGTTCCCGATCCATCAACTCCGTCAAGTGCGGCTCCATCGTCGGGAAGCGTCGCAGGGAGCGGCCTATCGCGCACGATGACTCCATCCGACTCTGGCATCGCCACGAGTTGCGGCCGCGACGCATCGCTGTCCGCAGCAACAAGCACAAGCGTCGCGGGGTTCGTAGCGCGGTGCGTCTCTGCGATCGCGATCACTTCGTCTGCGCGTCGCATGGCCTCAAGCATTCCCGCTGCGTTTTTCGTATTGGAGAAGTTGTCGGTGCCCTCTTCTTCAACGACAAGCATGAAACCGTCGACATCGGCCGCGAGCACGCGAAGCGCCGCGCGTGTCATTTCGCCGACCGTTGGGCGTTCGGCGGGAAACGGCACAAGGCCGCGGTCGCGCAAGGTCTCCTCGCTGCGATCATTGAAGGTGTTCATCTCTGAGAAGAGGCCAAGAAGATGCGTTGTTCCTGCGGGAACTGCCGCAAGTTCGTCGCGCGTGAAGACAACGGTGTAGCCCGCCGCACGCGCCTCGGCGATGAGATCGCGGCCGTCGTCGCGACGACCAGTGCCGTGCCTTCCCTGCACGCCCTTCGGCAGGAAGAGCGCTTCGCCGCCGCCGAGAATGACCTCCGCCTTCGACTCGAGAAGTTGACGCGCGATCTCGACGGTCATCGAGCGCTTTGGCACGCTTGCAAGGAAGCACGCCGTTCCGGGCTCAGCGAGATGACCTGAGTTCACGATGCCAACCGCGCGACCCGCGCGCTGTGCCTCGCGCATGATGCTGATCCGTTCGCCGGAAGCAGCAAGCGGGATCTCTGCTCCGTCCATCCCGAAGCTGTCCTGCGGAACCTTTACGCCATAGGCATGCACCGTTCCACCTGAGTGACTCGAAGGTGCCAGGCTGTCGCGCATGTGCGGGCGATAGGTCGCCATCGCGGGCAATCTGTCCCACGCGATTTCGCCGTCGGGCCCCGCATGGTGAACGCGCAGAAGCCCCCAGTGCCCGAGGCCAGCGCCGTCGGGGTGGATGAAGATGACGCTTGTGTTGTTGCGCTCTCCGAACGCTGCCGTGAAACCATGCGACGCCGATGAAGACGTGAGCGCGGCGACAAGAGTCAGACAAAAGAGGTGCGGAAGGCGCAGCGCAGTCGAGACGAATCGCATCGCAGAAGCGTAATCGAAACTGCGAAGTATTCGGCCGCCACGGGCAACTTTGCGAAGTATGAACTTCATCTGCGCGTTTGTGGTTTCACCCCTGCGATTTTGCGCAGTGCCTCGACCGCCGGATCGACCTGCTCCTTGCCGCGAAGGAGAATCGTCTCCTTTCCTTCGAACGCAGCAAGCAGCTGCTCGGCCCAGCGCTTCTTCGCGGGGCGTGCAACCGTCTTTGCCCAACCATTCACCTGCGCTGCAAACTTCTGTGCGGTGCGACGATCCTTGCCACGATCGGGCGACGCGAGGTACGCGTCAATCTCGGCCTTGCAGCGCTTCACGAATTCATCGTCGCCGCCGACGCCGCGCCAGCAGCGTGCGAGGAGCGCGCCGTTCGTCGAGCCCTGGCGCTCGAGCACCTCAAGGAGCCTTGCGTTTTCTTCGGGCGTTGCAGGTGCGGGCAACTGCTCGATGCGCGTATGCGCAAGGTCGCGCACGGTCGAGCGATAGAGCGCGTGCTGCTTCTCGTCGGTCGCCTTCGCGAAACGGTCCGCGCACGCGTCGGCGATCGCAATCGCTGCATTCACATCGGGTGCGTTCTCAAGCGCTGTCGTGATCGCCGCCAGCGCAAACACATTTTCGGCAAGCGCGGCTTTCACAAACGGCACGCACTCGCGGGCGCGCTCGTCGGCCGGCATCGCGTTGAACACACGCACCATCGCCAGGCTCTCGATGAACGACGGCAGCCCCTCATTCACGCCCCATGCGATCGATTGATGGAACACCATCGGCTTGCGCCCGCCCTTGTCGTCGTAGTTCCAGCCCGCGTGCACGGTGGTGACCTCGTCGCCGCCCGTCGCATACTGGCCACCCTTGCAGCGAAACTCTTTCGTTGTCGCGTCATACTCCATGAACACGATCGCGCAGTGACCCGGCTGCCCTGCGGTCGACGCAGGCTGGCCAACGATGCGGTACGTGCGCGAACCGATGTTTCCCATCGTGCCGCACACACCGCCATCTTTCCACATCATTTGGATCGAGCCATAGCTGAACGCAATCGGCGCCACGCGCCGCGCGCTCTGCATGTCGAACTGCTGCGCGATATCTCCGATGTACTCGCCGTAGGTGCGGAACTCGCCATTGTCGCGGAACTTCGCCCAGATGTCCTCGCGCTCGCGGAGCGGCTGGTCGTCGGCCGCGAGCATCATCAGCACGGGCCACGGCGCGTTCAGCGGGAATCGCGGCCATTCGCGCGCGGCTCGCATGTCGTCGGAGAAATCGTGGCGATCGTTGCGAATGAACCACGCCATCGACTCGGCCGCGGTCGGCGCGCGGTCGCGCGCGGCGGGCATGCGACCCTTGTTGCGATAGGCTGTGTGGAAGAGCTCGTGCGCCGCTGCGATTCGCTCGCGCAGCGACCTCTCGCCGATCGCGGCGGTCGAGCCCCAGTAGACCGCGCGCTCGCCGCAGTCGATGGCGATGTCGGAGTGGCCGTGCGCGGCCATATGGGCGTTGAACTCCTCCTGCAGTGCGCGCGACGCGATCACATCCGCCGCGCGCAGCGGTCGCTTGATTGTCTTCTTCACCGAGACGGCCCCGCGCTGCGGCTTCGCGATGCCGCGCTCGTCGTACTCAAGCGGAGGGAGCTCCTTGACTTCGATCTCCTCTTCGATTTCCGGATGGTCCTCGAGGAAGTTGATGATGTGGTCGTCGCGGTCGAGCGGGCGCGATGTGTCCTTGGTGTCGACGCGCACGCGTGGGTCGCCTGGGATTTCAAGTGCAAGCGGCGCGCGCGGTGAAACATCAGGCAACGCATCGTTCGAATAGTCAGGCGACTTCGCGCCGTCTGCGTCGTTCCACGGCGTGCCCTGATCGCCGCGTTTCGCGTAGGAATCCTGTATTGCGAACGCGAGTGCGAGCTGCGTGTAGTCGCGGCGCACAGTGTCTTCGCCAAGATCAATCTCGAGCGAACGCAACTTGAGGAGAACAGGTAGCGAGTCGGCGCGGCAGCCGTAGATCGTGTTGCGCACGATGGAGTCACCGTCGATCCACGCAAGGAAGTCGCTGGGGAGTTCGATTCCCTTCGCCTTCGCGGCGTCGAGTGTACGTTCGCGCGCGGCGTTGATGTACGACCCCGTGCGCGACGACCAACTGCTGCTCGCCGCGACCGCTGCGGCGACGGCGGGTTGCACGAGCGCGAGGGAGCCCGAAAGGAGCGCGATGCCGACAACCGAAAGACGCACGAATGAACGCATGGGTACATGCTATCGCGCGTCAGCGCACGACCAACATCTCGCCTACGAGGCCGGGGCCGAATGCGAGACCGACCCACGGGCGCGGCGCGCGCTCGCGCATCAGCCGTTCGAGGATGAAGAGAAGCGTTGCGCTCGACATGTTGCCGTGTGCGCGCAGGATGGTGCGGCTTGCGTCGCCAGCGGCCGCCTCGAGCCCGAGCGACGCGAGCACCGATTCGATCACGCGCGGGCCGCCGGGGTGGATCGCCCATGCGCCGACATCGGCGGGCGTAAGCCCGTGCGTCGCCAACGCACCGGCGACCCACGCGCCCACTTCCGCCTGCAGGATTTCAGGCACGCGCGCGCCGAGGGTCATCTCGAAGCCATGGTTGCCAACGGACCATGCCATCTCGTGGGCGCTGTCCGAAAGGTGCATGGAATGCGTGGCAGCGAGCAGTGGAGCGCCCGGTGTCGCGTGTTGCGCGCCGTCGACGACCGCAGCCGCACAGCCATCGCCGAACAGCGTGTTCGCAATCAACTGGTCGACCCGCGCGCTGTAGTGGAAGTGCGCTGAGCACACCTCTGCGCAGACGACGAGAACGCGCGCCGCCGGATCAGCAATCGCGGCGCTGCGCGCGACCGACAGCGCGTTGACCGCGGCGTGGCAGCCCATGAACCCGATGTTGACGCGCGTGACCGCGCGCGAGAGCCCGAGGCGCTCGATGAGATGCGCGTCGATACCGGGCGATTCGAACCCCGTGCACGACGCTGTCACGACATGGGTGACAGACGCGGGATCGGCGGCGACGTGCGCAAGCGCCGCGCTGGCCGCGCGCTCGGCCATTGCGCGCGCCGCACGCGACCAAAGTTGCATGCGCACAGCGGTGCCGGGAGGCGCGTCGTCCGCGTAGAACGGCGGATCGGTCTCTGCCGCTGCGCCGCGCGATTCGATCCCGCTTCGTTCGGCGAGCCGTGCGAGAAGTGCCCGTGAAACCTCACGCGGCGTGATCCGATCTGCGAACGCAAGCCACGCTTCGCGCGTGAGGCGCTCGGGTGGAGCCGTCGTGAGAATTGCGCGGATTGTCGCGGTGTTCATGAGAGCACCGCGCCTTCAAGTCGCGCCGCAAGCCGCTCGAACGGCTGCGGCATGCGCGCGCCGACCGCGATTGCAGCGCGAACAAGAAGCGGGCTGCGCAGCGCGAGCGCGATCGCTCGGCAGCGCCACTTTGGCCGCGCGACAAGCGCCGCGCAGCGCGCAGGCCAGCGCTCGTGCGCGTGCGCGTCCTGCGCGGCGAGTTCACCGGCGGCAAGTCCCGTCGCAATCGCCCACGACATGCCTTCGCCTGTGAACGGCTCGATGTAGCCGGCCGCGTCGCCGACCACCAGAATTCCAGGGGCCGCCACGCGTATGCGCCTGCGCGTGAGTTGCGGTGTTCCGCGCCAGCGTGCACGTTCGACAGCCTGCGCATCGTGCGGGGCGTGAGCAAGCAGCTTGCGCGCACACGCCGCGACGGTGCCCACACGCTTGATCGCCGCGGGCGCAATCGCCGCTGCGACATCAAGTTCACCCGACGAGAGCCGCACGACGCCGATGTAGCCATCGCGGCCGACATGCATGTGGATTTCACCGAACGGGCAATCGAGCGCGGTCGCCGGCAGCGTGGCGCCGAAGCCCATCATGCTGCGCGCCGTGATGCGCCACTCGAAGCCCGGCACATCATCGAGTGCGCTGCCCTGGAGGCCGTCTGCCACGATCACGGTGCGCGCGCGAAGCGTCGAAATCCGCGTGCCGTGGGTGAGCCGCACGGTGCTGTCCCGCGACACGCGCGCGGAGGTCTCGAGTCGCACCTCGACGCCCGCGCACCGCGCGATGTCGACGAGGCGCGTGTCGAGTTCTTCGCGACCAATCGCAACGCCCGCCGCGCGCGCAAGCGTCATCGCGCGCGCGCCGCTTGCCAGGCGGATCGCACGCAGCGGCACAGCGCCCGCGAGCGCGTCGCCTGCTCCGGCAGCATGCAGCGCGGCCACGCCCGAGGCGGCAAGGCAGCAACCGCACACCTTCGCACGCGGCATGATGCCGCGATCGACGAGCACCACGCGCGCGCCCGCCCGCGCTGCTGCGATCGCTGCACAGCTGCCCGCTGGCCCCGCGCCAATCACGGCAATGTCGAAGTGGTCGCCGTCGTTCATGCGCGCCTCCACCAGAGCGTCCAGCGCTCGGGCCATGCGCGGCGTACGACCGCGCCTTCGAGGCCAGCAGCGCGCG
>JBILDS010000062.1:0-13650 GCA_044352505.1 Phycisphaerales bacterium
CTTCGGCCCCTCGCGCTCGACCTCGCCCTTGCACACGGGGCACGCGGTCGGCGCGTCGATCGGCGTCTCGTGGCCCGTGCGCTTCTCGACGACCGCGCGCACGACCTGCGGGATGATCTCGCCGGCCTTCTCGACGACGACATGGTCGCCGATACGGAGGTCGCGGCGCTGGATCTCCTCGATGTTGTGGAGCGTCGCGTGCTTCACGGTCGAACCCGCGACGAACACCGCCTTCATGGTCGCGCGCGGCGTGATGGTGCCGCCCTTTCCGACCTGCCACTCGACCTTCTCGAGCACCGTTTCCTTCTGCTCGGCCGGGTACTTGAACGCGACCGCCCAGCGCGGGCTCTTCGACGTGAAACCGAGCTTCTCCTGCTCGTCGAAGCGGTCGATGCGCACGACCATGCCGTCGACCGCGAAGTCGAGTTTCTCGCGCTTGCCCGCGAAATCCTCGATCACGCGCGCGGCGGCGTCGACCGACTCGAGCTTGCCGCCGATCGTCGACACGGGCACGCCGAGTTCCTTGAGGTACGCCACGAACTCCGAGTGCGCGGCGAGCGCCGGCAACCCCTCGCCTTCGCCGCGGCCGTGCGCGACAAACGAGAGCCGCCGCGCCGCGACGACCTTCGGGTCCTTGTTCTTGAGCGTGCCGACGCAGGAGTTGCGCGCGTTCGCAAAGAGCTGCTCGCCGTGCTTCTCGCGCTCTGCGTTGATGCGCTCGAACTCGCGGACGGGCATGAAGATCTCGCCGCGCACCTCGAGGACGGGCGGGATGCCGCCCCACTTCGCTGTCTTCGGCGCGCGGAGTGCGAGCGGGATCGCGCGGATCGCGCGCACATTGTTCGTGACGAGGTCGCCCTTCTCGCCGTCGCCGCGCGTCACAGCCTCGACGAGCGCGCCGAGCTCGTAGCGGAGCGAGATCGCGAGGCCGTCGACCTTTGGGTCCGCGAAGAGCGCGGGGCCTGCGGGCGCGGCGAAGAGTCCGCCGAGTTCGCCGCTGCCGCCGCCAGCCGCGCCGAGCGCGTCTGCGCAGCGCTGGTACCACGCGCGCATCTCCTCGATCGAGTAGGTGTTGTCGACCGACAGCATCGGTACGCGGTGCCTGCGCGTCTCGAACTCGCCCTCGAGCGCCGCGCCTCCGACGCGCTGGGTCGGCGAGTTCGGGTCTGCAATCTCAGGGTGCGCGGCCTCGAGCGCCGCGAGTTCGGCAAGCAGCGCGTCGAACTCGGCATCGCTCATGAACGGCGCGGCGTCGACGTAGTACGCCGTGTTCGCGCGCGTCAGGAGGTCGCGCAGCTCGCGAATCCTGGCTGATTCGATACGGGGCGCCTCGCCCGGGTTCGTGTTCGGTCGTGTCGTCACCACTCGCGCCTCCGTGTCGGGCGTTCTACCATGGCCGCATGCCGACGTACGTGTATGCAGTCGTGAAGCCCGACGGAACGCTGTGCGACCACTTCGAGATCGTCCAGAAGATGAGCGATCCGGCGCTCACTGCCCACCCCGAAACGGGCGAGCCCGTCCAGCGCGTGCCGCAGATGCCCATGATTGGTGGCCAGCACTCTTCCGCCGCCGACAAGCGCAAGGTCAGCGACTCGAACCTCGACCGGCTTGGGTTCACGAAGTACCAGAAGACCGGCGACGGCCGCTACGAGAAGACCGCCGGCAAGGGGCCGAAGGAGATCCGGAAGGGTTGAGGGCGCTGTCGAAGGCGAAGCCTGAGCGGAGAGCGCCCGAGCGGGACAGCCCTAATGGGTGCCACGACTTCCAGTCGTGCGGAGTCGGAGTGGCTGGGATCGGAGGAGTTGCCGATACGCGCACGGAACCACCACTGGAAGTGGTGGCACCCGATTTGGCTGTCGACTCGCACGACTTGCGCTCGCGCTGAGCGCTCGCCAAACATCACGCCACGCCATGCCGCGCGAGCAGTTCGAGCGCGGCGCGGATGTCGTTGATGCGGTCGTCACCGGCTTCGCGTTCGACGGCGAGGCGCACGGGCGCGGGAACGCGCGCGACGGCTGCGAGGAACGCGTGCCAGTCGACGGCGCCGGTGCCAACGCGCACTTCGCTTCCCCAGGTTCCCGGCGCCGTGGTCGGGAGCGCGTCCTTCACGTGGACCTGCGCGATGCGCGATGCGAGCCGCGCGACGGCGGCGACCGGGTCGCCCATTCCGTAGAGGATCATGTTCGCCGGGTCGAAGTTCACGCCGATCGTGTCGTCGCCGAGCAGATCGAGCGCGTGGCGCAGTGTCTCGGCTGACTCCTGCCCCGTCTCGAATGCGATGCGTGCGCCGTGGTCGCGGAAGATGCGCGCAAGTTCGCGCAGCCGGGCGAACAGCGCGTCGCGCTGCGCCCCCGCTTCGTGCGGAATAAATCCGGCGTGAAATGTGACGAGTTTCACGCGGTTACGCCCTGCGACGCGCGCGACCTCGATCGCGCGTGCGCGCGTGGCGGGCCACGTGGCGTCGGGAACGATGCCGCCTGTTGCGCGAATGGTGTCGAGCGTCGAGTAGTCCTCGCCGATCGTCTCGAGCATGCCGCTCACCACCTCAATGCCGGCGTCTGCGAGCCGAGAAAAAGTATCGCCCCACGCGCCTTCCCAGTCGGCAATGGGAACCAGTGCCAGCTGTACGGCACGCGCGCCGGTGGCCTGGATGCGCTCGACGAGCATGGCTGAGTCTGAGGCGCGAAGGCTCCACGAACAGACCGCAACAGGCGCTTGCGCAATTGGCATTGTGGCACTCTACACCGTTCCATCCTGTGCGCCGCTGGACTACCATGTTCCCTCTCCGTTCCCTCTCCGTTCCCTCTCCGTTCCCTCTCCGTTCCCTCTCCGTTCCCTGTCGTTCCCCGTTCGTTCCCGCGACCCAGCCGCTTCCCGTTCACCGCCGTGGAAACCGTGCCGCTCAACCCCGACCAGCCCGACCCGCCGCTCGCGCCGGTGCCTGCCGCGCGTCGCCCGGTGCGACCACCCACGCGGCTCGAACGGCTCGAGGCGTGGCTCTCGCGGCTCTCGATCAAGAACAACTTCTTCCACAAGCTCTTCTCCCTGGTGTGGCTGCCCTACGCGGCGCGCTCGGGAATCAAGATGTACAGCCGCAAGACGGGTCTGAGCGCGGAGCGCTTCGCGGCGATTCTGCCCTTCCGCCGCTTCAACCGGAACTTCTACGACGCGATGGCGGGCGCGGCGCTTCTCGGAAACTCCGAGGTCGCTGCGGGCATGTACCTCTTCTCGATCTGCGGCGGCGACTACACGGTCGTCTGCAAGGAGATGAAGTATCGCTTCCTACGCCCCTGCCTTGGGCCAGCGGTCTACCGCGTGGTGAAGAGCCAAGAGGTCGAGGAGAAGGTGGCGGCGGGCGGCGAGTTCAACGTTGCGCTCGAGCTTGAGATCTACCAGCAGCAGATTGTGAAGAAGGGCGAGGAGATCCTCGTCGGGCGCTGCGACATCACGTTCCACTGCACGCCGAAGTCGATGGTGCGCGAACGTGAGGAGCGCCGCAAGGCGCGGCACCAGCGGCTCGACGCGAAGCGCCGCGCGCTCGACGCATCGGGCGACGCGCTCCGCGATGTACCGCGCGACTCGCACTCTGAAGGCGCGCCCGATCGATGACGCAGCGCGTGCAGACGGTTCTCTCGGGCCTCGCCCTCGCCACCAGTTGGACCTGGTGTATCGGCATGTTCGCGCCGATCGTCATCGGCCAGATGTACGGGTGGCCGGGCATCCTTGCGTTCGCGGTGCCAAACATCCTCGGCTGCACGCTCTTTGGCTACCTCCGATCGCGCGAGCGCTCGCGCGCCGAAACCCGCGATCACGCCTTCGCGATGGCGTGCTTCTCGGCGGCGACGGTCGCGTACCAAATCTTCTTCATCGGCTGGCTCGGCGGGCCCGTGGTCGCTGAAGCAATTCCCACCACGCCCTCGGACGGCGCACTTCTTGCGATGTTCGCGGTCGCCGCAACGGCGCTTGCGCTGGCGCATCTGCCGCGCCGCGCGCTTTGGGCGCTCGCTGCGCTCGGGTTCGTGGCAAGCCTCGCGACGTTTGCGTTCCTGCCGTGGGCGAAGATGAACCCACTGCCCGCGACCGGCGAATTCACGCTCGCGCAACTCGGCTTCGTGCTGCCAACGATCGTCTTCGGCTTCATGCTGTCGCCGAACCTCGACCTCACGTTCCACCGCGCGCGACAAGAGGTTCCCGAGGGGAAACGACCGACGAACTTCCTCGTGTTTGGCGTTTGCTTCGCGACGATGCTGCTCTTGACCGTCTGCTATCTGAAGTCGCCGCAGGGGCTCACGAACCCAGCGGTGCGCGCACATATCGTGCTCCAGCTCGTGCTCACATCGGCGCTGCATCTCTCAGAGATCCGCGCGACCGCGCTCGGCGGCCGAACACGCGGCGCACTCATCTTCGGAGCGATTGCGATCGGTGTGGTCGCGGCACTGCTCGCGCCTTTACAAGACACCTACCTGCGGTTCCTCGGGCTTTACGGGCTCCTCTTCCCCGCCTACGCGGCGCTCGCGCTGCGAACGGGCGGACGTCCGAGCCTCTGGTCGCTGCTCGGGCTCGGCGTGGTCGTGGCAGCGGTGGTTCCGATTCTCGATGACGCATTCCTGAATGGCCCGGGACTGTCAGCGCCGCTTGCAGTGGTGCTGCCGTTGGCCGCGGTCGCGCTCCTCGGCCGCCGCGCGAAATCCACCTGACTTTCGCGAAATACGCCGAGATCACCCTTCGCGGCTTGGGCATCCCCGCGTAGTTTTCCCATACTCCCCCCACGCGCAACGAGGCGCGCAACCGCGAAGCATCGGACGCAACATCATGTCGAACCCCATCCAGCCACTTGCGAAACGGGACTTCGATTACGCCGCCGCACAGCACCTTCTGAACCGGGCTGGCTTCGGCGGAACGCCCGCGCAGGTACGCGCGCTGGTCGAGCTCGGCGTCGAAGATGCGGTCGATTACCTCGTCGACTTCAAGGGCGAGGCCGCGGCCGCAACGGTGGATGCCCACGCAAACGACTTCCGAGCCAATGTCATGCGCCCAGAGACGCCGGAAGAGCGCGAAACGCTGCGGCGTGCGCGTGCGGATGGCGACGAGGAGACGATTCTCCGGCTCCAGCGCGAGCGTCAGGCGCGCGAACGCGATGATCGCGCGCAACTTGCATCGATGCAGCGCTGGTGGCTTGCGCGCATGATCGCAACCGGCCGGCCGCTCGAGGAGAAGCTCACGCTCTTCTGGCACGGCCACTTCGCCACCGGCTACCGCACCATCGAGAACAGCTGGCACATGATGCGGCAGAACGCGATGCTTCGCACGCACGCCGCCGGCAACTTCGCCGATCTCGTGCGCGGCGTCATTCGCGACCCGGCGATGCTGAAGTATCTCGACAACGACGAGAACCGCCGCAGGAGCCCAAATGAGAACCTCGCGCGCGAGCTCATGGAGCTCTTCACCCTCGGCGAGGGAAACGGCTACTCCGAGCAAGACATCAAAGAAGGCGCCCGCGCGCTGACGGGCATGACCTACCGCGGCAACGAGTTCTACTTCAACGCGCAGGAGCACGACTCCACGCCGAAGACGATCCTCGGACGCACGGGTAACTTCTCTGGCGACGAGTTCGTCTCGATTCTGCTCGAGCAGCCTGCGTGCCCGCGCTTCATCGTTTCGAAGCTCTACCGCTTCTTCGTGAACGACGCGCCGACGCTGCCGAAAGATGCGGGTGCCGCGATCGAACGGCTTGCGCGCGAGTTCCGCGCGCGCCGTTACGAGCTGCGTCCGATCCTGCGGCTCTTGTTCCGCTCGCAGCACTTCTACGCGCCGGAGAACCGGCTGTCGGTGGTGAAGAGTCCGGTGCAGCTCGTTGTTCAATCGATCCGCAGCCTCGGCACCCCGACGCGCGAAATGAGTGCGCTCGTGCAGGCGGGCGACCTGATGGGACAGCAACTCTTCCAGCCGCCGAGCGTGAAGGGCTGGGACGGCGGCCGCTCGTGGATCAACACCGCCACGATGTTCGTGCGGCAGAATCTCCTTGTGTATCTCGTGACGGGTCGTCGCCCCGCAGCGTTTGAGTGGGATCCGTCTGAGATGGCCTACGACTGCTCTTCGCTGCTTGCGCATGTGCGCGACGCAAACGGCGCGATTGACCCGCACGACGCCGTGCGCGGACTTGCGTCGTTCGCCCTTGGCGGAACGCCCGCGCCTGAGCGCATTGCCGAACTCGACGAGTTCCTCGGCTCGCTCGGCGGCACGGTGACCGAAGACCGTGTGAAAGCCATGCTCTGCCTGATCGGCGCCATGCCCGAATTCCAACTCTGCTGAAGCCCACCATGCAACACGAACCATTCACGCGTCGATTGTTCCTCGAACGGAGCCTCACCCTCGCGTCGCTCGCAGCCACGGTGCCCTGCTTCATTGAGCGGAGCGCGCTCGGCATGCTGGGAAACCCGCTGCTTTCGTCGAACCCGGGCGTGCCCGACGAGCGCATCCTGGTGGTTGTGCAGCTTGGCGGCGGGAACGACGGGCTCAACACCGTGGTGCCCTACGGCGCCGACGAGTACTACCGCGCGCGACCGCAGCTTGGTATTCGCGCGCCGGGCGCTGCGCCGCAGAACGGCCAACAGTCGGCGCTTGAACTGGCGAACGCGCAGGGCATCGGGCTCCATCCGAACCTCACCGGATTCAAGGAACTCCACGACAGCGGGCTCCTCACGGTGGTGCAGGGTGTCGGGTACCCAAACCCGAACCGCTCGCACTTCACCTCGATGGACATCTGGCACACCGGCCGCCTCGATGCGAAGGGCTCGGGCTGGATCGGTCGCTACTTCGACAACACCTGCAACGGAACGCCGATTCCGGAAGGCTCGGTCGCCATCGGCCGCACCGCGCCGCTTGCAATGCAAGGCGACATCCAGAAGCCGATCGCATTCGAGAATCCGTCGCTCTTCCGCTGGCTTGGCGAAGATCTACACGGCGCGATGAAGGAGCCCTACGACGCGATCAATCGAGCAGGCGCCGTGGGCGGCGCGGCGGCGGGATCGCAGCGCGAGTTCCTCATGCGCACCGCGCTCGACGCGCAGGTTGCAAGCGAGCGGATCCGCGCGGCGGTGGCGAAACAGCCACTCGTTGAGTATCCGCAGAGCGGGCTTGCGAATCAGCTGAAGACGATCGGCGCGATGATCCGCGCCGAGATGCCCACGCGCGTCTACTACGCGTCGATGGGTGGCTTCGATACCCACGGCGGCCAGGCGGGCACCCACGCGAACCTGATGCGCCAACTTGGCGACGCAGTGCGCGCGTTCCAGCGCGACCTCCGGGAACAGCGCAACGACGCGCGCGTCTTGACGATGGTGTTCAGCGAGTTCGGCCGTCGCGTGCGGCAGAACGCCTCGGGCGGTACGGACCACGGAACGGCAGCGCCCGTCTTCCTCGTAGGCCCATCGCTGACGGCGGGCGTGGCGGGCGGCCACCCGTCGCTCACCGACCTCGACCAAGGCGACCTCAAGTACGGAATCGATTTCCGCTCGGTCTACGCGGGAATTCTCGAGGATTGGATGAAGGCGCCGTCGGACAAGATCCTCCGCGGCACGTTCGCGAAGCCTGCGCTGATCGCGGCAAAGGCGAAGGCGTGACGCGATGCGCGCGCACGCGACCGATTGGAGAGGCTACGATCGCTTTATGAACCGCTCTGCCCTTGCCGCGCTCATCCTCGCATCGCTCGCCGTCGTCCCGTTCGGCTGCGAACAGAAGCCAGCGGCTCCAGCAGTCGAAACCGTGCAGCTCAGTGCGCCGGTCGAGATGAGTATTCCCGTGAAGGGCATGCACTGCGAAGGCTGCGAAGGTGCCGTCTGCGGCAAGATCGAGAAGATCGAGGGCGTGACCGCGGTGAAGGCAAGTCACACCGACGAGACCGTGGTCGTGACAGCGCCGGCCGAACAGCGCGAGGCAATCGAAGCCGTAATCAAGAAGCTCGGCTACACGATCAACTGATCGGTGTGATCGATCCGCCCTTGGCGTGGTCGCGCCGCGGGAACTCTGATTTTCCTGCAGAGGCGCGGAGGCGCGGAGGCCAAAACGAAGTCGGATACTCCGCGCGCGTGCGTGGTGCGGCTGACGCGTTTCAAGAGTCTCTCTCTGAGGGGTCTCTCACGGAGGCACGGAGGCACGGAGATCAGGGGAAGGCGTACATCACTCGCGTGAGATCCGATCAGATGAGCAAGGCAGAGAGAAGAGAAGAGAAGAAAAGAAAAGAGAAGAGAAGAGAAAAATCCTCTCTTCCTGACTCCCTTCCCCGACCGCGTGCAGCGACGGTGTGGAAAACTTGGCCTCCGCGCCTCTGCGGGAAAGCTTCTGCAAAGACCTCTCCAGGAAGTCCCGCGCGCTCACATCTCGACGGCTGCGCGGACGCGGGCGATGACTTCGTCGAGGGTGCCTTTTTGCTTCGCGCCTGCTGCGTGCACGTGACCGCCGCCGCCGAAACGTGCTGCGAGTTCGTTCACGTCGACGAATGCGCCATCGGGGCCGGAAGGCTTTGAGCGAAAGCTCAACTTGATCACGCCGTTGGCCGTGTCTTCGACGGCCAACACCGACGCACGCACGGCGGCGACCTCCATCGGCATGTTCACAACGCCCGAGGACTCTTCCATCTCTGCGCCGGTTTCTGTGAAATCGTGGTCGCGCAGCCGCATGATCGAGAACGCTCCGCCCGCTGCAAACTCAAGGCTCGACAGCGCACGACCCTGCAGTCGCACGCGCCCGGCGCGACTCGACTGTTCGATCTGCTGATACATGGCGTCTTTGTCGACGCCAGCAGCTAGGAGACGCGACGCGAGCGCGAACTCAGCAGCTCGGGCGTTTGGGAATCGGAACCACCCTGTATCGGTGGCAAGCCCGAGATAGAGCGCCTCGGCGATCGAGAAACGACCGCGTGCATCCGCACCGAAACCAAGATCGACCCCGAGTGCATCGACAAACTGCGCAAGAAGCGCGGTGCAGGATCCGCATCCCACGTCGACGACGCGCGCTGCGGCCACGGCATCGCCTCGGGCGTGGTGATCGAGTCCAATCACGCGATCAAACATCGCGCGAAGCCAAGGCGCAAGAATCTCAAGCTGTGTCCATGCGCCGGTATCGACCACGACAGCAAGATCAAAGTCGCCGTCGGGAAGCGCCGGCCTGCGCGGGTCGACGATCGCAATCGGATCATCACCCTGGAAGAGTCGCAGATTCCCCTCGCATGGCCCCACCATCCACCCCTCCGCCGCAACGCCGACCGCTCGGGCCGCGCGCACGACCGCCAGCACGGAACCCATCGCATCGCCGTCGGGCTTCTGGTGCGTGGTCACAAGAATGCGCCGCGCCGAGCGAATGCGATCGGCGATTGCCCCGATGGAAGTGTTCGTGGTGTAGGACATGCAGTCGCGCGCAGCGAAACGGAGATGCTAGCGAGCCGCCACAGGAAGCGGCGCGCCCGAGTCGGCTCCCGCTGCAGAAAGGATGGCGGCGCGATCGCGCTCCATTTGCGCCAGAAGCGCGGGAAGCCCGTCGAAACGTGCTTGTGGGCGAATGAACGCGGAGAACTCCAACCGAAGCGTGCGACCGTACAGATTCTCCGCCAGCGGCAGCGCAGCGCCGTCAGACGCAAGCAGCGTGGCTTCGCAGGTCCGTGGGCTTTCACCGAACGTTGGTTTGGTGCCAATCGAGATCGCGGCAATAGCGCGTGTTCCATCACAAAGCGACGCGCGGCCTGCGTAGACGCCGTCGGCGGGCAGAATGCGCCCACGTGCGTCGATGTTCATGGTGGGCCAGCCGATGGTGCGCCCACGCTGATCGCCACGGACAGTCGGACACGTGACGCTGTAGGCGCGACCAAAGATGGCCGCTGCGTCGGTCACCCGGCCTTCCGCAAGAAGACCCCGTGCGATGGAACTTCGCGCTTCCGTCGTGGTGCCGTCCGACAGGGTCACAAGCCGGGGCGAGGCTTCCGTCACCGAGAATCCATGACGTTCACCGAGGAGCCGAAGCGTGGTGAGGTCACCGCTGCGCCCCTTCCCGAAGCGGAAGTCGGAGCCCTCCACCACCAGCGCGAAGGGGTGGGTGGCGCGCAGCCGCGCAATGAAACCCTCTGGAGAAAGTCCGAGAACTTCTGGCGTCGGCTCCCACTCGACGATCTCCTCCACGCCGCACGTGGATCGAAGGAGTTCCGCCCGCTCCGCGCTCGGGGTGAGGCGTCCCATGGGCACGTCGGGACGGAGCACCGACGCGGGCAGCGGCTCGAAGGTGACGGCGACAAGCGTCGCGCGGGGTTCGATCCGTCGCGCCGTTTCGAAGAGGTGGCGGTGTCCGCAATGAACGCCGTCGAAGTTGCCGATGACCACTGCCTGCATGGGAACCCTTGACTCGCAGCCGTCAAGCGTGACGGGCGAGGTATCCTGACGGGTTCCCATTGTAGAGATCTCCCGCGAGGCTCCTGACATGACCACAGCGTCTTCCGCGTCCCAATCTGCCGCCAACCAACCTGCAAACACCTCTGCGAGCCACGACGCGCCCGCGCTGATCGAGGAACTCGCAGGCGGCTTCCGGGAGACGGCCGAAGGCGTGGTGCCGTGGTTCGTGTCGCAAATGCCGCCGAGCTACTTCCAAGACACCGACCGCGCAACGCAGTTGGCGCACCTGCGCGCGATCATCGCTGCGAAGGCTTCCGGTCGCCCCGTCGACCTGACGCTGAAGAGCGAAGACGGAAGGCAGCTCACCCTCGTCCGCAGCGACAACTACCCGGGCATCCTCGCCGAGCTCGTGGCACAGCTTCCGCTCGACCGCTCGCTGCGCGCTGCGAAGATTCACTCGAGTTTCGACAGTTCGCTCGTCCTCGACACCTTCGTTTTCGGCGATCCCGAGCCCTTCGATAGCCGCGATCCGCGCCAAGCCGCAAAGCTTGCGGACACGATCCGCTACGCCAAGGAGAACGGCCTCGAGTGGACGCCCGACCAGATCTCGGCCTATTTCGCGGGCTGCTCGTCTGAGTATGTGCTGACGTGTACACCGCTGCGTATCGCGGCGCACTGGCGGCTGTACAGCAAGGTCAGCGGCACCGACGGCGCACTGATCGAACTCGAACGTGAGTCGCACCCCACGATGAGCCGCATTGTGGTTGTGGTCGAGAACGCGCGTACGCGCACCATGCTCGAGCGCACGGCCACGATCCTCGCGCGACATGATGTGTCGATCCATCGCGCCCACCTCGACATTGTGCGTGACGGCAAGGGAGGCTCAGTCACGTTTGTTGGCTTCGTGGTGCAGGGTCCAGATGGCAAAGCCATCGTCGAAGACGGCACAGCGTGGAAGGGTGTCTTGCGCGACCTCCGTCGCATCAAATGGGTCGACGACAAAGCGCTTGCGCTTGCAAGCCGGCACGATGCGCTTGAGATCGACCACGCCGAGGCGGTGGTTGCGCTCTGCAACCTTGCGCACCAGGTTCTTTCGCCGAAGAATCGCTTCCTTTGGACGCGCGAGCGTATCCAAGCGCTCGCAGAAGAGTCGCTCGCTGTCTCGGTGAAGGTTGTCGAACTTCTGCTTGCGCGTTTCAACCCCGAGCGGCCACTCTCCGACGCCGACTTTGCGGCGCAGCGCGCCAAGGTCGAGGCGGACATTGCGCGCCAGCCAACGGAGATGCACCGAACCGCGCTGACGCAGATGCTTGACGGTGTTGCTGCGACCCTGCGTACGAATTACTACTTGCCTGATCGATTTGCGTTGTGCTTGCGCATCGATCCGTCGTACCTCACAAACTCAGATCGTCCTGAGCTTCCGTATGCGACTTTCTTCGTGCACGGCCGCGAGTTCGATGGTTTCCACAATCGCTTCCAAGACATCGCCCGCGGTGGCCTGCGCGTGATCCGCACTTCGAGTGCTGCACAGCATGTGCGCGAGAGCGAGCGCCTCTTTGATGAGGTCTACGGGCTCTCGTGGGCGCAACAGCTGAAAAACAAGGACATTCCAGAGGGCGGCGCGAAGGCCGCGATCTTGCTCGAACCGCATGCGACGCTTGATCGTTGCGTGAAAGCATTCGTCGATTCGATCTTGGATCTCATCGTGCAGACGCCCGAGACGAAGAAGCTCGTTGTCGATCGCTTCGGTCGCGAAGAGCTCATCTACCTTGGACCAGATGAGAACATCTCCCCCGCCCACATCGTGTGGATCGTCGAGCGCGCGTGGCGCCGCGGCTACTCGCTGCCGACTGCGTTCATGAGTTCGAAGCCCGGCGCGGGCATCAACCACAAGGTCTACGGCGTCACAAGCGAAGGCGTCAATGTCTTCCTCGATGTGGCGCTCCGTTCGCGCGGGATCGACCCGCGCAAGCAGCGCTTCACCGTGAAAATCACGGGCGGGCCGGACGGCGATGTGGCGGGCAACATGATGCGCATTCTCGAGCGCGATTACGGCAAGAACGCTGTGATCGTGGGAATCGGCGACGGCTCTGGCTGCGGCGAGGATCCGGAAGGCCTCGACCACGCCGAACTCATGCGACTCTTCAAGGAGGGGCTGCCAATTGCGAGCTTCGACAAGAAGAAACTCTCGCAGAAGGGGCGCATCGTGTCGGTCGACGAACCCGACGGCGCTGCGCTGCGCAATACGCTGCACAACCGCCTTGTCACCGACGCGTTCGTGCCTGGCGGCGGCCGCCCCGCCACAATCCACGAGGGGAACTGGCAGGAATTCCTCACCGCTGACGGCAAGCCGAGCTCGATGGTGATCTCGGAGGGCGCGAATCTCTTCATCACACCGGGCGCGCGCGAGGAGATCGCGAAGCGCGGCGCGACCGTGATCAAGGACTCATCCGCCAACAAGTGCGGCGTGATTTGCTCGAGCTATGAGATCAGCGCCTGCATGGTGCTCACCGACGAAGAGTTCCTTTCGATCAAGGACACCTATGTCTCGCAGGTGCTCGACCGGCTGCGCGAACTGGCACGCGTCGAGGCAGAGTTCCTCATGCGCGCCGCGAAGACGATGACCCATCTCTCGCTTCCAAAGATCTCGGTTGAGCTCTCGAAGGTCATCAACACAAGCGCAGCGGCGATCGCGGCAGGCGTGCCGAGTTGGCCTGCAGAGGATCGCGAACTTGCCAAACAGACGATCCGCGACCACCTGCCCAAGGTGCTCTTCGAGTTCGCAGGCGAGCGCGTGTGGAAGAACCTGCCGCAGTCGTATCAAACGTGGATTATCGCGAATCGACTCGCGAGCTCGATCGCGTATCGCGAAGGACTCGACTTCTTCGATGGGCTGGCGCCTTCGGAAGTCGCGGATCTTGCGCGGCGATACATGAAGAGCGACCTTGCGAATCGCGAGATCGTGTCGAAAGTGCGCGCGTCGAACCTCGCGGATAAAGAGCACATCGCGGCGCTTCTCGAGCGCGGCGGAGCCCGCTCCGGAATCTAACGTGCGCGGCGGAGCCCGCTCCGGAATCTAACGAGCGCGGCGGAGCCCGCTCCGGAATCTAACGTGCGCGGCGGAGCCCGCTCAAACAACGACTGCTCAAACAACGAGTGCTCGCAGCCGCGACCGCTCAAATCACGACCGTCCGCGCGTCACCGCTTCAGTCGGGCGCGCAGCATCGCGCGTGTTGTCTCAAACTCGCGCACGAGTACGGTTTCGGTGCCGAAC
>JBILDS010000063.1:0-13510 GCA_044352505.1 Phycisphaerales bacterium
TGCGGAACTTGACTCGCTTTGGCATCAGGTTGGACATGGGGTCCTCGTCAGTCTTCTGGCTGTTTCAGCTGCTCGCGCAACTGGGGGATGCTTTCGAACTCTCACGAGCATTCGGCGAGTACTTCGTCGAATGCGGCTCTCTCACGAGCATTCGGCGAGTACTTCGCCGAATGCGGCTTAACGACGACCACGTGCGCGCGCGCGGCCACCGGCTGCGCTTGAGTGCGTCTGATCTTCGTCGTGCTCGGTGTAGAGACCCTTGTAGACCCACACCTTCACGCCGATCGAACCAGTCGTCGTGTGGCTCTCAGCAACCGCGTAATCAACGTTCGCCTGGATCGTCGACAGCGGGATGGAGCCGAGGCGCGTGTCGAGCGTGCGGCTCATTTCTGCGCCACCAAGACGACCCGCGAGAAGAATGCGAATGCCCTTCGCGCCATTCTGCATCGAGCTTTCGGCGCGCATCTTGAGGACGCGGCGGAAGTTCGCGCGCTTCTTCAACTGCTCCGCGATGCTCTCCGCGATCAGCTTCGCGTCGAGGTCGGCATTCTTGATCTCGACAACTCGCAGCACGACCTTGCGGCCCGTGAGGGTCTGGAGATCCTTCGTCAGCGACTCGATACCCGCACCACGAAGACCAACGACCTGACCAGGTCGCGCGGTCTTCACGATGACTGTGAGTTCGTCACGCGTACGCTCGATCAACACGTCGCTCACAGCCGCGAACGGCGGCGTGCGATTGAGGCGCTTGTCGATGTACTGACGGATCTTGTAGTCCTCAACAAGGAGGCTGCCGAAAAGCGCCTTCGGTGCGAACCAGCGGGAGCGGTGCGCCTCGGTGATGCCAACTCGGAATCCGAACGGATGGACTTTTTGTCCCATGGTGTATCTCCGGAGCGATTACGCCCCGCGCTCCTCGACGGCGACGTGAATGTGGCTGGTTCGCTTGCGGATTGGGTGCGCGCGACCACGGTCCTTGGGCTGGAAGCGATCGAGGGTCGGTCCCTCGTCGACGCGTGACTCGCTCACAAAGAGCTTCGTCGGATCAGCGTTCTTTTCTTCCGCGTTTGCGATCGCGCTCTTCAGAACCACGCTGATGAATGCTGAACCGCGCTTCTTCTCGAAGTCAAGTGCGGTGAGCGCCTCATCGACGTTCATTCCGCGGATCATGTCCGCGACAAGACGCGCCTTGCGGGGCGCGATGCGGGCGAATCGGTGGCTGGCTTGATATGCCATTGGATGAACCTCGTTCAAGATCTTCCCAGTCGACGCTGCGCGTCAGGACTTGAGAGCTTCCTTCTTGTTGGTGTGACCGCGGAACGTGCAGGTCGTGGAGAACTCGCCGAGCTTGTGGCCCACCATGTCTTCGGTGCAGTACACGTCAATGAACTGACGACCGTTGTGCACCTGGAACGTGATACCGATGAACTCAGGAACGATCGTGCAGGCGCGAGCCCACGTCTTGATGGGAGTCTTCTTCGTGCTCGACTCCTGCTTCTGAACCTTGCGGTACAGGCTCTCGACGACGTAGGGACCCTTTTTGAGAGAACGCGACATGGTGTTGATCTCGATGGTTCTGACCGCTTGCGCGGATTGCGATCTGACTTTGACGACTGACTTCTAACTTCCCGCGCCGATCCGGCGAGTACTTCGCCGGATGTGGCTCTCACACGCTCACACCTTCAACTGACCGTATCGCTTGCTGCGACGACGGCGAATGATGCGCGAATCGCTCGACTTGCCGTAGCGGCGCGTACGTCCGCCCTTGGCGTGCGTACCCGATGAGTTCGACGGCTCGCGACCGCCCTTCGACACCGCACCACCACCGTGCGGGTGGGTGTGGTGACTCATGGCGATACCACGGGTCGTCGGACGGCGGCCCTTCCAGCGGTTGCGACCGGCCTTTCCAATCACGACGTTCGAGTGATCGGAGTTGCCGACTTCACCGACGGTTGCGCGGCACTCCATCGAAACCTGTCGGATTTCGCCCGACGGCAGCACGATGGTCGCCCAGCGACCTTCCTTGTTGGTGAGGCGCGCGTACATTCCGGCGCCGCGGCAGATACGGCCACCGGCTCCGGCTTCCATCTCGATGTTGTGCAGCGCAAGACCGGTGGGGATGTGCTTGATCGGCATCGCGTTGCCGACCTTGGGGTCGACCGCGTTTGCAGAACTCGTCACGGTGTCGCCAGCCGTCAGACCCTTCGGCGCGATGATGTAGCGCTTCTCGCCATCGGCATACTGAAGGAGCGCGATGTGCGCGGAGCGGTTGGGGTCGTACTCGATCCCGACCACGGTCGCGGCCATATCGTCCTTGTTGCGACGGAAATCGATCTTGCGATAGCGGCGCTTGTGACCGCCACCACGACCGAGGATCGTGATCTTGCCCTGCACGTTGCGGCCGCTGCCGCGCACGAGCGGCGCGAGGAGCGACTTCTCCGGCGACTTCTTCGTGACCTCCGAGTGGAGGTTCACCGAGGCGTTACGCCGGCCGTTGGTGGTCTTCTTGTAGACGCGGATTGCCATGGGGAATCACCTTCTGTTCGGCGCCGGGCTCAGAAGAGCTCGATCTTGTCCTCGGGATGGATCTTGACGACGGCGCGCTTCCAGGTCTTGCCTGCGACGAAGCCGTAGGCGTAGGCGCGGTTGCGGAGGCGGCGGGTCTGCGTTGCGACGCCGACCACGCGAACCTTGTAGAGCGACTCGACCGCATTCTTGATGTCGGTCTTGCTCGCGAGCTTCGAAACCTCAAAGGCGAAGCGGTTGTGGTGGCCGGAGCCCCACGTTGCCTTCTCGGTGACGATCGGTCGAACGATGACGTGGATGGGGTCCATTTACGCGACCTCCTTCTTCGACTTGCCCTTCGAAGCCGACTTCGCGGCGGGCGCGTCGCCCTCCGCACCTTCGGACGAGGCAAAGCAGCTTTCGTTCAGGAAAGAAACAAGCGCTGCCTTGTCCACCACCAGGTAGCGATGGTTCAGCAGCGCAAAGACGTTGAGTTGGTCGATGCGGCACACGTCGACGCCATCGAGGTTGCGTGCCGAGAGAATCGCGTTGCGATTCGTGCCGTCGGTTGCAACGAGGCAGGTACGGTCGATGCCAACCGATTCCATCATCTTTGCGAACTCGGCGGTCTTCGGCGCCTTGAAGTCAAGCGCGGCGAAGCACTTCACCTCGTTGTCGATGAGCTTCGCCAGCAGCGCGTTGCGATTTGCAAGGCGGCGCATCTTCTTGGGAAGCTCGGTGCGGAAGTCCTCGCGGGTGCGGGTCTTCTTGAAGGTCACACCACCGCCCTTGCGGATCGGGGTGCGCGCGGCGCCGGCGCGGGCGTTGCCTGTTCCCTTTTGCTTGAAGAGTTTGCGGGTCGAGCCATGCACGTCACCGCGGCTCTTCGTCCGGGCAGAGCCCTGACGCTGGTTGCCGTGGGTGATGACGTACGCCTGCTTCAGGAGCGCATAGCGGACTTCGCCGCCGAGCGTCTGCGCGTCGATCTGAAGGCTGTCGACCTTCTTGCCGTTGGAATCGTAGATCGGGAGTTCGATCATGTTTCGCCTCGTTGCGGGTTTGTGCCCGCGTTTCGCCTCATCCTCCGCGTGCCTGTTCTTCGTGGCACGGGGCAGGAATCAACTTGGTGAATTCCACTTGTGTGTGCCAGCTGGTTCCCTTGCGGGCCTTGCTGGCCTCCGAGCACCTGTCGGGCCTCGGAGTATTCGTCACCTACACAATCACACGTTTATGAAAGCACCACGTGGCTCACGTGCCACAGGGTGCCGTTGTTTACTTCTTTGCGAGCTTCTTCGCCTTGCGCTTGAAAAGGCGCGTGGCGGCTCGGATGAAAAGGTATCCGTCGTTTGCGCCGGGAACCGGGCCCTTGACGAGCAGCAGGTTCTTCTCGGCATCAATCTTGATCACGTCAAGGCTTCGCACCGTGACGCGCTCGTCACCGAGGTGGCCAGCCATGCGCTTGCCCTTCTTGATCTTCGCGCCGTGACCACGGTCGGTACCGTGCGATCCAATGCTGCCCGGCGTTCGGTGCTTGCGCTCGGTGCCGTGCGTCGCGCTCATGCCCTTGAAGTTGTGGCGCTTCATCACGCCCGCGAAACCCTTACCCTTGCTGGTACCGATGACGTCAACGTACGCGGTGCCCTCAAGCGCATCGACGCCGATGGTCTGGCCGAGCTGGAAGGCGTTGGCCGCCGCATCGTCTGCAACGCGCATCTCGCGGTGCACGCGCTTCGGGCCAGAACCGGCCTTCATATCGTGGCCGATCATGGGCATCGAAGAATTGCGGGCCTTCATGTCGTCGAAGGCGATTTGCACCGCAGAATAGCCATCGCGATCGGCGGTCTTCACTTGCGTCACAACGCAGGGGCCGGCTTCGATCACGGTGACTGGGATGTTGGTGCCGTTCTCGAGGAAGTATCGGGTCATGCCGATTTTCCGACCGAGGATGGCGACCTTGCAGGGCTTATTGCTCATGTTGGCCGTCGGGGTTCTGGGTTTCTGTCAGGGGTTCAACGCAGCGATGCGCTGTACATGACACGTGCTGGGGTTCCGGGAAGGACCGTCCTTCGCGGGAGTAAATTCGGCACACGTTTCGACCGCGAGTACTTCGCGGGCGAAACTTAGGCACACGTTTCGACCGCGAGTACTTCGCGGGCGAAACTTAAGCACAAGTTTCGACCGCGAGTACTTCGCGGGCGAAACTTAAGCACACGTTTCGACCGCGAGTACTTCGCGGGCGAAACTTAGGCACACGTTTTGACCGCGAGTACTTCGCGGGCGAAACTTAGGCACACGTTTCGACCGCGAGTACTTCGCGGGCGAAACTTAGGCACACGTTTCGACCGCGAGTACTTCGCGGGCGAAACTTAGGCCTTGATCCGGAGGAAGACGCCCGCAGGCACCACAAGGCGCTGCAACGCATCGGTCGTCCGGTGATTCCAATCGGTGATGTCGATCACACGCTTGTGCGTGCGAATCTCAAACTGCTCGCGCGACTTCTTGTCAATGAACGGCGAGCGATTGACCGTGTAGATCTCTCGTCGGGTCGGCAGCGGAATCGGCCCCGCGACGCGGGCACCGGTGCGCTTGGCCTGATCGACGATCTCGCGCGCCGAAGCGTCGAGAGCTTGGTGGTCGTAGGCCTCCATGCGAATCCGGAACTTGCCGCCAGTCATTGTCTGCTCCGTTCTTTCTCGACTTCAAACGCCGGCACATACATGCATCGCGTTGGAAGCCGCACACTCACGCGCGTCGAACCCTGCGGGATCGAAGCACCGCGCTTCGACCAATTGCTCCGCTTCAACCCGAGAAACACTCGGAAACAGCGGAATCCACAGGGATCTCTGACTCTTGTTCTACACTCACGCCATCCACCCGCCCCGTGACGCGCGTGCGCGACTCGTGACGACGGTCACACCTCCACGGCAAGCCGCCGAAGAGGTGCGAATCGACGAGGATAGCAAATCAGGCGAGCCTGTCAATCCGCCGCGGGTCGGAAGTTGGGGGCGAGACTGCAGTTTGCGTTATCGGCGACAGTGCGCAAGCACACATCGCGCCCACGGCAATGCGCATTCAGTCGTACGATCCGCGCCTCCATGATGATGCCTCGCCCTCGCACCTTCGTGCCACTTGCTCTCGCGCGGATCGCGGGGATCGGTTTCTTCTTGTGCAGTGCGTGCGTGGCGGGTGCCCCCGCGTTTGCGCACACATCGGTCACGCAAGACTCCCCCGCTTCGCCTGCTGGGGTTTCGCCCGCCACCACCCCGCCGAGCGCGCAGGCCACGCCTCTCGCGGCGCCCCCGCAGCAACTGGCGGCGACCCCGCTTGACGCGGAACTTCTCGGCCTTCGCATGCGCGTCCCCGTCGGAACGGTCGTCCAGATCGATCGAACCAGCGGCCCAACCTACTTGTTATCGGAAGATTCCGAGAATCCCGCGTGGCGGATGCGTGTGGCGGCACTCCGAGCGTCGCGCGTTGGAACCTCCGCGAAGTCGCAGTGCGACGATTACCTCGCAGAACTACGCGGGCGCGGCGAAACCTTCACGGTGCTTGTCGACGAGCCGCGCAAAGTCGGAGGGCGCGACGGACATCTCTTCTACATCGCTGTGCCGCTCGAACAGGGCGGCTCGGGAATCTCCGGATCGCTGATCGTTCCCAACGGACTGAACGAGTACATCGTGTGTTCGATTCTCGCGGTCGAGCGAAACTTCGCCGCCACGCGCGCGCTCCTCGAAGCGAGTCTTGGCACGATCGAATTCACCGACCGCATGGCGCGCATGGAAGAGCGCGCAACGCTCCTCGGCCGCGGCGAAGCGTTGGTCGCGTCGATCACGCCTGAACTCTTGCAGAGCACCATCGCACCCGAGCCGAGTTTCTTCCGCATGTGGAAGCCCGACGATTCGGGCGCGCAGCAGGAAGTCGGCTACCTGATCGTTCGTGTCCGCGAAGGTCAGCGCGGCGAGGTCGACGCATCGCGCGATATCTCGTCGCTGAAAGGCGAAGAGCGTGATCCCGGACTTCTCGTTGCAGTGGATGCGCGCGTGATTGTGAACGGCGACGCCACCCATACGCTCGACGTCCAAAGCCGCTACTACGTCACGTGGGATCGCACAAGCGAAGTGTGGTCGACGCGCTCCACGCAGCGCCATCGATCGGCGGAGCGCTCCTCGGCGCAAACTGGAATTCGCCTCGCTCCAACGGCCGGTTCGCCGCGCGCAAAGATCCAGTTGATCAAAGCCACGCGCGACGGCATGACGCGCGAGACGCAGGAGTGGCCCGTGCCGCCTGCGTATCTTTCGCAGGCGGAGCTCGTGGTGCTCGGGCAACTGCTCCCCCGCAACGAGTCGCTGACCTCGGTTGAGTTTTTGGACTACGCATTCGACCAGCGCGAAGAACGCGTTCCGCAGCGTCGCGAGCTGTGGTCGCGCACCGAGCGCGGTTGGAAACTTGAGACGCGCGTTGGCTCGTCACCCGACTCGCTCGTGCAGGAGTTTGATCGCGACGGACGCCGCGTGCGTCGCGTTGATCCGGACGGCACCGTCACTGAGCGCATCACCCTTGAGGAACTGCGTCGACTCTGGCGCGCGAAGGGTCTCCCGGTCGACTGATGTTTTGCGCGCGTTTCATGCCCACACTTGCCTTCGCGACGACGGCATGGCTTCTGGTGGCCCTTGCTGGCGGCTGCGCGACGACGCCAACGGCGCCTCCGCCGCAACAGGCGACACCCGCGACGTTGCCCACCTCTGCGCCTACCTCTGCGCCCGTTCCCGTTCATCCGAGTTTCGCGCTCCTCGCGCGCCACGCGCTTGAAGCCGGTGCGCCGGCGCCGATCGAAGCAAACGACCTCGTCGGCCGCGTGGGCGAAGAGCGCACGCTCGCGGTTGTTGCGGGTCGCGCGGCCGGAGAGCGTCGCACACAACGGGTCATTGCGCTCGAAGATGGAACGGTTGTCATCGAAGAGTCGACGCGCGCGGGCGTGGAGCGCTCGGTGCTGCGCCTCCGCGACGATGGCGGGTACGCGCTGCGCTCAGTTGACACACCAGGCGAAAATTCGCGCAGCGCATTCTCGCAGGAGCTTGAGTTCGCGCCGCCACTCCTTGTCGGCGGTGGCGCCTCCGAGAGCGCCTCGCCCATGCGCGTGACGCTGCTTTCCTCGGGAAAGATGCGTGCCGCAGGTTCCGCGACTCGGTCGCAGCGCGTCGTGGGAAGAGCCGACATCGATGTGTGTGGTGAACGTCTCGTGGCCACGATCGTTGAAACGGTGTTCGTTGCGGATCTCGACAACGCGACGGCGCGACGCGAGTCGGAACTCTTCGTCGTACCGGGCCGGGGCGTTGTGGCCGAGCGGTGGCGCGAGAAGGTCACGGTGCTCGGAATCTTTCCGAAGACAACCGAGGAAACCGTGGTTGTGATTCCGACGAAGGGCACGCCGTGAACCCGACCGCGCGACCTCTGCCCCGCATTCTGATCGCCATTCCCGTCTTCAACGAGGAGAGGTCCGTCGACCGCGTGCTCGGCGAGGTCGCGCGCCACGCCGCAGCGTTCGCGGGCGAGATTCTGGTGATCGACGACGGCTCGACAGACTCGACGCCGTCGCTCATCGCGAAGCACCCCGTCGAGGTGATCCGCCACGGCAAGAACCGAGGCTACGGCCGCGCGATGCAGGACATGCTCGAGTGGGCCGATTTCCGCGGCTACGACTGGGTGATCTCGATGGACTGCGACGAGCAGCACGAGCCCGCGAGCCTGCCTGCGTTCGTGGCGTCGATGTGTCGCGGCGCGAGCGACGTGGTGTCGGGCTCGCGTTACATCGACGAGTCGCTGCCGGGCGACCCGGCACCGGAGGACCGCCGCCGCATCAACGCGCTCCTCACGCGCGAGATCAACGAGCGCCTGTCGCTCGGGCTCACCGACGCGTTCTGCGGCTACAAGGCCTATCGCGCAAGCGTGTGCGCCAAACTCGCGCTCGATGTCAACGGCTACGACTTCCCGATGCAGTTCTGGGTGCAGGCCTGCGCGGCGGGGCTGCGCATCGAGGAACTCGCGGTGCGCCGCATCTATGTCGACATGACGCGCACCTTCGGCAGCGGCCTCGATGTGCCCGATCGGCGCCTCGCCGTCTACCGCGAGACGATGCACCGCGAGATCCGCCGCTGCGCGCGGCGGCTGCCGGTGAGAGCGATGGACGGGATCGCATGAGCGGCGCGCGCGTGTTCGGCCGCGACCTCGCGGCGTGGCGCGCGGAATCGCGCGCGGCGCTCGGGCTGCCTGCGGACCGCTTCATCGTGATGACGGGCCACCAGGCGGGCATCTGGCACGCGGGGATCGCGGAGAAGTTCGTCGTGGGCGCGCGCCTTGCGGCCGAGCGCGGCGGCGTGCTCGTGCATGTGGTCGTCGACCATGATCTGAACGATGCGGCGCTTGTCGCGTTTCCTGCGCTTGTCGATGAGAAGGGCATCGGCGGCAAGCTCGCGCGCCTCGCGCTCGAGCGCTCGCCGCGCGGAGCGGGCCCGAACGCGCTGCGCAAGCCCGTGCGCACGATGCGCCCCGAGCGCGCGCACGAGGTGCCCGCCGAGATCGAACCCGCGCTCGCCGCAATCGAGCGCGCGATTGCCGCCGAGCGCGGACGCGAGAACCTCGCGATGCAGATGGCGCACGCGGCGAACGCACTGCTTGCGTCGCACGCGCGCGTCGACCACACGCTTGCCGCCACCGCGATCGCGGCGCTGCCGTTCGCCGAAGCGATGCGCGCGCACTTCGCACCGATGCGCGAGGCCTACAACGCGGCCGTGCGCGGCGAGCGGATCGCGCCGCTTGCGCCGCAGGAACTCCCCTTCTGGAAGCTCGACCGCGCGACGGCATCGCGCGCGGCGCTGATGGAAGGCGACGCCGCCGACCTCGTCGCTCCGCGTGCGCTCACGCTCACCGCGATCGCGCGCCTCGCGCTCTGCGACGCATTCATCCACGGCACTGGCGGCGGCCGGTACGACCTCGCGATGGAACGCTGGATCGCGGCGGCGTTCGGCGACGACGCGCGCACCGCGCTCGCGCCGATGTCGGTCGTCACCGCGACGAAGTTCGCGCCGCTCGCGAGGTTCGTGCCGTCGTTCGACGCCGACGCCACGCCCGACGCGCTGCGTGCCCTCGAGCAAGATCCGTTCAATGACGGCGGCACGGCGAAGCGCGCGCTGCGCGCCGCGATCACGGGCTCGCGCGCCGAGAAGCGCGCAGCGTATGTCGCGATGCGCCGCGCCATCGTCGAAGCGCGCGCGGCGCGCGCATCCGAACTCGCTTCCATGCGCGCACGAATCGCCGCCAACCGCGACGCGATCGCCGCGCACGCGCTCGCGAACGACCGCACCTGGCCGTTTCCGTTTTCGTCCCACTGAACACGACTCGTACGGCGCAACGGTCCGGCCAAACCCTAGCGGTAGACATCGCGCCGATGCCCGACCTTGATCACGATCACGACCAGTTCGGCGTCGAGGATCTCGTAGACCACGCGGTAGTCGCCCACTCGGATGCGATGGATGTTGTCCGAGCCGACGAGTTTCTCGGAGCCGACGGGCCGCGGGTTCGAGGACAGCGCCTCGATCGCGTCCACAATCCGCTTGCGGTCCCTCTTCGTGCCGATCCGTGCGAGTTCCTTTCCCGCGGAAGGCTTGATGCGGAGGTCAAACGCGGCCACGGCGCCTCATGGACCTGACCACGGACTCGAACGACACCGCCGCCTCCCCACGGCGCTTACGAGCCGCCGCGAGATCCTCGGCATCCTCGGCGAAGGCACGCCGCAACGCGTTGTTCACGATCTCGGAGACGGCCTGATCGGTCGCCGCGGCCTTGAGGCGGAGCGCCCGATGGACCTCAGGGTCGAAGTACACGGTGGTGCGTCGAGCGGTCGCCATGATGGGATTATGGCGTTATGACGTCATGGCGTCAAGATGCTGTACCTCGGATTCGCGAGGCAGCGGCACGGCCCTGGATCATCTGGGCAACGGGCGATTGCGGGCACCATCAGGTAACATCGTTTGCGCGTCAGGGCTGCCTGCGACCCGTTGCCGTACTCGCCGGGCACGCGCTCGCGAACGCCCGCACCGGGCCGTTTCCGTTCGCGATGCAGTGAAGCGTGGCGTTCCGACCCGCACGTCTGTGCGGTGGAAGCGAAGGAACGCCATGATCCTCATCCAGTCCGGCTTCTCGGTGCGGCGCGAAACGTGTCGGCGGACGACGACCGAAACAAACTGGCGCTGAAGCGCGGAGGGCATCGCCCGCGACCCTACCACCCGATCCAGCGGTCCCGCGACGACATGACACATTCCCCGCAGGAACGCTGCCAAAACCGTTCCGCGGAAACAGGCGAGCCCGCGAAGGGCGCGCTCTGCGGAAACGGGAGAACTGTCATCCCGGCACGGTCTTCAAGCGAAACCCGAAACGGGATGCGAGACACCCCCCCCCAGACAACGGTACGATCATCTGGCGATTTCGACTCGTCAGAGCCGCAGAATCAACTGTTAGGTTCTGTCTGACGGATCGGCCGGGCTTCAATCCGCGCGGCATCCCGGCTGGCGGCGTCGGGTTCAACTCACTGTATCGCGTGGTTGGATCATTGGGGATACAGCTTCGTTTCCCCTCCTTGCCAACCGGGCGCCGATGCGGATCCCAAAGCCTCAGACCCCGGGCCTTCGGCGATCCGTCAGACAGAACCTAGGCCCGCAGTTCCGCATCGCCCACCATGCAGCAGCATCTTCGCATTGCACGCCTGGCAAGTGATCTAGAGCGGGCCGTTCGCATGTACAGCTACGGCCTCTCGCTAGAGCAGATTGCGAGCTTTGAAGACCACCAGGGTTTTGATGGGGTAATGCTGGGCGAACCGAACGGACACTTCCACTTGGAACTCACCTACTGCCGTCATCACCCAGTCAATCCCAACCCAACGCCGGAGGACTTGCTTGTCTTCTACGTGCCGGAACAACAGGATTGGAGCCGCCGTTGCGAACGACTGTACGAAGCCGGCTTTTCCGAAGTGCCCCCTTTCAATCCCTACTGGGCACAGTTAGGGTGTGCGTTTCAGGACCTCGACGGCTACCGACTCGCCATCCAACGGCCTGCATGGTCAAACAAAGCGAAGCCATACTCCGCCTGACAGCACAGCCTTGCACCCACCAGCCCTCTCGACGCATACACATGCCTGACGCAACCATCGGAATCCTCGCCGGCATGGGCCCAAGGTCCACCGGACCATTCGTTGATCTTGTCGTCTCGGCGTGCCAGACAATGTACGGGGCACGTCACGACATCGACTTTCCGAGAATGCTGATCTGCTCTCAGCCGGCGCCGTTCTACGAAGATCGCACGATCGACCATGCAGCGCTTGAGTCGGCGACCCTGAGTGGACTGAAGTACCTGCAGTTCGCCGGCGTCGACTTCATCGGCATAGCCTGCAACACTGTGCACATCTACTATCCGCGGTTGGCCCGCGAGCTCCAAGTTCCACTTCTCAATATCGTCGAGCTGGCAGCGATGCAGACGAAACAGCGGAAGGGAAAGGTCGCCATCGTCGCGGCTCGCCCGACAGTGGAGTCCAACATCTATCAGCGGGCCATCACTGCTCATGAAACCGAAGTGGTGGACCTTCGTTGGCAGGATGACGTTGACAGACTCTTGTCCGCGGTTCGAGAAACAACTGACCCCGCTGTGTTTCAGGCGCTCTGGAAGCCGATCACCGCGAAGGCCTCGTCTGCAGGACTTCGTTCAATCGTCTTGGCGTGTTTGGATCTGAGCGGTGTTGTGAAGCACTGGGAGCCTGAGATACCGATCGTCGATGCAGCCGATTGCCTCGCGCAGGAACTGGTTCGCCAGTGGTTGGCGCGAAGGTAGATGCGAGTCACTTCACCCGGCAATCAGCGCAGTGAGGCCTAAAGACTCGCTCTACCGGACCTCCGAGGGCAAACCATGAAGACCAGTGCGCTCGATTTTCTACTGTCGAACACGGTGAGAGCACGGATCGAGGAGAGCGGCCTCTCGATCGCCAGCTTTCTCGACCTTGCACAGTTGGCAAGGGACCTCCCGTACGAGCGCTGCACGCGCGGTGACGATCCCTATCAAGTCCTGAAGGAGCGGCGCGGAACCTGCAGCTCGAAGCACCGCCTTCTTGCGGTCGCGGCTCGTGACTCGGGGCACGCTGAACTGAAGCTGATGGTCGGCATCTATCGGATGAGCGAGGCGAACACGCCTGGGGTCGGGCGCGTGCTGTCGCGCGCCGGCCAGCTGTTCGTTCCCGAGGCGCACTGCTACTTGGTCTTGGCCAACGAGCGATTCGACTTCACCGGCCTGACAGGCGGGCAGGAGTCGCCGTTCGCTGCGCTCGAGGCCGAGTACGTGGTTGACCCAGATGTGCTGCCGGAAGAAAAGAGCCAACTCCACGCGCGGGCGATCGATGCATGGCGCGTCGAGGTGGGGCTGAGCTTTGACGACGCCTGGGCGCTGCGAGAGGAGTGCATCGCCGCTCTGTCGGCTTCACACGGACCCGCTTGATGCGCAGATCACGCTTGCCGAGAGCCTGCTCGCCTAAGTCAGAGTTGGAGCGGCCGTCTTGCACGGGCCGGCGCTCCGCGGCCTGCGAATGGTCCACTCCGCGCCGGCCCGTACGATCCGCTGTTCACCGCCGGCGTTCCCTCCCATTGCCCGGCCGCGTCTGAGCCGAAGCTTTTGCCCGCACAACCCACCGCCCCTTCTTACCCTCGCACATGAACCCCGTTCGCTACTTCGAGATTCCCGTCGCGAGCATGCCGCGTGCACAGCGCTTCTACGAGCGGGTCTTTGAGACCGAGCTTGAGCTTGCGGAGATCGATGGGAACCAGATGGCGTTGTTTCCGTTTGCCGAAGGACAACCCGGCGCATCCGGAGCACTCGCATGCGGTCCGAGCTATGCACCGGGAAAGTCTGGGGCCCGTATCTACTTCTCCGTCGAACACATCGACAAGACACTGGCCCTTGCGCTCCATGA
>JBILDS010000261.1:0-3885 GCA_044352505.1 Phycisphaerales bacterium
TTGAGTATCGCAGATTGAGCAGGCTTGCGCGAAGTTCAGCTCGGTTCTGGTTCGACCCAGACCGCGCGAAGGCCTTACTTCTTCTTCGCGTCCTTCTTGCCAGTGTCGGCACCAGCCGCAGCAGCAACTTCCTTCTTCGGCTTCTTGCCCGCAGCAACCTTGATGCTGAGCACCTTCGGAAGGCCGAGCGGCGAGTTCTTGTCGGAGGAGAAACGCTCCGCAGCCGTCAACTTGGCGACGCGCTCATCGCGCGTGAGAACGTTGCGATGCTGATTCAGTGCGCCCGACTTGGTCTTGAGACTGGAGTGAATACCCATTGGAAATCCTGCTGTTGATTGGCCTACACGCGTCCGGCCGTCGTACGGCATCGGAGTTTTTGAGATCAACTCCATCGACTCGAAGGAGCGCTACTCGAAGGAGCGGTGCTCGAGGGAGCGAGCCCCGCACCGAAACTTCCGGCATTAGGGGCGATGGAGCTTGTGATACATGTCCCCGAAGTCAGGATTCCCGCGAGCGGCGGCCTTGTACCGGACGCCGACCTTGCGAATCTGAGCTTCGAGCTCCTTCACGATCGGCCCGCTGCGTTCCGTTGCCGGAAACCCTGGAAGGACGATCACTTCGGAGAATCGAGCATTGTCGCTCTTCACCACGCGTGCGTCAAGTCCTTGCGATCGGCAGAAGTCGACGATGGCGCGCGCACGCTGATCGGCAACCGTGGCGATCACGAAGTAGTTGAGTCCGGATTGTCGGGGGTCAACCCCCTCCGGAGCGGGCGGAAGCGGCTCGTCGCCGGGCATCGACCCGGGAATGAAGCCGTTTCCGGCGGCGGACTGGTTTCCGGACGCTCGACCAGCAGAACCGGACGCGCCGTTCCCTCCCTCTGCAGGCACCGGAGCAAGAGGGCGTGCACCTTCCGCAAGTTGCGCGTCCTCGACACGCTCCTCCAACATGGCAGCGCGCCCCAAGCGCTCGCCGCGCGTGACGCCGAGGAAGTACGCAATCACCACCGCCGCAATCGCTACGGCGAGCACGCCAAGCCACTGCCCTTCACCCGCTCGGAAGATTGGACCACGCACAGCAGATCGAGCGATCGGCGTTTGATTCGGTGCGCCGAGTCCCTTCGTCTTGCCGAGAAGTTCGTAGAGCGCTGGTCCGCCCTTGCGTGCCATGGGTGCATCCTCTCTGAAGAAGGTCTCGATCGAAGAGGCTCGAAGAGGCCATTTTGCGCGTAAGCCGGGCTTGCGACGTTCTCACCGCAACTTCGCCACGCCCGCGGTGGGCGAGTGTAGCGAACGAGCGCGGCCCGATGCGCCTGCGCGGCGTGTTTCAGCGAAGGTCGGCCCATCGCGCGCGCGACGCAGCGATTCCCGCACGCGGCTCGGGCCATTGTCGCGCGTCGAGCACGGGAATACCGCGAAAACCGGCGCTCGCCGCGGCAACTTCGATCGCCATGCGCAGCGCCAGCACGTCGAGGCGCGCTTCGCCTGGCTCGAGAATCGGCCCGCGAAGCCCGCTTCGCAGCTGATCCACCACGCGAACCCCTCCGAGGTGCGCACCAAGCCGAGCAACGAGTTCCTCCGGACGTCCGCCCTCTGCCAACACACGCGCGCAGTCAACGCTTGCTGCGAAGGGTTCGTCGGGGCATGCTGATGCATTCGACGGGTCAATCGGCAACAACACGGAAACGCCCAACCGACTCGCCTCAGCCGCGACCGCAGCGCGCAGTTCGTGGGAAGCATCGGCCGGAAGCGACGACGTGACGGGCGCACCGCCGAGATCGGCCGCGAGACCGATTGCGCCCACAAAAGCGTCGAAAGCGCGCGAAACGTACGCCGGATCAGAGTAGTGCGCAGCGGGAATCAAGAAGTCAATGCCAGAGCAGACGATTTCGTTCCGCGCGAGCGTGGAACGAAGGTCGCGGCGCGCAGAAGTTGAGAGTTCACGCGGTCGCGTCGCGGGGTCGGTGGCCGACAACTGCGCGCCGCGCAATCCGATGGTCGAGAGCCACGCGATCGCCTCTCGCACCGTGAGCGGCTCAGCATCGGCGCTGAGTGGTGCGACCGTTGCGGCCAGATTGGGGCGTGCATCACTGCCACTCGCAAGCATGCGTCGAGTGTACCCCTCACGTCGAACGCACGCCGATACGATGGCCCCATGCAGCGCATCGCCGATGTGGTGTTCTCTCTCTCGGTTTCCCTCTGGCTTGCGTTGGCGGTCGTAGGCGGTATCGCGGCCATGGGAATCTTCCCAACCGCGCGCACGCTCGACATTTCGCTCGCCGGATACGAAGCGTTCCTTGCCGCCCATCCTGAAGAGGGGCGCATGCTCGTTGCGGGACACTTCGCCGAGCGAATCTTCATGCTCGCAGAGACGCCCCGACTGGTGTGTGCGGTCGTCGCGGCGCTTGCGCTGGCGGTTCAGCTTGCAGCATCGGTACGCGCGCCAACGTTCAAGAAAACGCGCGTGGCAGCGCTGATCGCGGCCGCCGGAGCGCTTGCGTTCAGCGCTTTCTCGGCCACCAGCGCGTTTCGATCGCTCGACGCCACCTACCGCGGGCTGGCGTCCAACGCGGCCACCATCGCCGACGCGATCGCGCTCAAACCACAACTTGATGCGGCGCACGCACTCGCCTCGCGCACCATGACCGTTGAGGTGGTTGCGCTCCTTGTCCTCATCACGCTCTCCGCAATCGCAGCCGGAGGAAGCCGAACCCGTGCCTAACCCCCTGCCCCGTAAGTCGCCCGCGCAACGTGCTCGCGCCGCGAAGTTGCTCGCCGCGCTGAAGGCGCGCTACCCCGATGCGCACTGCGAACTTGATTGGACGAAGCCGCACGAACTGCTGATCGCCACCATTCTGTCGGCGCAGTGCACCGACGTGGCCGTGAACAAGGCAACGCCGGGACTCTTCCGGGCGTTCCCAACTCCCGCCGACTACGCCCGCGCGACCCAGGCCGAGATCGAACCGCCCATCCGCTCGATCGGCCTGTTTCGCTCGAAGGCACGCGCCGTTCACGAAACCTGCCGCACGCTCGTGGAGCGCTTTCGTGGCGAAGTGCCACGCACGATGGAGGAGTTGCTGCTGCTGCGCGGCGTTGCGCGCAAGACCGCAAACGTGGTGCTCGGCAACTGCTTCGGAATCAACGAAGGTGTGGTGGTCGACACGCACGTGGCGCGGCTCTCAGCTCGGCTTGGGCTTTCGCGCGGGACCACCCCCCAATCGGTGGAGCGCGATCTGATGACACTCTTCCCGCGCGAGGAGTGGTGCCTGCTGTCGCATCTCCTCATTTTCCACGGTCGCCGAGCCTGCAAAGCGCGCGGCGGCGAGTGCGCCACCGACCCGATCTGCCAAGAGTTTTGCGGCGAAGCGCGACGGTCCGCGAAGGGTGCCGCGAAGGGTGCCGCGAAGGGTGCCGCGAGGGGTGGATCGCGGCGGGGCAAAGTCGCGACCGAAACCCCCTCCGACGCGCGGAAGAATTCCGCAAAGAAAGTCGCGCGTGTGGCGCGATCTCACCGATAATGTGCCCGCCGGAGAGTACATCGCGTAGCCCCCTCCGCGATTCGCTTCGGGAAATCCTTGCACCTGAACTGACCCCCGAGCATGCTCGTGAGCAGCGATTCCATGCAGCACGCACAAGAACTCCCTTTCGTTGGTCGGCATCTCCACTTCATTGGCATCGGCGGTTCGGGGATGAGTGGCCTCGCGCTCATGCTCAAGCGCCGCGGCGCCGTGATCACGGGGTCGGATCAATCTGATGGCGAAGCAATCGAGCGACTTGAGCGCGCAGGGATTCCGGTTCTGCTTGGCAGCGCCATGCGAACGCTTCCCGATCACACCGAACTGGTGATCGCCTCGGCCGCAATCAAGAGCGATCACCCCGAGGTTCT
>JBILDS010000262.1:0-3882 GCA_044352505.1 Phycisphaerales bacterium
AGGCGAAACGAAGCTGTATCCCATGATCCGTGTGCGCGATACAGCGAGTTGAAGCCGACGCGGCCAGCCGGGATGCCGCGCGAATCGACGTCCGGGGATCCGTCAGACAGAACCTAGGCCTCGCAGCAGACGTGGACGTGTGGAAACTCAGGAAACGAGGTCGTCAGAGACTCGCGTGTCTTGTGTGAGCATTGACCCACGCGCACGCGGGGCGCGGCCCGGTTGCACAGATGACTCGCGAGCTCCCACTGGGGCGCAACGCAACTGCAGGCACTGTGGAGTGGCGGGCGACGCAACGAACCGCGCACCCACACACGCGACGAAGCGCCAGTTTGCGTGATGACGGAAGATGAGAGCGGGACTTTGTGCCACGCTCTGGACCGCTGCGACCGACGTGGTTCCGGCAACGCCGCCACGGAGCGACATGTTCGAGCACGCTCGAGATGGCCCGGCTCACGCATCGGCGACATTGCGCGCGGGTGGATCTGCCTCAAGCGGAGCGATCTCGCGCGCCGTTGTGTTGGTGATGACGTCTGTGGACGTCATCGTAGACGTTGTCGCGGACGTCATCGTGGACGTCGCCGCGTTCGCCATCGTTCTCGTGGATCCAGTTGTGGAACCAGTCGTGTTCGCCGTCGTTCTCACCTTGGTATTCGGCGTCATGTTCGGCGTCAGGTTCGCCGTTGCGCTCGCCGTTGTGGCCGCAATCGTGGCGACCGCCAACGTCGCCGCCCGCGAAGCGACCGCTTCCATTGCCCGTGCCGCCCTCACCCCGCGGCGGGGAACGACGTCCCACGCAAGGCCGACGAGCGCGAGCGCCCGTACTTCGAGATACGTGATGTCGATCTCCCACCATCGATGCCGCACGGTGCAGCACGCGGGGTCAGAGTGGTGGTTGTTGTGCCAGCCTTCGCCGCACGCGAACAGCGCAACGAGCCAATTGTTGCGGCTGTTCTCTTCGGTGTCGTGGTTTCGGTAGCCGAAGATGTGGGTGAGGCTGTTGACACTCCAGGTGATGTGCCAGACAAGCACGGTGCGCAGCAGCACGCCCCACACCACGACGCCCGCCGCGAAGTTCGCGGCGCCTGCGGCGTCGGTCCAGAGGAGCGCTGCGGCGAACGCCGCGACTGCGTACAGCACGATCTGCGCCGCGTACACCCACAGCGGGCTCGTGGGGTGCTTCTCGATCCACATGTAGAACGGATCCTGAAGCACATCGCGGGCGTAGCGCTCGTAGTTCGCGGGGTGATGCAACGAGTGGTTGCGCACGAAGAGCCACCACACATGCCCCCACAGGAAGGTGACCATCGGCGAGTGCGGGTCTTCCTGTTCGTCGCTGTGGGCGTGGTGCATGCGATGGGTCGCAACCCAGCGTGCGGGCGAATCCTCGAGGCAGCAGAGCGCGCCGACCACGAGCGCGCGCTCAAACCACCGCGGCGTCTTGAAGCTGCGGTGCGTGAGCAGGCGGTGATAGCCCATCGTGATTGTCTGACCGAACACATGCACGCCAACGAGGCACAGAACGACGGCCGTCCACGAGAAGAACGCAGGCACGAACACAGCGAGCGCAAGAAGATGCACCGCGACGATCGGCACGCAATAGCGCAGGAACACCTGCCTCGGCCGTGTGGCCGCAGGTGCTTCGAGGGGAATTCGGATGGAGGTCAAGAAGAGAGCCGTCGCTGTGAGGTGGAGGCTGAGCCGGGAATCGAGAGACGCATCGTACGCCAAGCGTCGGGCGATACACTCCCAACGTGGACGAATCGCCTCCGATTCCCCCTCTCACCCATGGCGAGTTGCCGTGCCCAAACTGCGGGTATCAGCGGCGCGGGCTCCCGCTCGAGCGCGACTGCCCCGAGTGCGGCGCGCGCGGGTTCGACGGATCTCTTGTCGTAAGCGGTCTCCCGGGAGTCTCTCCAGAAACGCGCACGAGCGAGCGAATCTTCAACATCGGCCACCTCCTGCTCATGCTTGGACTGTTCGTTCCCGGAGCGTTCCGCGGGGCGGTAGACAATGCGTGGCGAGGCGGAATCACGACCGTCGCGTTCTGTTTCATCGGCGCTGCAGCTGCGTTCTACATTCGTGGATTTCTCCGTCGCCGTCAGGATCGCGCCTCCAACGTTTCTCTTGAGCGGGTCACGCTTGAGTTCCGATCGACTGCCGTGATTGTGCGAATTCGCGCAGCCGAACACATTGTCCCGCTCGATGCAGTTCGCGAGTTGCGCGCCGACATTGATCGTCCCGGTCAGCGCACCCGTGTCTGGCTCGTCACCCGCGGCATCAATCTCCCTTCGCACGGTTTTAGCCCACTCCTGATCATGACCGGTGACCTCGCAAACCAGCGGGTCGCCAAAGCGCAAATGGAACAACGCGTTCGCAACCACGCGTCGAGTTCGAAGCAGTCGTAAGGCAACGCGATTCTTTCCAGATCCCCTGCCTGCAGCACGTCAACGCTGTAGGATTGCTTCCGATGTCTCGCTCCGCGCGCCACGCGATTTCTCCGGTTTCTGCTGATACCGTCATCACCCCCGCCACGCCCGCGTCGGAGGCCATTCCCGCGCTCGTCGAGCGCGCGGGCGGGCGCATCCACGGGCTCGCCCGCAAGCTCTGCGGCAACCTCGCGGACGCTGAGGATGTCGTGCAGGATGTTTTCCTGCAGGCGTATCGCAAGTGGCATCTCTTTCGCGGCGAGTCGGACCCGGCGACGTGGCTCTACGCGATCGCGGTGCGGACGTGTAGGTCGCGCGCGAGGCGCAAGGGCGGCATCGACCGCCGCATGCCCGCGCTTTCGCAACTGATGCCGTGGTCGGAGACGAAGGTCATGGAAGTCGCGGCCGCGCCAGATGACACGGCGCATCGATCGCAGCGGAATGAAGCCGTCGCGCGCGTTCAGGCGGAGATCGCGCGGCTTCCCGAGCACCTGCGGATCCCCTACGTCTTGAAGGAAGTGATCGAGCTTTCGGTCGAGGATACGGCGGCCGCGCTTGGACTTGCGGAGAACACCGTGAAGACGCGCCTCCATCGCGCGCGGCTCGCGCTGCGCAAGGCGATGACGGCGCGCAGCCCGCTTGTGAAGGCGCCGATCCCGATCTTCGAGAAGCAGGTCTGCCTCGATCTTCTCAAGGCGAAGCTCGAGGCGATGGATCGCGGCGGCGTCGCGCACGGATTCGCGGTGCCGCAGGCAGAAGTCTGCGCGCGCTGCCGC
The DNA here is from genome assembly GCA_044352505.1 of Phycisphaerales bacterium. Lineage (GTDB taxonomy): Bacteria > Planctomycetota > Phycisphaerae > Phycisphaerales > SM1A02 > QWPT01. Next base: position 3,206 of record JBILDS010000262.1, read on the forward strand.
GCCGTCTTTCGCGAGCTTGATCTCGTGCAGGATGCGTGCGCGCGGCTCGGCGACGGTTCGATGCCGAGCCCGCTTCGGCGAAAGATTCTTGCGGCGCTCGCTGCGCGCGAAGACGCGGAGCGCGCGACCGAGTCGAAGCCGCGCAGAGGACGAAAGCCCGTGCGGCGCCAGACGGCGCGCACGTGATTGACACGGCGTTCGCGGAACAGTGCCTACCGCGCGCCCGCCACGCCGCCCATCTGCGGTGGAACCTCCACCCAGAACCATCCGCGCAAGTCGCCGTCGTCGTAGCCCGTCGCCTGATCGTTCGGATAGAGCTTCGCGAGGGCCTCCGCCACGCCTGGAGCGAGTCGATCACGCGCGCCGTGGCAGGCGATGCACTGCGCCGAGATCGTGATCGGCAGGGTGACGCCGAGCGAGCCGTCGGTGTTTGCGGAAAGCCGCGCGCTCTCGGGACGTGCAGCGAGCAGCGCGACCGCCCACGCCGGCGCCGCATTCCCCGTGTTGCGCAGCCGGTCGCTGGTGCGGCCGATCATGACGCCCTTCTCACGCGCGACGGCCTGTGCGATGCGCGGCGCCTCGGTCTTGCAAACGGCGATCGCCGCGACGGGACCCGCCGGAGTGCCATCGGCGGCCGGGGCGGACATCGCCGCGCCAAGCGCCGCGACGAGACGGCT
>JBILDS010000263.1:0-3874 GCA_044352505.1 Phycisphaerales bacterium
GACGCCCGCTCTCACGGCTGCGGTGGCGCTTGTGCTCGTCGGCGCGTTCACAAAGAGCGCGCAGGTTCCGTTTCACTTCTGGCTTCCGAACGCGATGGCGGCGCCGACGCCTGTGTCGGCGTACCTTCACTCCGCAACGATGGTGAAGCTCGGCGTCTACCTCGTGGCGCGGCTCGACCCAGCGTTCGGCGCGTGGCCATGGTGGCAGTGGACGCTGCAGGCGGTCGGCGCGCTCACCGCGGGCTGGGCCATGGTGCTCGCGCTCCGTGAGCGCGACCTGAAGCGCATCCTCGCCTGGTCGACCGTGGCGACGCTCGGCACGCTCGTTCTCCTCGTCGGGCTGCCGGGTGCAGGCGCCACGGCCGCCGTCGCCGCGCTTCTTCTCGCGCACGCCCTCTACAAGGCGCCGCTCTTCTTCGTCGCTGGCAATGTCGACCACGAGGCGGGCACGCGCATCATCGACAGGCTCGGGAACCTCCGCCGCGCCATGCCGTGGACGGCGACCGCCGCGCTTCTCGCGGGCCTCTCGATGGCGGGCATTCCGCTCACCTTCGGATTCGTCGCGAAGGATGCGATCCACAGCGCGAAGGCCGCGGAGGAGCTGCTTCCGCTCGTCCAGATCGGCTACGCCGTCTTCGGCGCGATCGCCGTCGCCGTCGCAGGCGTCGCCGCCGTGCGCATCTTCTGGAGCCACCGCGGCATGAAGGAGCTGCCGAAGGCGCACGAGGCGCCGCTCGCGCTCGTGCTGCCGCCGCTTGTCCTGGCGCTCGTGGGCGTGGTGCTGGGCGCGGTGCCGTCGCTCTCGAGGCCGCTTGTTCTTGCAGCAGCTGAAGCGATGCGCCCTGGAGGCGCGGTTGGAACCGCAGGTGCGATCGACGGTGCCTTCGACCACGCGCTCGACCACGCGCTCGAGCCTGCGTTCGACCTCGTGTCGATGGTGGGGACCCTCGCGACCACGCTTCTGATCGGCGCGCTGGTCTATGCGTTCTGGGATCCGCTTCACCGTGCGTTCGACCGCGTCGCGGGGCGCCTCGACTGGCTCGGCTCCGCTGCGCACTACACACGCATCCTGAAGGGGATTCCCCGCGCCGCTGCGTTCCTCACGCGTGGGCTCCAGCACGGGCTGCTTCCGAACTACACCGTGGTGCTTCTGCTCGCGGCCGCTGCGTTCCTCGCCGGCGCGATCCTGGTGGGCGGTGGGGTCGTCGGCGGAGGCGCATTCGCGGGTGGCGGGCTGTCGCTCCCCGAGTGGACGACGCCATCCGCGGGAATCACTGGCGCATGCCTCCTCATCGCGCTCGGCGCGCTTCTTGCGGGCGTCTTCGAGCAGCGGCTCGCCATGATCCTCTGCGCGGGAATCGTCGGCTTCGGCAGCGCGCTCTTCTTCCTGTTCGCCGGAGCGCCCGATGTCGCCTTCACGCAGTTCACGGTCGAGACGGTGTTCGTCATCGTCGTGGCGTCCGTCCTCCTGAAGCTGAAGCGCCTCGGCCGCGCGACGAGCATCCGCGACCCGCGCAACCGCCCGGGCGCGCTGCTTGCGTCGCTTGCGTTCGCATCCGCCGCCACGCTCGTCTTCCTGGTGACGGGCGCGGACCCGATCGACCCGAGCCTCTCGGCCTACTTCTCCGAACGGAGCGTGCCCGATGCGAACGGCCGCAATGTCGTGAATGTCATCCTCGTCGACTTCCGCGCGCTCGACACGCTCGGCGAGAGCACCGTGGTGATGCTTTCGTTCCTGGCGGCTGCGCCCGTCCTGCTTGCGCTGCGCCTTGCGCGCGGCGGCAACGACGGAAAGGGGCGCGGGTCATGAAGCGACGGATGAACGCGCGCGTGGTGGTGCTCGAGACGGTGGTGGCGCCGCTCTACTGGCTGATTCTCGCGGCATCGGTGTGGATCCTCTTCCGCGGCCACAACGAGCCGGGCGGCGGCTTCATCGGCGGGCTCGTCGCAGTCGCTGCGACCGTCCTCTGGGGCGCCGCGCGCGGGCCGGCGAGCGCGCGGCACAAGCTGCCTTTCCGCGACCCCGTGCTGCTTGCGGCCGCTGGCGTGTTCGCATCGCTCGTCTCAGGCGTCCCTGCGTGGTTCGCGGGCGACAGCTTTCTCACGCACCAGTCGTTCACGCTGCCGCTCGGCTTCACCGACCTCTGGCTCTCGACCGTCATGCTCTTCGACGCTGGCGTCTATCTCTGCGTGTGGGGCGCTGTGTCGGGCTTCGGACTCGGGCTTCTCGCGATCGACGACGATGTGGACGAGGGGAACCTCGACGCGACGGATGACGACGCCGACGCACGCGCGGCCGGCGCGCGATAGGGGGCGCGCCCATGATGTGGGTGATCGCGCTCGCCATCTGGACGACGCTCCTCGTCGGCGCGAGGCTCGCGATGTCGCGCGACCTCTTCCGCGTGGTGGTCGGGCTTGCGCTCATCACCGTGTTGATCGGCCTCTTCCCCGACACGCTCGCCGCCTATTGCCTCGCAGCGGCCGCAGAGATCGGAGGCGCCCGATGACGAAGGCGATTCCCGCGACCGTGCTTCTCCTGATCTTCCTCAAGGCGGTCGTCATCTCGGGCCTGCAGACGATCCGCATCATCGTGGTCACGGGCGTGACGGGCCGTCGCCCGCAGGCGGGGCTCGTGCGCATGCGCTTCGCGCCGATGACGGAGAATGGTGCAACGCTTCTCGGCTGCCTGATCTCGCTGACCCCTGGAACGACCACCGTCGACATCGACATGGAGCGCTGCGAAATGCTGCTCCACCTCCTCGATGTCGCGGGCGCCGAGGAGGCGGTGGCGGGAATCCGCTCCGACTTCGAGCCTTCGATTGTGCGCCTCTTCGGCACGGAGGGGCGATGATCGCAGCGGGCGTCGTCATTCTCACCATCGGCGCGCTCGTCGTTGCTGCGCTCGGCACCGTCCGCATCGTGAAGGGGCCGACCTCAGCCGACCGCGTGCTCGCGCTCGACCTCTTCCTCACAGCCGCGGTCGCGCTTTCGATCGCGGCAGCGCTCGGAACAGGGCGCACGGTCTACCTTGATGTCGCGATCGGCCTTGCGCTCCTCGGCTTCGTCGGCACGATCGGCTGGGCGCGGCTCATCGACCGCGCCGCGCTGCGAAGGCAGCAGGGGAAGGACGAGGCACGAGCGAGAGAGCAGGCTGACTCCGCGGCTGGTTCCGCGAAGAAGGGGGCGCGCCAATGAACGACTCGATCCTCGCCGTCGCCTCGCTTGTTCTCCTCGCGCTCGGCACCGTCGCGCTCCTGATCGCAGCGTGGGGCGTCCTCGCGCTTCCAGACGCGCTTGCGCGCCAGCACGCCGCCACGAAGGCGGGCACGCTTGCGGCCGCCCTCATCACCCTCGGCGCGATGGCCGCCGAGGTCGACACGGGCTGGTGGGTGCGCCTGGTCGTGATCCTCGTCTTCCTCTTCGCCACGCTCCCCGTGAGCTCGCACATGCTTGCGCGCGCGGCCCTGCGCGAGCAGGACCCCGACGAACACATTGACGAGATCCCGCCTGCAGGCGGCGAACGATCGCCGAACGCGAAGCACACCGATTCTGTGTGACGGGTCGATGTTTGAGGATCCGTCAGACCGCGAGAGCGTGAGTTGAGAGCGTGATTTGCACTTCGCCCGCGCTTTGCCCATGCCGGCGCGCGGCACGAAACACGCATCCATCGAACGCCAAGGCGAACGAGTGTGAACTCGTCGTCCAGTGTTTCACGATGATCCGATGTCGTTCGCGAGGGTAAGCCCCAAGCGCAAACCCACCCGCGTCGACAGCAAAAACGGCGAATAGAAGGCATTGCGCGGAGACTTCACGGTGCAGTATACTTGCATAATGGTGCAAATACGCAAGACAGAACGCAAGCACGTATCCGCGC
>JBILDS010000264.1:0-3853 GCA_044352505.1 Phycisphaerales bacterium
CCAAGCCCGGTCCCCGGCGGAAGCTCGCGGGCGGCGATCGCCGTCCACCGCGACGGCTTGCCCTCGCGCGCATCGAGCCGGTAGTACTCGGGCAACTGCACTCGCGCGCCGGGCGCATCGTCCACGCGCTTCACGACCTCCGCGTTCCAGGTGTAGCCGTAGGTGGTCGGGTCATGCGCCGTCGGCGTGCCGAACTTCTTCCAGTCGAGGTCGGGGCGGTCGTCGCGCTCGGTTCCATCTGCGAAGAGCCTCCAGGTCGAGCCGCCGCCCGACTTGAACTGCTGCACAAACGCGCCGCGCGCGTCGAACGCGCCGCTCGGCGCAGATCCGCCCGCAAACCACGCGCGCACGGCGTCGGTGAGCGCGGCAGAGGAATACGAGGTCAGTCGGTGCAGCACGACGGTGCGCCCATCGGCGTCCGATGGGAATGTCGTCGTCGCCACGCGCGCATAGGTCGCGCCATCGGCCACTGGCGCGGCGATCGCAGCGGGAATCCACTGCGTCTCCATCTGGAACGCCTTGTTCGGGTCCGACGGCCGCGTGTCGAGCAACTTCCCAGCAAGCTCAGGCCGCTCCGCGAGGTTCTCCGCCCAGAAGTTCGGCGTGAAGAAGCAGAGCGGGCCCTTGAAGTTCTCCGTGTTGAGGAAGAGCGTCCAGCACTGGTCGCCCTTCGGAATCGGCCGCGCCGCCGACGCAGGCGTCGCAGGCACAAGCGGCAGCGGGAGATAGCCGTAGCCGAACAGTTCGCCGCAGGTTCCTTGCGCGAGGTTGAGGCCGTCGGGCGGCCACACCACCCACGGGCTCAGCTGCGCGACGGCGTACTTCCCGAGCGGCTTCTCCCAGTCGCGGCCCTTGCCGGCGCCAGGGCCGTTCGCCCACGCGGCGAAGTCTGGCGCAACGCCGCCCATGATGAACTTCGGCGCCGTGGTCGCGAAGCGCGTGTCGCGCCACCAGCCGAGGCCGCCCTCGATGTCGGAGTACATGTCGCCGGGCTTGTCGCCCGGGTCGGGCTTCCCGTCTGCGCCGCGCGCGAATTGCGCGAACATCCAGGTCCCGAAGAGGCCAGACTGGAAGCGCGAGCCCGGATATCGCTCGAGGAGCGGCCACGCGGCGGCGTAGAGCGAGAAGCCCGCGTTGAACTCCTCGGGCACGCGCTCGACGGGCACCAGCATGTAGCCCGACATCTCTGCGCCTTGGGGAGCGGCGGGCGCAGCGGGCGCAGGCGTCGGCAGCGTCGGCACGAACGCGGGCGCACTCTTCACCACAAGCGATCGCATCGCCTTCCCGAGCGCTTCACCGACGAGGAAGTAGGTCTCCGCATTGCCGAACTCGTGGTGGCCGTGCCCCGGATTCGGCGAATCCTCGGGGTCGCGCACGAACGCTGCCGTCGGCACGAACACGACGCGCAGCGCGCCATCCGCGGACCTGAGCTCCTCGCGCGCAGCCGCCTTGCGCTGCGCCTCGCGCAGCGTCTTCCACTCGTCGGGAGCGTCGACCCACGGCCCCGTGATCTCGCCGATCACGGCGGGCAGGTCCGCCACGCCGAACTCGGCGCGCACATCGCAGACGAGGTTGACGAGGTTCTCCTCGTACTGCGGCACGGCGTTCGCGGGGTCGCAGCCGTCGTTCCAACCGTGGTACCAGACGAAGCCCGCGAGCTCGGGCTTCTTGCCGCGCAGCGCGGGAAACTCCTCGTCGATGCGCGACAGCGCGTTGCGGACATCCTCGAGCATCAGCCGGTAGTAGCGGCCCGTCTCGCCACCCGACGACGGCGGGCGGAAGTCCGCGTAGAGGCTCTTGCCACCCCATGCCGTCTTGATGAGAAGGACAGGCTCCTCGATCGCATCGCCGAGCACGAAGCCGAGCTCGAGTTCAGGTCCGAAGTGGTTGCCGCCGCCGTACGGCGTGAAGCCCATGCCGAGCGGCCCCGCCTTCAGCGCCGAGCCCTCTGGCTGGTAGCGCACGAACACATCGTCGCGCGTCTTCCACGAACCATCTGCGTTGCGAAGGTGCGCCACGCGCGCAGCCGTCTCGGGCCGCGCGGCCACCCACGCAAGCGTGCCGCGGCCATCGTTGTAGTCCTTCGCCGCGTTCTCGCCCACGAGGTCGACCACCGCCTGGCCTTCCATGTTCGACTGGCCCGCGAGGATGAAGACCTTGACGGAGTCGCCGCCCGCAGGCGCCTCTGCGGCCAGCGCGCCTGCCGTCATCGCGAATGAGAGCGCGACCCACGCGAGGCACGAAGCGACAGATCGTTGCGACATCCGCGCATCGTACGGCATGCCTGCGCGGCCCCCAGTGCTACGCTCTGCCTATGCCTGCCTCGCGCACCATCATCGAGGGTTTCGAAGCAAAGCTCGCGGAGATCCGCAGGGAGTGCGAGCAAGCGATCGCCCAGCTCGACGCGGCTGCGATTCGTCGGTCTCTTGACGGCGACACCAATTCCGTCGCGGTCACGATGAAGCACGTGGGCGGAAACCTCGCCTCGCGCTTCACGAACTTCCTAACGGAAGATGGCGAGAAGTCATCGCGTGATCGAGAAGGCGAGTTCGTCGACGACTTCGCGCCTGGCGACGCCGGCCGCAAGCAGGCGGTCGCAGCGTGGAGCGCGGGCTGGACTGTGCTCGAGGCAACGCTCGCGTCGTTGACGGACGAAGACCTCGCGAAGAGCGCGAGGATCCGCGGTGTGCCGCACACCGTCGCACACGCGCTTGCGCGCGCTGTCGCGCACATGGCGTACCACCAGGGGCAGATCACGCTCATCGCGCGGATTCTGGTCGGCCCCGAGCGCTGGAAGACCATCTCGATTCCCCGCGGCGGCACCGCACAGCGGCACGCAGAGATGGGTTTCCTGCCGAAGGCGTGACCGAACGCGCGCGGCGGCGCTGCAGCGACACGCTCCCAACGCACACTCGCCCCGTGAGCATTGGCCCAAGAGGGCGAGGAGTGTGGACGCCGACAGAATTCGGCGTGCGCCATGTCTCGAGCCGCTGCGCGCGAATGGGGCGACTTGGCGGTGGCGGTCTATATTGCCCGCCGTGACCAAAGTCAGAACGCTGCTCACCGGAATGCGCGGGACCGTCGCTCCGATCCTTGCGGCGGAGCTGCGCTCGCGCGGCGGTGAGACGCTCGCGTGGGATCGCTCCGCCGTCGACCCCGAGGACAGCCGCGCGGTCGATGACTTCATTCGAAGCTCCCGCGCAACCGCGCTCGTGCATTGCGGCATGGGAAGCCCGCTGTGGGCCGAGCGCATGGCCGCACGCTGCGCGGCACTCGGGATTCCGTTTCTCTACACGAGTTCCGTGTCGGTCTTTGGCGCGCATCAGGTCGGCCCCTTCGACCCCGACGCGGTGCCAGAGCCGACGGACGACTACGGCCGCTACAAGCTCGAGTGCGAGAAGCGGGTGCGCGCCGCGTGCGCTGGCGCCGTCATCGTGCGGCTCGGTTGGCAGATCGCGTTGCGCACGGGCGGCAATCAGATGGTCGATCACCTTGCGCGTCAGCATGCAGCGCAGGGCTCTATCGACGCAAGCACGCGGTGGTACCAGGCCTGTTCGTTCCTCGAAGACACGGCGCTGGTCCTCGCAGATCTTCTCGAAGGCAGGGCGACTGGGCTCTATCACCTCGACGGGAACCCAGGCTGGAGCTTCCACCAGATCGTCGAGGCGCTGAACGCGACGATGGACGCGAAGTGGCGCGTGCGACCGACCGAGGACATCACGGTCCACAACCTCATGCGAGACGGTCGTCTTCCAACAGCGTCGATCGAGACCCGTCTGTCCGGTTGCGCGTAAGCGGCGTGCAGTGGCGTCGCACGGCCCGCCGATATCGCGCGGATCGCCGCCGCAGCGAC
>JBILDS010000064.1:0-13138 GCA_044352505.1 Phycisphaerales bacterium
ACAAGCGCCACGGAATCGGCGATCTCGGTCCAGGGGGTCAAGTCAAAGATGCCGTCGTTGTTCGTGTCGAGATCCTGGGCTAGAGTTCCGGTGAAACCCTTGACCAGCATGTGGGTGACGTTGTCCAAATTCTCGAAGTTAAGAGGGTTGCCGCCCGTTACCCCAAGGATCACATCGGCGGTTCCCGCCCCACCGGTGAACGTCGCTTCAGCGAACGAAATCAATCCGTCCGCACCAATCGAGTAACTCGAAAGAGGAACGATCGCTTCGATCACACCGGACGCCTGCGCGGTCGTGCCGTCGCCGATGACGATGTAGGTGTAGTCGGCGAGCGACTCGCCCGGCGAACCCTTCAGTTCGAAGTACTCGTCGTTGTCAGTTCCAACCTGGTCGATACGAATCTCGTTGATGATCACACCCTGCGGCGCGCACAACTGGTTGGCTGCGCCCGGCGAATCCACGCCTGCGTAGGGGTCGAGCGTTCCGATGATCCACTGCTCGGTGCTCGCGCAGCGCCATGCCGCGGCGGGAGCAAAACTGCCTTCAGGGCCGACGGTGGCGGTCGAGTAGAAATAGTCAGAGGCCACACCGTTGGGCGACGACGTTTCGAGCACAGCGATGCTCGACACGATCTCAGTCCATGGCGTGATGTCGAGTGTGCCGTCGTCGTTGGTGTCGAGCTTCTGGCCCTCGAAACCGTTGAAGCCTCGCACCAAGAGGAAGGTGACGTTGTCGGCTCCCTCAAGATTGAGGTCGGTGACCAGATTGGCGAAGCCGATTGAGAACTTCGACTCTGCGACCACAAAGAAGCCGCTGGTGGGAATGGCGCCGCTGAGCGGGACGACCTCTTCGATGACGCCATTCTGCTGCCCGGGCAGGGCGAAGTCGTCATCGCCAATCACGACCACAAAGAGCCCGGCGAGCGATTCGCCCGGTGCTCCAGCGATCTCGATGTACTCTTCAGTGTCCTTGCCCGGCTGCTCGAGACGGACTTCATTGATGCGCAGCGGGGCATCGGCCAGCGCAACTGCTGCAATGAGGGACGGAAGACAGAGGGCGCCCGAAATGGCCAGTCGACGCATCGGAAACTTGCTCCTGATCTTGAAAGTTGAGCATCAGTTGGGCGCTTCGAACCGCCGCTCGAAGTGTCTCGAGTGCAGGACGATTGACCGTTCTGAGGCTTGAGCGGAAACGACCCCGCGAGTGCGGAGGGAGTTGAGTGTAAACCTCGACCGAAGGAGGCCGAAGTCGACTGTGCCCGTTCGGCGGCAAAAGGGCAGATTGAACGGTTGGCAAATGTATTCTCGGACGTCAGAGGTGCTTTCGCATGTCGTGACGCACAGCTCCGAAACCTCGCACGACAAAACGAACGCGGAGGAGCCGAGTGGCTCCTCCGCATGTCGTTGGCGTAAGGCTCGCGCAGTGCGCGGAGTCACTTCAGATTGTCTTCCTCGGTGGTGGTTGCAGCCTTCGCCGGCGACGGCGCGATGGTCTGCGTCCGAGCGGACACCGCTTCGACCGCGGGCATCGGCACGAGGTAGAGCTCGACGCGACGATTCATCTCGCTGCCGCGTGCACCGTTCTGCGCGATGGGGCGGAACTCGCCGTATCCAGCCACCATGAAGCGATTGGAATCGATGCCGTCGGTCACGAGCGCGTCGCGCACCGAGATCGAGCGGTGTGCTGAGAGATGCACGTTGGTTGGATGTTGCGCGGCCGTTGAGCTGCGGCGAATCGGCACGTTGTCGGTGTGGCCGACCACGCGCACCTCAAGATCGCGCGCGTCGCTCGTGTTGAGGATGCTTGCAACCTTCGACAGCACCGAAGCCGCCTTCGAGGTGAGCTTGGCGCTTCCGAGGTCGAACGTCACGTCGCTCTTGAAGCGCAGCATGCCGCGCTTCTCGTCATACTCGAACACGTCGGGGTTTGCGTCGGCAAGATCACGAAGGCGCGAATTCACGCTCTCCGGAAGCGGGCTGAGCGCGTTCACCTGCGCGAGCAAGTCTTCGTAGCGCTTCTGCAGCGCGTCAAGCGCGCCCTTGTCGCCACCAACGAGTTCGCGCGCGCGCGCCAGATCAGCTGCGGCTTCAGCGAGCTGACGACGCAGTGATTCCTCGTTGCTTCGCGAGGTGTCGAACTCGTTCTGCAACTGGAGGAGCTGCTGCTCCTTGCTGCGGTAGGCGTTCATGAGATCGTCGTACTGGCTCTGCGGAACGCATCCGCCGAGCGCGATGAAGCCGACGCCGAGGAGTGGAAGTGCAAGACGCATGGTGAACCTACTTGAAATTGGACAGAGTGCCGAAAGGCTTGAGGATCGCGTCGCGCGACGCAAACGATGTCGAGGAAGGCTTCGGAAATCCGAAGGGGTCGAGTGAACCCGAGGCTGGAGCATACGGAAAAACCCGCTCGTTGTGTGGGGCGTCTCTGAAATCTGTGCGCGGCACCGCCTCGGCACGCGCGCGCCCGACTGATCAAACCCATAAGGTCACAAAACTCATGAGGTCACAAAAATCATGAGGTCACGAAACTCATGATTCCACACGTGTTTACCGGCTTCCGATTCGCTGCGAAAGTTGGGCGTCGCTGAACGCTTCATCGAACTCGTACACCCCAGCAAAATCATCCTCGGAGTCCTGGGGCGTCTTCGACATGACAGATCCGTCGATCATGGCGTAGACGATGCGACCGAAATCTTCCGTTCGGGTGATACGCCAGTGGCGGAGGACCGCCGGGGCGAGCATCCCGTATCGCATGATTGCGAAATCGCGAAGGCCGAGGCAGAGCTGTTGGCCAGTCACGTGGCGGTTCTCGGGGTTGGACATGGCGCCGCCGCGCCCGTTTGCTGCACCCAGTTGGGGTTGGCCGGATTGGCCGAGCGCCTGCGCACGCTCGACCGTGTGGCCGAGGCCTTCGCGCACAAAGTTGAATGCCTCAATCGGATAGGGTCCGGCGCGTTCAATGATCGCGTGCCAGTCCGGCTCCTCGAGCTCGGGCTCGGGGAGGTCGTCGGGATGCGGCGGTGGGGTTGGCGGAGTGGACATGGAGAGAGACGAATGCGCACATGAGCTCGGCGCTGTGGCGAACGTGGTCCGCGGACTCCGCACTCCGTTTGCCTCGCGCAGGAATCCGCGCGCGGAGAGGATAGCGTCGCCGCGGCGTTTGGGCGTCGCGTGCAGTGCTGCGAACGCGGCGCGAAGACGGTACCTTTCGGCATCTTTCATCGCCTTCGTGTGCTTGCTGTGGCTCTCAGCACGCGACACCGAAAGCAACAGGAGCACTATGGACGGCAAACCCACCCAGCCAGCGGAGTCGACGCCGTCCAGCGACGCATCGGCGCAAACATCCTCGCGAACGAGTCGTTCCGGTGCGCCGCTCGACTTGCGCACGGCGCACCTGTGGCACCTGCAGCCGGTTCGAGACGTCTTGGTGATTGGGATTGTGGTGCTGACGGTGTACGCGGGTTACGCGATGCAGACCGTGACGGTGCCGCTGTTGATTGCGCTCGCGCTTGCGTATCTCGTCGAGCCGGTGGTTGTACGGCTCGCGCGATGGCGAAATCTCGGGCGACCGCTTGCGGTTGTTGCGATCTTGGGCGCCCTCGGGCTTGCGCTTTCGGTTGCTGTGGCGATTGTGGTTCCGTTGGCCGTGGGTCAGACGCTCTCGTTCGCACAGAACTTGCGCTCGCATCGCTACGACGGCGCCATCACGCGCATGGTGGAGGTGGTTCCTGAGCAGTATCGCGAAGACGCGCGTTCGTGGATCGATCGCGTGATTTACCCGAACGAAACGCGCACGGCGTCTGCAACAGAAGAGGAGAAGACGCCCGCCGATGCGCAGTCAGCTGGCACGGCGGGTGAGGAACCCGAGGCGTCCGGCGATGGCGAGTCCAAGTCCGAGGTCGCAGTGCGCGAGACTTCGGAGGGCGGTGTTGTCGCGGCTTCTGCGGGCGCGGGCGCTGCGACGAGTGAACCCGATGTGCGGGCCGAAGGCGTCTTGCGATCGATCGCTCCAACGGTGCGCGAGTCTGGCATCGGGAGTCCCGTGCTTTCACTGCTCGGTGCAGGGTCGCGTCAGGTATACGCCTTCATGCTCGGCGTACTCCAGTTGAGCCTGTTGGCGTTTCTTATTCCGTTCTATTTCTACTACTTCAGCGTTCACTGGCCTGCCATCACCGGGTTCTTCGCCGGGTTGATTCCCGATGAGCGCAAGGGCACTGTGCTTCAACTTGCATCCGAGATGGATCGCGCGGTTGCAGGTTTCGTGCGTGGACGCATTGTGATCTGCATCTTGATGGGTGTGATGTTCGCTGTTGGCTGGCAGGTGTGCGGTGTTCCCTATGGCATCGCGCTTGGAGTTCTCACGGGCGCGCTCTCGATCGTTCCGTATCTGGGTGGCATCGGCCTGCCGGTCGCCGTCGGGTTACTCGCCGTGGATCAGTTTGGTCTTCCGCCCGATGCACGCATGGCTTTGTGGGGCATTCTTCTCTGGCCAACGGCCGTGTTCGTTGTGGTGCAAACCATCGAGGGTTATCTGCTTACGCCGGTGATTGCTGGGAAGGCGACCAACCTCGATCCGGTCACCATCGTCGTCGCGATCTTGGCAGGCGGGTCGGTTGCGGGCGTGTACGGCATGCTGCTTGCGATTCCAATTGCGGCATGTGGAAAGATCGCGTTGACGCGCATTGTGATGCCGAGATTGTTGGAGTTTGCACGTGGTCGCGTGGCCGATCCGTTGCCGCTTGAGGGTGCGCTCGGAGAGGAGAGGTCTCAGTCATGAAGCTATCGACTTTGATTGCAGGGATCGACGCGTCGGTTTCAGGCGCGCGCGATCCCGTCATTTGGAGCCTGTCGGAGGACTCGCGTTCGGTGCGGGAAGGTGCGTGCTTCTTCGCGCGCGTCGGGACGAAGTCGGATGGCCGCGCGTACATCGCAGATGCGATTGCGCGCGGCGCTGTGGCTGTTGTGGTGCCAAAGGGCAGTGCAGAGCCGAGTGATCTACCTGCGCATGTCGCTTGGGTTGAAGCGGTCGACCCTGCGCGCGCGGCGGCGGAGATTGCGGAGCGTTTCTTTGGTTCGCCCTCGCGCACCCTTGATTTGATTGGCGTGACGGGTACAAACGGAAAGACCACGATCGCGTATCTCGTGCAGCAACTCCTGTCTTCTGCGGGGATTCGCACTGGGCTCATCGGGACGGTCGAGATTGACGATGGCGTTCGGCGTACTCCATCGATGCTGACCACGCCGCCGGCTCTTGAACTCTCGGAACTCTTCGCGCGCATGATGGACAACGGTTGTCGCGCAGCCGCAATGGAGGTTTCAAGTCATGCGCTTGACCAACGGCGCGTTGCGGCGCTTCTCTTCCGAACTGCAATCTTCACAAATCTCACTGGCGATCACCTCGACTATCACGGAACGATGGAGAACTACGCAGCGGCGAAGGCGCGGCTGTTTTCCATGCTTGATCCGACTGGTGTTGCGGTCATCAATGTCGATGATCCGTGGCACGGTGTGATGGTTGATGCGGCGCGCGGCGCCGGTGCGCGCGTCTTGCGTGTGAGCCTTGTGGACGCTTCAGCCGATTGCGTTGGCACCGTCCATCGAATGGGACTCGACGCGATGGATGTTTCTTTCCGCGGGCCTTGGGGATTGATCGAGATGCGTCTGCCGTTGGTCGGGCGTCACAATGCCATGAACGCGCTTCAAGCTGCCGCCGCCGCATGGTCGCGTGGCGTTGATGCGTCGCGTCTTGCGCAGGCGCTTTCAACCTGTGCGGCGCCGCCCGGTCGGTTGCAACCGGTTGCGGTTGGTGGCGCTGGCTTTAGTGTGCTTGTTGACTACGCGCACTCCGATGATGCGCTTGCGAATGTGCTCACGGCGCTTCGTCCAACGGTTCCGACGGGTGGGCGACTGCGTGTGGTGTTTGGATGCGGCGGTGATCGCGATCGGACGAAGCGCCCACGCATGGCGAAGGTGGCTTGCGAAGGGGCCGATGAGATCATCGTGACGAGCGACAATCCGCGCACGGAAGATCCACAGCAGATTATTCGGGAGATTCTTGAGGGCGTTCCCGAGGCCGATCGCGCGCGCGTGTCGATTGAGGTTGATCGCGCGAAGGCGATTGCGCAGGTTGTGTCGACTGCGCGCGCGGGCGACATCATTCTGATTGCAGGGAAGGGTCACGAGGACTACCAGATCATTGGTACTGAGAAGAAGAGCTTTGACGACCGACGCGAAGCAGAGGCAGCGTTGCGGCTGCGCGCGCGGGTTGAGTAGGCGCGGGCAAAATCCCGCGCGGGAACCACTGACACACATGGCCCACGAATTCCGCGTCCATTGTCCGTCGATTCAGACCGTTGTGCTTGCAACCCGTGCTGAGGTTGTGCGCCGACCTGTTCGTGAGGCGACATCGCTCTCGACTGACACGCGCGACGACATGCGGGGCGCGTGCTTCGTGGCGCTGCGCGGCGAGCGATTCGATGGCCACGATTTCGTGCCGCTCGCTGCAGCGGGCGGTGCCGCGTTCGCAATCGTCGAACGGGTTCCCGATGAGGCCCAGATGGCGCTGCTGCCGCCTGAGTTTGGCATCCTGCGCGTTGCTTCGACCCGTGCGGCGCTTGGCGCGATGGCGCATGCCTGGCGCAAGAGCATTCTTCGGCTTCGCGTTGTGGCTGTGACCGGCAGCGCCGGGAAGACCACAACGCGGCGCCTTCTTGAGGGGATTCTCTCTGAGGCGGGCGTCACCCATGCGAGTCCCAAGAGTTTCAACAACGACATCGGCGTGCCGCTCACGTTGCTTTCAACTCCCGACGATGCGCGGTTCCTTGTTGCCGAAGTTGGGATGAATCACCCCGGGGAGATCTTGCCGCTTGCAGAACTTGTTGAACCGGAAGTTGGCATTGTGACCCTCGCAGGGCGGGCGCATCTTGAGGGGCTTGGGTCTGTTGCAGCAATCGCCACTGAGAAGGCGTCGCTTCTTTGTGGAGTGTCTGCGCAAGGTGTGGCAGTTGTGAATGGTGACAATCCGCCGCTTCTCGAAGCCGTCGAAGCGCTCGTTGCGGAGGACAGCGCGCCCGAGCGGATCGTGCGGTTTGGCGTGGGCGCGCATTGTCACTACCGATTGGTCGGTCGACGGCCTGCGGTTGGAGCCGACGGACGTGCGCTTGAAGGGCGACAAGAGCTCGAAGTGTCGGTTCCGCGCGCGTTCGCGCAGGAGCAGCCCGATCATGGGCCCGGCGGAAACCAGCGCTACACGATTGCAATGGCCGGCGAGCACAACGCGCTGAATGCACTTGCGGCCATCGCGGCTGCCACGGAGATGCGGGTACCCGATGAGGCGATTCGCGCCGGTCTTGCGAAGGTCGCGGCGGCGGACATGCGCCTTGAGCGACTTGAGGTCGCTGGGCGGGTGGTGTTCAACGACGCCTACAACGCCAACCCAGACGCAATGATCGCGTCGCTCACGGCGTTTGCCGAGCTCGCGGTTGGGGCGACGCGCCGCACGGCGATTCTCGGCGAAATGCGAGAACTCGGCACAGAGGCGCGCGCACTGCATGAGGAAGTCGGCCAGGCCGCGGCCGCGCGCCTTCACCCGGGTGACGCGCTTGTGGCGGTTGGCCCGTTTGCTGCGGCGCTTGTTGATGCGGCGCGAGCGGCTGGATTCGCTGGCGACGTACTCGCAGCGGAGGGTTTCTCCGAGAGTTTCGCAGCGGACGCCGCGCGCCTGATTCCTTCTAATGGCGCGGTTCTCCTCAAAGGTAGCCGCGGCGCGCGAATGGAGCGGTTCCTTGACCCTCTTCGCGCGGCCTTCGCAGCCACAGATCAGGGGCACTGACTTTGAAGTTGCGCGGCGGGGTTTCCCGATACTGACACTCCGCGCATGTTCTACATCCTGACGACGCGATTCCAAGACTGGCTCGACTCGGTAGGGCTCTACCGCGTCATTCAAGTTTTCACCCAACTCGAGTTCCGCGCCCTCGCCGCCGGGTTGGTGTCCTTCCTGATCGTCATTCTGCTTGGCCCGCGCACCATCGAGTGGCTGCGCAAGCGAAAGGTTGGCGACATCGCCACCTTCGGGCGCCCGGATCTTGACCTGATCAACCAGCCGAAGAAGGACACCCCGACGATGGGCGGGCTGCTGATTGCGTTCTCGATCTTGGTTTCGCTCCTTCTGTTCGCGGATTTCGTCTACTCACGCTACGTGCATTTGGCGATTGTTGTCCTCATCTGGCTCGCAACTGTTGGGGCGTTTGACGACTGGCTGAAACTCAACATCGTGCGGAGGCCAGGAGCCGGCCGCGACGGGCTCTTCCCGCGCGAGAAACTGCTCTTCCAACTTGGCTGCGGTGGGCTCGTCGCCTTCTTCCTCTATCAGGCGGTCGACCCCGCGAACCCGGCAGCGGTGTCACTGAATCTTCCGTTCCAGCGGACGTATGAGCCTGCGTCGATCTCAAGTATCGGCGGAGCTCTGATGAATCCCAATGTGATCGTGCTTGGCGCAATTGCGTACACCGTGATTGGCGGCATCGCGATCGCGGGAACCTCAAACGCCGTCAACATCGCTGACGGCATGGACGGCCTCGCAGCAGGCACCATGGCCATCGTGAGCTTCGTCCTGATGGTGCTCTGCTGGGTTGCCAGCAACCAGACTGCGTCGCAATATCTCCTGGTTCCGCACGTTCCGGGCGCGAAAGAACTCATGGTGTTGACCGGAGCGATGGGCGGCGCGTGCTTGGGTTTCCTGTGGTTCAACTGCAACCCCGCGCGCGTCTTCATGGGCGACACGGGATCGCTCGCCCTCGGAGGCTTGCTCGCGTTCGTCGCCGTGGCGATTCGGCAGGAGCTTCTGCTGCCGCTGATCGCGGGAATCTTCTACATCGAACTTGGAAGCAGCGCACTGCAGGTCGCGTTCTTCAAGTGGACCGGGGGAAAGCGGATTTTCCGCTGTGCCCCCATTCATCACCACTTCCATCTTGGCGGGTGGAGCGAGAGTCAAGTGGTGGTTCGGTTCTGGATTGTGACCGCCATCCTTGGCGCGTTGGCCCTTGCGTCGGTGAAACTGCGCTAGTGGTCTGACGGATCCCTGAAGACCAAAGAACCGCGTCCTCCGCACCATCGCAACCTCGCGTACCCTCTCTCTATGGCTCGGTTTCCTCACAAGAATCCGGGGAGCGCACCTCGGGCGCTTCCACGGTTCGATCGCCGCGTGGGTGCGCTCGCGGTGGTCGCGCTTTGCGTCTTGATGACGCTGGCGCTGCAGGTTTTCCGGCTGTCGGTTGTTGAGCACACTGCACACGCCGAGAACGTTGAGCGGCATCTTGTGCGGAAGCGCCTGCTTCCGGCATCGCGCGGGCGCATCCTCGATCGCAACGGCGTGGTGCTTGCAGCTGATCGCGCAAGCTGGGACGTTCTCCTCGCCTACGACGCAATCGCTGGCCGCTGGTCGACCGACATGGCGCGACGTGAAGTCACAGCCGAACTCGGACGCGAGCGCTGGCGCGAGCTTTCGACCACAGAGCGTGCGAATGCAATTCTTGCGCGGCAACCACGCTACGACGCGTTGTTCGACGATATCTGTGCAAGACTCGCGGAGGCGGGCGGGGTTGATCGATCGGAACTCGATCGTCGTTTCGATGACATTCTGAGTCGCGCCGCTCGCGAGGTGACGTCGCGACGCAGCGCGCTTGCCGAGCGAGAACTTCGCTTGTTCGGCGACCAAGCGCGCCTTTCCGAGATTGACCGCGAACGTGTTGTCGCGCAGCAAACATCGCACGTGATCCTCGCAGACGTTCCCGATGAAGTTGCCTTCTACTTCCAGCGCCTCGCAGAGGAGTTTCCCGGTGCTGTGACCGTTGAGCCGTCGACCCGACGGGTCATGCCGTGGAGTCAAATCACGCTTGATGTGGATCGGTCGCGTCTTCCGAGTCCGATCCGGAGTACACGCCGTGTTCCGGTTGTTGTCGATGGCGTCGCCGATCACATCATTGGACGAACGCGATCACAGGTCTTCGCGGAGGAGCTTGCCCGCCGACCGCTTGCCGATCCCGCAACTGGCGAAATCCTCGACCTCGGTGGCTATCGCAGTGATCGCGACGTGATTGGTGCAAGCGGCGTTGAGCGGGTGGCGGAGTCGCGCTTACGCGGCCGACGCGGCATGCTCACGCAATCGCTCGAAGATGGCTCTGAGTCGCGGGTGGAGCCCGCCAATGGTTCCGACGTCGAACTCACGATCGACATTCGATTGCAGTCGCGGATCCACGCGCTGTTTGATCCGGCCGTGCGCCTTGCACGTATTGAGCAGTACCAGCGCGGGGTCGATGCGGAGGGAGAGCCCCGCGGTGGGCCGCTTCCGCTTGGCTACGAACTCGATGGCGCTGTTGTCGTGCTCGACATTCGCTCGGGAGAGGTGCTTGCAGCGGTCAGTGTGCCGTCAGTCGCAGAAGGCGCACTGATGAGCGAATCGCGCCGATTGCGCGAGAATCCCGGCGTGTTCCGTCCAACCGAGGGGGTCTACCCGCCTGGGTCGATTGTGAAGCCGCTTGTCTTCTGCGCGGCAGCAGCCGAAGGATTGGTGACGCCGCGCGAGCAGATCGTGTGCAACGGCCACTTCTTTCCGGATCGGAAAGATTCGACGCGATGTTGGATCTATCGGCCCGCCGAGGGTCGCGATGCAACCCACGGGCCGCTCGACGCGCGTGAGGCGTTGGCGCGAAGCTGCAACATCTACTTTTACGCACTCGCGCAGCGGCTTGGACCTGAGCGACTCGTCGCGTGGCTTGGTCGATTTGGTATCGGCACTCCAACCGGAGCCGGGCTCGGATGGGCGCAGCCGAAAGACGAGCGTGCCTCAGAGGGAGCTGCTCCCGTTCAAGCACCGATGGGCGGTGATGCTGCTGGGTTTGCGCCAAGTGCGGTCGATCTCGCTCGTCTGCGCGAGCGCGGCGATCGCGTTTCGCCTGTCCTCCTCGGAATTGGCCAAGGTCCACTCGCGTGGACCCCGCTCCATGCTGCGCAGGCGTTTGCAACCCTCGCACGCGGGGGCGTGGCGATTGAGCCACGCATCGTGCGCACCGACGTTGCGCCCACTCGAGTCGATCTTGGTCTTCCGCCGGATGCGGTGCGAGCCGCGCTCGACGGCCTTCGAGCCTCTGTGTCGGAGAACTTTGGAACCGGGCACCACATCACCTTAGACGGCGGTGTTCGCGAGCCGCTGTTCCCAACCGACGCGCTCGCGCTGTGGGGGAAGACAGGAACCGCAACAGCGCCGCTTCTGGCCCTCGACGGAGATAAAGATGGTCGCGCTGAGACCCGCGTGCGCACAGACCACGCGTGGTTCGTTGGACTCGCGGGCGCAACCGGCTCTGAACCCACGATTGCAATCGCGGTTCTCCTTGAGAATGGCGGGTCTGGAGGGCGCGTTGCAGCACCGATGGCTGCCGCCGTACTCTCTGCGATCGCTGCAGAGGGCTATCTCGGCGCCGACGCGCAGCGCCGCCTTGGTGGGGATAGCCCGCCATGACCGGTCGCCCAATGACGCCAGGTCGGCTCTACGCAGGAACCGAAGCATCGACGCGGGCGCAGGTGCGATTGTCGAGTCCTGTGTGGCTGGCGGTGCTTGCAGCGGTGGCACTCTCAGTGCTCGGCATTGTGTCAATCGCAACCACCGAGCCAGCGCTTGCATCACGGCAGGCGATCTTCCTTTGTGTGGGCCTTGCGTGCGCCGCGCTTGTGGCATTGGTGCCAGCGCGCGCGCTGCAGATGGCATCTTGGTTTGTACTTGCGATTGCAGTTGCGCTTCTTGTTTTTGTGCTGCTTCCATTTGTTCCCAAGTGGTTGGTGACCCCGCGAAATGGAGCGCGCGCGTGGATCGACTTGGGCGTTGCAGACTTTCAGCCGTCAGAACTTGCCAAGATTGCCTTCATCATCAGCGTGTCGCAGTGGCTCGCCATTCGGGGAAGCCCGCGGACAATCCGAGCGCTTCTTGTACCCGCCGCAGTTCTGTTGGCACTTGTGGCGCTGATTGTTCTTGAGCCAGATCTTGGATCTGCACTGCTGTTTGCGCCCACGCTCTTCGCAATCTTGGCCGCAGCAGGCGCGCGATGGCGCCATCTCCTTGTTGTGGTGCTGATTGCAGTCTCCGCCGCACCCATTGGATACTTTGCACTGTTGAAGCCGTATCAACGTGCGCGCATCGATGCGATCGCCGCGCAGATTCGCGGCGATACTCGTTTCGAGCGCGACATCGGATTTCAAGGCTGGCGCGCCATGCGTCTCGTCGGAGCCGGAGGGATCGCCGGAAACGACGTCGCGCACGCGCGCGCACTCATCGTGCACAACAAACTGCCCGAGGAACACAACGACATGATCTTCGCCGTCGTCGCGTGTCGATTCGGATTCTCCGGAGCGATCGCCACACTCCTTGGATACGCGCTGTATCTGCTTGCTGCAATGGCGGTGGCGATCAGTGCGCGTGATGGGTTCTCAAAGTTGGTGGCGGTTGGGATTGGTGCACTGATTTTCTCGCAAATGGTTGTGAACATTGGAATGACAATTGGCCTTCTTCCGATCACGGGCGTGACGCTGCCCTTCGTGAGTTACGGCGGAAGTAGCCTTGTGATGACTTGGGTGATGACAGGGTTACTCGTTGGGCTTGGTATTCGGCCGCCGAGAGGCGGAGAGAAGGATCCATTTGATGCGTGAAGAGCGACAACACGATGCGAGGCGCGGAATTCCAAAGGGCAATCTCGAAACGGCAGCGCGCGAAGCTGAACTCGTTCAGTGGCTCACGTTCAATCCGGAGCCTGCGGCGATCAACTGTGATGCGGCGTCGCGGAGCACACTCTTGGAGATGGGCGTTGAGCTTTCTTCGAGCGAAGAAGAACTGTTGGCGCGCTATCTCGGCATGTTGTTTGCCACGAACGAGCGATTCAATCTCACGCGCATCGACGCGGAGAGCGCTTGGTCGCGCCACATCGTCGACAGCCTGACACTCCTTGCGCCGCTTGCGTCGATTGAAGATGCGCGGGCTGGCATCGACGTCGGTTCGGGCGGCGGCCTTCCGGGAATTCCGCTTGCGATTGCGCGCCCCGACATTGCGTGGACGCTCGTTGAGTCGACGGGGAAGAAGGCGCGATTCCTTGAGG
>JBILDS010000065.1:0-13118 GCA_044352505.1 Phycisphaerales bacterium
TTGCGACTGGCGATCGGGCGGGCGAAACTATGAAGTCTGAGTGCTCGACCATTCGTCGTGCGCTCGCCGACGCATCTCTTTCGCTTGGTCCCGCGCGCGTTGCACGGGAGCCTTGTCCACTTGCCTATGGAGTCTCACGCCATGAAGCATCGCATCACCCGCCTCCTCGTTTCGTTCTGCGCACTCGTTCCGTGGTCGGCAACCACCCTCAGCGCCCACGCCGGCGAGGGCGTCGCGACGTACTCCGTGTCCACCTCCCCAGCGAGCTTTACGAGCGGCGTGTTCGCGTCGCCTCCCGGAGCGCCGGCTCTCGTCGTGAACTATGGGAACGCCCCGATCCCGCGCTTTCCGCTCTGCGGGAACGCCCAGCTGACGGGCGTCGAGATCACCGTCTCGACGGCGGCCGCAGCGGGGTTCGCGGCGGCCGCGCAGGTCTGCACCGGCATCACGGGCGTCTACGCCGATCTTCGGCCGTCCGCGACCGCGAGCGGACCGGGCGTGTCGGCGACGGCCACCCCGCCGATCCTGCAGACGCCGCCCGACCTCGCCTTCACCCTGCAGAACAATTGCAGCGTCTCGGTCGCGATGGTGCCGTCGAGCACGAGCGGCACCGGCCATGGGGTTGTCTCGCCGGCATCGCTCGCCGCGTGGGTCGGCCAGGGGTCGGTGAACGTGTCGCTCGTTGCGCGATTCGACTTCACTCAGATCACTTCGCCGTCGACCCCCATGAACGCGTTGTACCAGCCCATCAATTCGGCGAGCAGCATCCTCGTCACCTACCGCTACAGGTCGCCCGGCTACGACGTCGATGGCAACCTCGTCGTCGACTCCGCCGACCTCGCCGCCGTCCTCAGCGCGTGGGGGTCGGCGAGCGGCGCCGCCGACGTCGACGGCAGCGGCGTCGTCGACGCTGAGGATCTCACCCGTGTTCTCTCGAACTGGGGCGCAGTCTCCTGCAACTAGCGGCGTGTGCGCGGAGGGGGCGAACTCGGTTCGACCGTCGTGGCCGCCGACGCTCGCCCTCCCTTCCAACAACAAAGCGGGCCGCGCTTCATGCGCGGCCCGCTGTTGCATTTCGAAAGTCTGGCCCGTCGCTTAGGACTTGCCCGCGCCGGCGGTCGGGGTCGGGCTCGGTTCCGTCGGGCCGTGCCCGCCGTCGTCGCCGCCGCCACCGTCGCCGCCCGTGCGCGTTGCCTTGAAGGTCAGGTGATCCTGGCCCTCGACGCGCGTCACATGGATCTCGTCGCCCGACTTGAACTCACCCATGAGGAGGTTCTCCGCCAGCGGATCCTCGATGTACTGGCCGAGCGCACGGCGAAGCGGACGCGCACCGAAGTCGGGGTTGTAGCCCTTGTCGATGAGGAAGTCCTTCGCCGCCGCATCGAGCTCCATCTTCATGCCCTTCTCGGTCAGGCGCTTGCGGACCTTCGACAACTCGTACTCGATGATGGTGACGAGGTCATCCTTCATCAGCGGACGGAACACGACGACGTCGTCAAGACGATTGATGAACTCTGGCCGGAAGAACTTCTCGACCTCGCCCATCAGCGCCTTGCGCATCTTCTCATAGTCCTGCACCTCAGACCGCTTGCCGAAGCCGAACGACGAGCCACCCTTGATGATGTCGGCGCCGAGGTTCGAGGTCATGATGAGGATGATGTTCTTGAAGTCGATATGGCGGCCGAAGCTGTCGGTGAGACGTCCTTCCTCCATGATCTGAAGCAGCATGTTGAACACGTCCGGGTGCGCCTTCTCAACTTCGTCGAGGAGGACGACCGCGTACGGACGACGACGGATGCGCTCGGTGAGCTGGCCACCCTCTTCGTAGCCGACGTAGCCGGGAGGCGCACCAACGAGACGGCTCACGTTGTGCTTCTCCATGTACTCAGACATGTCGAGGTAGATGAGCGCATCGGGGTCGCCGAACATGAACTCGGCCAGCGCCTTCGCGAGGAGCGTCTTGCCGACGCCCGAGGGGCCGACGAAGATGAACGAGCCCATCGGACGCTTCGGATCCTTGAGGCCCGAACGCGCCTTGCGGATCGAGCGGGCAACGGCCTTGACCGCGTCGTCCTGGCTGACGACGGTCTTGTGGAGCTCTGCCTCGAGTTGGAGCAGGCGCTCGCTTTCCGCCTTCTCGAGGCGGGTGAGCGGCACGCCGGTCATCTTGCTGACGACCTCTGCAACCACTTCCTCGTCGACGGTGCCGACAGTCTCGCTCATCCGCTCCTTCCACTCGACCTGCAGACGCTCCCGCTCGCGGCGGTGCTTGTCCATCTGGTCGCGGATCTGCGCGGCGCGCTCGTAGTCTGCGTTCTTGACCGCTTCGTCCTTCTCGATCGCGAGGCGCTCGATCTTTTCCTCGATCTCTGCAAGGTTCGGCGGCTTCGCCATCGAACGCAGGCGCAGGCGGGCGCCGGCCTCGTCGATCACGTCGATCGACTTGTCGGGCTGCACGCGGCCGGGGATGTAGCGACCAGAGAACTCGATCGCTGCGCGGAGCGCAACGTCGGTGATCTTCACGCGGTGGTGCGCCTCGTACTTGGGGCGGATGCCCTTCAAGATCTCGAAGGTCTGCTCCGCGTTCGGGGGTTCGACCGAGATCGACTGGAAGCGGCGCTCGAGCGCTGCATCCTTCTCGATGTACTTGCGGTACTCGTCGAAGGTGGTCGCGCCGATGCACTGGATCTCGCCGCGGGCGAGCGCGGGCTTGAGCACGTTCGACGCATCGATCGCGCCTTCTGCGCCGCCTGCGCCGACGAGGGTGTGGAGCTCGTCGATGAAGAGGATGATGTTCTTCGCGCGGCGAACCTCGTTCATGACCGCTTTGATGCGCTCCTCGAACTGGCCGCGGTACTTGGTGCCCGCGACCATGGCCGCGAGGTCAAGGACGACGAGGCGACGATCGAACAGGATGTCGGGAACCTCCTGGTCGACGATGCGCTGGGCGAGGCCCTCGACGATCGCCGTCTTGCCGACGCCCGCCTCGCCGAGGAGGACGGGGTTGTTCTTGGTGCGGCGGCAGAGGATCTGCACCAACCGCTCGATCTCGTTGGTGCGGCCGATGACCGGGTCAAGTTCGCCGTTGCGGGCGAGTTCGGTGAGGTCGCGGCCGAAGCTATCGAGCGCGGGGGTCTTGCTCTTCGCGGCCGAGCGGCTGCGCGGGCCGTCGCCACCGGAGGGCGGGCCGCCCATCGGTGGCTCCTGTGGCTCGCTCGGTTGGGGCGCCTCTTCGGTCTCGACGCCAGCGCCGAGAAGGTTGAGAACCTCCTCGCGAACTTCCTCGAGTTTGAGGCCGAGGTTCATGAGCACCTGCGCGGCCACGCCGTCGTGCTCGCGGAGGAGACCGAGCAAGAGGTGCTCAGTGCCCACGTAGTTGTGGTTCAGGTTGCGCGCTTCCTCGATCGCGTACTCGATCACCTTTTTGGCGCGCGGGGTCTGCGGAAGCTTCCCCATCGTCACCATCTCGGGACCGCTCTTCACGAGCTTTTCGACCTCGAGGCGAACCTTGCGTAGGTCGATGTCGAGGTTCTTCAGCACGTTCGCGCCGACGCCGGAACCCTCTTTCACGAGGCCGAGGAGGATGTGCTCCGTCCCGATGTACTCATGGTTCAGGCGCTGCGCCTCTTGATTGGCGAGTGCCATTACCTTGCGGGCCCGGTCAGTCAATCGCTCGAACATGGGGAACTCCTTCCTGCTGGTGTTCCGACAGAGACCGCCGCGTAAGGGCGGCTCCTCCCGACGGATCCGTTGGAGCCATCCGAAGCTCCGACGGTCGTGATCGTACGCTCTTCATGCGCACCGCATGAGATGCGGTTCGCTGATCGGCGCAACAGGGCAAGCCTTGTGCCTAACCCGTTCCTGTTTTCGGCGCGTTGCCGTGCCGAGATACGCGCAGTCGCGGGTATTCTGGAAAGTCATGCAGCTCCAACCGGGTGTCCACGTCTGCCTTGTGCTGTCACTCACTGCCGTTTTGACCGACTTTGCGGTTGGGTCCGGAGATGTTCCGAGACGCGAAGTCGCGACTGAAGTCTCGCTTTCGCTCAGACTTGTGGATGGCGCAACGCGCACCTGCGCGATTTCCGCGTGGTCTGGGGTGGGTTTGGAGGGGTCGTGCGGGTCATTCCGTTGGGAGCAACTCGAGCCCGCATCGGCACTTCGCGTGGTGAAGAGTGTGGTATCGGCAAAGGATGCCGATGCTGCCGAGGACGCACTTGCGGTGTTGCTTGCCCACCCGGATGCGTCGCGGCTGTCGAGCCCGGGCGTGGCCTGGGCGCGCGGGCAGGGGGTCGACGACGCGGGTGTTGCGCGCGCGCGCGCGGAGGCCGATGCCCTGCGATCGGCGCGAAAGGCAGAGATCGAGGCGGCGCGCGCGACTGACGTTGCGCGAACCACGCCTGAACTCGGCCTGTTTCCCTCAACGCGCTGGGCCGAGGTCGACCTCGCCACGTTCCAAGCGAATTCCGCAGCTGTGGTCGAGGCGGCGCGCGCACTTCTCGCGCGCGCTGGGGGAAGCGCAACGCTTCATGAGACCGAGCAACTCGCGCTGCTCGCGGAGTCGTCGAGCGACGTCCATGCTGCGGATGCGGCGTGGCTGGCGACGCGGCTGCGCGCGTGGGGGGAACGCTTCGCGTTGGTGGGCGCGGCGCCGCAGCTCCAGGCGCGGATTGTTGTGGTGCAGGTTGCGAATCGTGATCGATGGCGCCAGATTGTGGCGGCTGCGTTTGGTGGTGATGCTGCGCGACACACAGAGTCTGTGACGGTGTACCCCGAGGTCGTTGGCGGGACACCCTTCCACGGCGCAATCGTGCTGGTGGCACCGGGCGCCGACCGCAGTCAGTTGCGCGCGGCGGCCGCAACCGGTGTCGCGCGCGCACTCTTGCACTACACAGCGTCTCCGGTTCGCCCTCCGGCATTCGTGAACGAGGCGTTGCCGCTCGTCCTTGCAGACGTTGCAGTGCCCGAAGCAGGGCTCGATGCGCGCCTTCGACGACAGGCGGTGCCCATGATCCGCGCAGGTCGGCCGATTCTCCCCACGGTTCGGGCTGCGTACGGCGACCCAGCGTGGATCGATCGAGCGACGGAGACGCGCGAGTGGAGCTACGTCTTCGTGCGTTGGCTCTGGGACAACGAATCTGAGCGACTGTTGCGCTTCGCGAAGGGCGACGGCGGCTGGGGTGCTGCGTCGGTTGGAGGCGTGACGCCGACGCTTGACACGCGCTTCGCTCGAACGATGGGCATCACCCTCGAGAGCGCGTGCGCCGCCGCAGCGCGGTGGTTCGCAACGAACGATTGAGTTGCCGCTGTGTG
Organism: Phycisphaerales bacterium; assembly: GCA_044352505.1. Classification (GTDB taxonomy): domain Bacteria; phylum Planctomycetota; class Phycisphaerae; order Phycisphaerales; family SM1A02; genus QWPT01. Next base: position 5,311 of record JBILDS010000065.1, read on the forward strand.
CATGCGCTTCTGTCGATCGCGCTACTCCACGCGGCCATCAACCATGCGCACTTGCCGGTGCGCGCGCGCCGCAACATCTCTGTCGTGCGTCACCATCACCATCGTGAGTCCAGACGCTTGACGCTCCGCGAGAAGATCGAGGATGCCTTGGCCGGTCTTCACGTCAAGGTTGCCGGTTGGCTCATCGGCCAGCAGAATCTTGGGCGAATTCATCAGCGCACGTGCGATCGCCACGCGTTGCCGTTCGCCACCTGAAAGCTCTGCGGGTGTGTGGCGCAGACGATGCGAAAGCCCGCAGGTTGCAAGGATCGACGCGGCGCGGTCGCGGATCTCGCCGCGCTTTCCGGTGAGCCACGCAAGCCGCGAAAGCCCAACGAGCGAAGGAAGCATCGCGTTCTCAAGCACCGTCAACTCGGGCAAGAGGTGGTAGAACTGGAACACGAAGCCGACGTCTTGGTTGCGATAGCGGTTCTCTCGACCCGGTCCGAATGAACGCAATTCTTCGCCGCCGAACCGAATCGGGCCCGAGTCTGCGTCGGCACGATCAAGGCCGCCAAGCAAGTGGAGAAGTGTGCTCTTTCCGCTGCCTGAACTTCCGACAATCGAGACCCATTCTCCCTCAGAGACGGCAAGCGATGCGTCGCGCAGCACGGGCACAGTCGCGCGCCCCATGAGGTACGTCTTCCGCACGTTGGTTGCTTCGAGAAGCGCGCTCATTCGTACCTCAAGCTCTGCACAGGGTCTGTGTCGGCGGCGCGCGCGGCCGGAACTGCTGCGCCGATCACGCTAAAGAGAATGCCGCCGATGACGGTGCGCTGCGCAGCGTTCCAGTCGACTTCGCTCGGGATTCGCGTGAAGTAGTAGACGGCTGGATCCCAGATCTTGTAGCCGGGATAATCAAGAAGAAGGAGCGCCAGCGCTGCGGATGCGAGGGTCACGAATGCCCAACACACGGTTTGGAGCGCCGATGCCCGCACCGCGCCGCGCACCGTGGCAGCAAGCGCAATCGCTGTAACGATCCACGCAATGATCTTGACGGGTGTCGATGCAGGAGTGCCGAGGACTTCGTGGATGTCGTTCAGACGACCCACGATGATCCACGCAAGCCCAACACCGAGCATCGAACCGACCACGCCAATCAGAAGGCCGTAGCGCAGGAAGATCCACAGAATGCCGGTGCGCGATGCGCCAACGGCGCGGAGGATTCCGATGTCGCGCGTCTTCTCTTGCACGATCCCCCAGAAGATCGCAAGAATCAGCGCGGCACACACGATGTAGATGATCGAGAACAGGGTGCGCATGAGTTCGCGCTCCTTCTCGACCGGGCCGATGAGATCGGCGAGCCGTTCTTCCCATGTGTCGATGCTCGCGCGATCAACTTCGGGAGGCAAGAGAAGTCGAGTGGGATCGGCACGCATGCGCCTTTCAAACGTCTCGTACGCTCGCGTGACCGCAGCGCGGAGCTCGAGTGCGCTCACGCCCTCTGCCGCGCGAACCACAATGGTGGTGGCGCGCGCGGGATAGGTTCCCACGATCTTCGGTCGTCCGGTTTCGTCGCGTTGGCGCGGGTCGGCGAACGGTGCCTCGTTGAGTTTGAGCATCTCCTGCGCAACAGCCAACGGAACGAGCACGCGTTGGGAATCGATTGCATACACGCCGCTTTGGAACTCGTTGACGATCTCGAGTTCTCGATTCTGATCTTCGCCGAGCGTTGCGTTTGAAGAGATCGGAACGAGTGTGAGCGTGACCGGACGCCCCGGCATGAAGAATTCCGGATCTTGACCAATCTCTGGCATGTTCGCTGGCCTGGTGCGGTAGCTTCCGTCGGCGAGGCGTTGGTTGTAGGGAGAGATCTCGATCCCCAGGACGATGCCGTCGCGGCCAGATGCGCGCAGCGTGCGACCTTCCTCATCGCGCTGGTAGAACTTCTCGCGGCGCGGATCGTCTTCCGCAAGGCGATCCAGCGTTTGCGATGAGGGCGTCGTCCAGAAAAGCTTGTCGTAGTAGCTGGCAACCCGATCGAGCGACTCGGGATCGATGCCCCACACCTGGACAAACTCAATGCGTCCGCGCACACGCTGCTCCGCGCCGCGCTGCTGCCCGTCGGGTCCAACCACCTGTGCGGTCTCCGCCATGCCGTAGGGCATGCGGAGAAGTCCGAGCGTCTCCACGATCGGGCTCGCTGCCTCAGCTTCGGGCAGCGCTTCGATCTCTGCGATGAGTTCGTTGTAGTAGGGGATGCCGACAACCGGATAGTTGACGACGACGTCGCCGATGAGCGTCTTGCCGGAGTCGCGCACCATGGAGAGGAAGCCCGACATCACGCTGACAACGATGATGACAAGCGCCACGCAGAGCGCCACCGAGGCCGCCGCAATCAGCGGAATGATGCGCGACGTCAGATATCGGTTTGCGAGCAGCGGTGCGTACATCGAGGTCGGAGAGTGTAGCCGTTTGGCCGCACGTGCTGCCTACGCTGAAGTACGTCTCCCGACGCTGATGCAGGTACTACCTCGGCTCGAGCACGTACGCCTTGCCGCCCCAACGTACGGGAACGCGGCGCACCAGCATCCGCGCCCCGTCGACAAGCCACCACGCCACGATCACAGCCGCTGCAGGGTGCGCAATTGCGCCAACGAGCGGCGCACGCTGGCGCTGGTGGATCAGCGCGACCGCCGCGAAACCGGCTGCCAATCCGACTGCGCCAGCAGACGCCAACAAGACGCTTCCGTGCGATCCGCTGAACGCGCCGACCACGCCGAGTACCAACGCTGCGAGTGCGCACAGAGGAAGGATGAGCGAGAGAAACAGAAGTTCCAACGCCGCAAACGCAAGGCGTCGCGGAATGCGGCCGCAACTTTCGATGTAGATTCGCGTCCAGCCCGACCGCATGGCGCGCGCGGAGTCGTACATCGCAACTTCCATGCGCCGCGATGCATCGACCACGCCGAGCCTCGCGCCCTGCGCGTGCATACGCCACGCGAAGGCGAGATCCTCTAGGAGCGCATCCTTCACAAGTTCGTGTCCGCCGCACGCGTCGTACGACGCCTTGCGGAAGAGAAGGAACTGGCCGTTCGCGAAGGGCCAGCGTCGCTCTTCTCGGTTCGCTTTGTCGATTGGGAAGATGCGGAAGAGCACCGCAGCGGCGACTGGCTGCAGCATGCGCTCGAAGCCGTGCCGATACGTGAGCCGCCCGAGCGCGGAGAGGAGATCGGTCTGCCGATTGGCGGCAATCGCAAGCATGGCGTCGAGCATGTCGGCACCAAGACGGCAGTCTGCGTCGGTGAAGAGCAGCCACTCACCCGAAGCGTGCGACGCGCCCACGCGACAGGCGTTGCACTTTCCGGCCCAATCGGGTGGGCAGTCATGATTCTCAATCACGCGAATGCGCGGATCGCCTTCGGCGGCACCCTCGAGTAACTCGCGGGTGCGGTCTGTGCAGCGGTCAAGAACGTAGATCGCCTCGAAGTTGCGCCGGGTCTGGCGACGGAGGCAGCGCACGCTCTCTTCGATCACGCGCGCTTCGTTGTGCGCCGGAATCACAATCGAGAGGAGCCCGGGTGCTGGCGGCAGCGTGTCGCCGTCGCGCACGCGTGGGATCTTCGTATCCGCAAGCAAGATGCGGACAATCACCACAACGGCGACGCACACAAGCAGCGCGGAGAGCGCGAGGAGGATGATTGCCGCAAGCGACACCGCGCGCATGGTACGGCGTGCTTGCCCGCGAGTCTCCCGTGTTCAGGCGTGCGCCGTACACTGCGCGGCCCATGAAGATTCTTCTGACAAACGATGACGGTATCCACGCGCCTGGTATTGAGGCGCTCCATGCTGCGATCCGGACGCTCGGCGATGTGGTGACGATCGCGCCAAGCGACGTCCAGAGCGCGACCAGTCACGGCATCACGTTCCACAAGCCTCTCATGGTCGAGGAAGTCGCGCCGAACGCGCATATGCGCGGCTACGCAGTCGACGGACGCCCGGCGGACTGCGTGAAACTCGGCCTGCGCCGCATTTGGCCAGATCTCTTTGGCGACGGAAGCCGCCCGGATGTGGTGATCTCGGGGATGAACTCCGGCGCGAACGTTGGTATCAACGTGATTTACTCAGGCACGGTTGCGGCTGCGGTCGAGAGTGCGTTCCTCGGCGTTCCGGCGATCGCGGTAAGTCTGCATCTCGGGGGCGGCGTTCCGCATTGGAAACGCGCCGCGGAGATCGCGCGCCATGCGATCGACCGCGTGCTCGAACACACCATCGACGCGCACTCGGTGATCAACATCAACATTCCCCGTACGAACTCTGGCGATGCGCCGATTCCGCCCATGCGGGTTGTCTCCATGAACACGGCAGCGGGCATCGATGGCTACGAGAAGCGCGTTGCGCCGGGCGGACAGACGTACTACTGGCCGAGCGGAAATGGAATGGAGTTTTTACACACCCGCGAAGGCACCGACGTCGAGGCTCTCTACGAGCGCATGATTACGGTGACGCCGCTTCAGTACGACCTGACGGATCACCACCGCGCGCCGGAGTGGCGCAAGCGCCTCGTACGCGAAGCCTGAGCGGCTGGAGCAACGGCTTCAGGAACGAGTGCCTGCAGACGTGAGTCTGCGGAACCGTTCGTGTCGGAGTCGACGCTGCCAAACTCGCAATCGCCCGCGGGTGCGTCAGACCACTAATCGTCCAGCATCACCAACTTCAGACGAATCGCCACGGTCTGTCCGGGCTTGAGCCTTTCAAGCGGTGCGCCGCTGGCGCGCCACTTGAAGAGCGCGCTTCGAATGGCCTCGTCGACGCCTGGGTTTCCGCTGGAGCGCACAATGCGCGCGGCTTGCGGCACGCCGTCGCGACCAAGCACGATCTCACCGATGGGGTTGTGCGAGATTCCGGAGATTCGCGTGAGCGTGAAGAACTGTGGACGGACGGGCCGAAGCACGATGCCTTTCGCGGCCAGCGGTCGACCCGTGCGCCAAGCTGTGGCCGGGACATCAATCGTCGAGGTTGGATCGCTTTCGCGGTCGGAGAGTTCGCCCACCTTCGATTGGGCGTCCCCGACGCTGCCTGCGGGAGACGGCTGCGCTTGGCCAGTCGCACCGTCGCGCGGTTGATTGGCCTGCGCATCCTGTGCCGGCGCAACTTGCTCCGATGCATCTGTGGCGACAACGTTCGGATCGGTTGCAGACGCCGTGTTGCGACTTGCGTTCGCGTTGTCGGGAGCCGTGCTCGAATCGTCATGCGTCTCAACGCCGTCAATCGGCGGTTGCACTTCATTCGCGTTGCGATCGGCGGCGGTGCGCGGCTCTGCGTCAGTTGCGCGGCCGCTCGGGGCAGGATCCGAGATCTTCGTTGGGTCGAGTTGAGACGGCGGCGCCTTCGTGTCATCCGTCCGCGGATCCGCGGTTGGGTCTGTTCGCGTCGGACTCTCGACCGGCGGGGCGGGTCGGGTGTTGTCGACGGCTTCCGCCGGGCTCGGGGCTGTCTCCGGCGTTGGCGTGGCAAGCGGCTCTTCCGGTGGATCATCGCCGGGCTCAGTCGGAGCCTCTGGAAGCAACGGAGGCGAGATCTGCTCAGACGCTTCGGGCGGTGGAAGCGGACGCGCGAACTCGGCCTCGGACCCGGCCCGAGTGGCTTCGGGGGTCGGCGGCGTCGCCACGGCGATCGTCGTCGGCTGGGGTGCAGCGGGAAGTGCGGCGCTCGGTGGTTGCGGCTCGACTGAGGCAGGGGGCGTCGGCGAGACGGGATTCGTCTGCGCTGCGGCACCGACTTCGGGCGAGGGTGGGGCAGGCGGAAGGAGGGGCGAGGCTGAACCTTGCGAACCGCTCGACGCCTGAAGTCGGAACGCTGCCTGCTCGACTTCGGCAAGTTCCGCCAGATGCCGTTCGTACTCGTCGTAGCCGATCCAATTCATGGTGACGGCGTTGCTGTCATCAATCCCGAGCCGCACCAACTCCTCGCGCTCGCGCAGTTCCTCCGGCTTGAGTCGATCGAGCTCGCTGCGATGCTGCAGCGTGCGACGCGCGCTCTCAGCCGAGCGCTGCGCAGCTTCACGGCGCTTGGCGGTTCGCGTGTCGGCCTCCGCGTCGTCGCCGGGTTCGTCGGACGCGCGCGCCACGACTTCCGTGGGATCGGCGAGGTCGAGGCCGCCCCAGTTCCCGCCGAGTACACCCATTGCCGGAAGAACCAGCACAACATGCAGTGACAATGACAGCACGAATGCGGCGAGGAGCGGGAGGTTGTCTCGGATCCTCTGCATGATTTGCGGGAGCGATTCCGGCACGTGTATTGTTGTGGCGGGCGCGATGGGGGCGGACTGGCTTACGGCGCGCGGACTGGCGTGGGTTCAACTGGCGTAGGTTCTGCTTGCGAGGGTTCTGCTGGCGCGGTCGGCTGGGGCGACAGAGGTGCGGGAACAGTAGGGCCGGTGGCGGGCAATGTTGGTGTTGGCCGCTCAACATCGCGCGTGGCAGGGCCGCGTCGCTGCCGACCCACAATGCTCACGTTGAACTGCGAAGGCTGGAGCCGATCCCACACGTCAAGCAAGATCGCGGAGCGGTCCACCGGCGACGCACCGTCGGCAAGGGCGAGGTAGACAACAAGATCCGGCGCCGCTTCGCGCGCGGCCTCGAGTTTGGGGACAAGCGCGTCGAGGCCAATCGGAACGCGATCGAGGTACAGCGATCCGTCGAGATCGACGGAGATCGTCGCAGCCGGCACCGGCTTGGCTGCTGTGCCCGACTGGTACGTGCGCAGCGACATCGGAATGAGATCGACGCGTTCCATCACCATGACGCTGTAGATGAAAAAACTCAGCAGAAACAGCATCACGTCGATGAGCGGCGCAAGCTCAATGCGCGGATCGTGCGGGATGCGTCGAACCTTGAACATGGTTAGGAACCTTCAAGCGGCGCGCGGCGGGTGCTGCTGCGCGCGCATCGGTGTTGAGCTGACGTCGACTCAGTTCGATCGCAGTTCCGACTCCGGTGAGGCTTCGGGCGGCGGAACTGCCTCGGTGCTGTCGCTCTCCTCCATCGGCGCGCTCGCCACGCCGACCACCGCGTCGCCGTCCTTGAGACGCACGACGCGCACGCCCTGCGTGTTGCGGCCGACCTCGCGGATCGAGTCGGCGGGCACGCGCACGAGCATGCCGCCCTCGCTCACGACGACGACCGAATCCTCGGGCGCGATCGGGAGCACGGCAACGACGAGACCGTTCTTGTCGGTGGTCTGGATGTCAATGCGACCCTTGCCGCCGCGCGACTGGGCGCGCGTCGAGCCGTCCTCGCTCTGGACGAGGTACTCGGAGAAAGCCGTTCGCTTGCCATACCCCTTCGTCGTCACGGTGAGCAGCGCGCGCACATCGTCGCAGCGCACGATGCCGACGACCTCGTCGGTGTCGGCGAGCTCGATGCCCTTCACGCCCGCTGCGTCGCGGCCCATCACACGCGCGTCGTCTTCCTCGAAACGGATCGCCATGCCTTCGCGCGTCGCGAGGAGGACATGGTCGGTGCCCGAGGTCGAGATCACGCCGACGAGGTTGTCGCCGTCGTTCAGCGCGACGGCGATGATGCCGCCGCGGTTGACATTGCGGTAGTCCTTCAGGCTCGTGCGCTTCACGCGGCCCTTCGAGGTCGCGAAGACGAGGTAGTCCTCCTTCTTCTCGAAGTCCTCGATCGGCAGGAAGGTGCGGATCTTCTCGCCCTCGCGCAGCTCGAGCAGGTTCACGATCGCGCGGCCCTTCGCGGTGCGCGCCATCTCGGGGATCTGCCACACCTTGATGCGGAAGACGCGGCCCGTGTTCGTGAAGCAGAGGA
>JBILDS010000066.1:0-13098 GCA_044352505.1 Phycisphaerales bacterium
GACCGTTGTTCCGTCGTTTTTTTCGTCGTTGTCTTCATCGTTGTCTTCATCGCCCCGCGCATGTCGCTTGTCACGCTCGCCAACCTCCGCTTCGGCCACGGCACCCGCCTCCTTCTCGACGGCGTGAGCGGTTCGATCCACGAAGGTGAGCGCATCGGCCTCGTCGGCCGGAACGGCTGCGGCAAGAGCACGCTGTTCAAGCTGATCGCAGGGCTCCTGAAGCCGGACGACGGCGAGGTCCAGATCGCGCGCACCGTGCGCATCGGCTATCTCGAGCAAGATCCGCGTCTGCCGCAGGACAAGACGCTGCGTGGCGCGGCCGCCGAGGCGTTCGCATCGATCGAGCTGCTCAAGACCGAGCTTGATGGCGTCTACGAGCGCATGGCGACCGCGGAGCCGGACGAACTCGAGAAGCTCATGAACCGACAGGTCGCAATCGAGGAGGCGATCGACGCCGCGGGCGGATACGCCATCGACCACAAGATCGACGCTGCGCTCCACGGCCTCGGCTTCACAGACGAGGACTTCGATCTTCCGATCAAGGGCCTCTCGGGCGGCCAGAAGGCGCGCCTCGGCCTCGCTCGGCTCCTCCTCTCGAGCCCCGATCTCCTGCTCCTCGACGAGCCGACCAACCACCTCGACATTGAGGGTCGCCGCTGGCTCGAGGACTTCCTTGCCGACGAGTTCAAGGGCTCGGTCGTCCTCATCTCGCACGACCGCTGGCTCCTCGACCGCGTCGTCACGCGCATCATCGAGATCGACCGCGGCGTGCTGCGCGAGTACCCCGGCAACTACGCGGCGTTCCGCGCGCTGCGCGTGGAGCGGATGCTCACCGTCGAGCGCCAGCACGAGAAGCAGCAGGACAAGATCCGCCAGGAGCAGGCGTTCATCGACCGCTACAAGGCCGGCCAGCGCGCGAAGCAGGCGCGCGGCCGCGAGACGCGCCTCGAGCGCTTCAAGCAGGACTCGCTCGTCGAGAAGCACGCCGAGATGGGCGTGATGAACCTCGACCTCCCCGATCCGCCGCAGATGGGCGACTTCGCGTTCGTCGCGGAGAACATCTCGAAGTCCTTCGGCGACCGCGTCTGCTTCAAGAACCTCACGCTCTCCGCGCGCCCGGGCGACCGCATCGGCATCATCGGCCCGAACGGCGCTGGCAAGACCACGCTCGTCCGCACGCTGCTTGGCGACCTCGAGACGGATTCCGGCGAGATCAAGCGATCGCCGCGCCTCTCGATCGGCTGGTTCCGCCAGACGCAGGACCACCTCGACAAGCAGCAGCTGGCGTGGGAATTCCTGCAGAACACGATCCGCTCGATCGAGGGTGCCCCGCGCGCGAGCGAGCAGGAGGCGCGCAACCTCGCGGGCGCGTTCCTCTTCACGGGCGAGGAGCAGGACAAGGCGCTCGGCGACCTTTCCGGCGGTGAGCGCGGAAGACTCGTGCTCGCGTCGCTGATCGCAAGCGCGAAGAACCTCCTCATCCTCGACGAGCCGACGAACCACCTCGACATCCCCAGCGCCGAACGCCTTGAAGAGGCACTCGACAAGTTCGGCGACATCGACAAGTCGCGTATCGGCGGCAAAGGTGGACACGGCGGCGTGCTGCTTCTGATCTCGCACGATCGCGCGCTTCTCGACGATGTCTGCGACAAGCTCGTCATCCTCGATGGCGAAGGCAATTCGCGCGTCTTCGACGGCACCTACCGCGAGTGGGAGGCGAAGGTGAAAGCAGAGAAGGCAGAAGCCGCTGAGCGTGCGCGAAAGTCGGCAACGAAACCGCAGCAGAAGCCAGCGCCTGCCACAGCACCCGCGCCGCACGCGGCCGCGCGCGCAACGCCAAACGCAACCCCGAAACCAAGTTCGCAGCTGAAAAAGAAGTCGCGTTTCAGCAATCTCCCGATTGAGAAGATCGAGCAGCGCATTGCTGAAATCGGTCGCGAACTTCGCGAGATCGACCAGTCTTTCTCCGACCCGAAGATTGCAAGCGACGCTACTCGCACAAAGAAACTTCTCTCACGCCGAGATGAACTGGGCGGTGAGCAGGAAGAGCTCGAGGCTGAGTGGCTCCGAAAGAGCGAAGCGTAGAGTTCGGTGCGAGCTGCGAAGCGACCGACGGGGGCTCGTCACGGGCACACCGTGACGGACACCCCGACGAGCACGACGTGACGAATACGGCGTGACGAGCACAGCGTGACGAACTCGATGTGACGAACTCGATGTGACGAATTCAACGTGACGCCAGCAACGTCACGCCCGGAACAACGTCACGCCATCGCCGTTGCGAATCTCGACAATCGCGGCGCGCGCCATCGTGGAGCCAACGTCGTAGACCTTGCCGAAGCCCATCGCGCTCACACGGAAGCGATGGGTGAACGGGTCGCCGCCCTCCGGATTGCGAATCACAATCTCGAGTGTCTCGTCGGCCGCGAAACCCAGTCCGATGACGGCAATCCGTCCGCTGGAGGCATCGGTGAAGATTTGAACGTGACCCGATGGAGACGGCGAAAGCGAGACAAGGTTGAGTTGCTGTGCACGACCGAAGTCGAAGCCAACCATTCCGGTCGCGAGAGCACGCAACTCAGAGTCGATGACTTCGCCACTCGCAAAAGTCGCAAGCTTCTCTGACACCGCGACGTACCGCGAGTTGAAATAGATCGACACGCACAGTGCCGCCAACAGGAAGAACGCAGCCGCGCGCCAATATGGCTGGCGGAACGCGTGGAGCCGCTCTCGCTCGCGGGCGATGCTGTCGATCACCGAGCGCAGCCCCTCAGGCGTGAGCACATCGCGCGAGGGTGACCCGACTCCGGCGCCCGCAAGTCCTGCGGACACTCCGGCCGTCCCCTTCCGACCAATCGTGGCGATAGGCGCAGCTGCTCCACCCTCTTCATCAATCGCCTGCGCAACGCGGGCAAGGGTTCGAAGACGGAGAGATTCCGGCGGCAACTCCCCGGATCGAAGCACCGGATCAATCGCAAGGCGAGCCTGCAGCGCGAGCACGTCGCTTTGGAGCGACGGCACTGCGCCCGAGAAGAGCCGCTCAAGCCGCGCCGACTCCACAGCGTCGGTCATACCGCACATTTCAAGTTCAGCGAGCGCAAGCAGCTCGTCGCGGTCGATCCGCTCAGAATTAGGCTCGGCTTGGGGCGCGGAACCCCGTGCGGTACGCGCTGGGTGCTGAGAATCACCGCGCACGGAATCGCCACGCACAGAGCCATCGTGGTCGCGATCGCGGTCTTGGTCTTTGTTTCGACTCCCGTCAGTCATGCAGTACCCCGTTCACGCACATCCACACGGTTCCTTCACACGGTTCCTTCACACGGTTCCTTCACACGGGCTCGCTTGCTCGCACGTTCGCTTCCCTCGACTTCTTGAAACCCGCGAACTGTGCCGCCAACAGAGACAGCCTGAACAATTCCCGAACTACACACGACCCGCAGGGGTCTCCTGACTCCCACGCACGCGTTCCGGTCGCAGGTTTCCGCGCGTACCCCGCACGCACTGAACTGCACCCGACCGCCGCGCGCTCCCGGCGCCCTCTCCACCCCGGCGCATTGCGACGCGTGGCGCGAGCAAAATGCGAAGGGAAGGTCGAGGGCGATGACGGAAGCAACTCGTGTCCGCGCGAACCCGTCTTTCGGGTTCACCCCCGGAACGCGGCACACGTCGGCTCTACGCACGTGCGTCAAACGCGGTTGCGTGCAAGAGTGCCGAATACGACAGACCCTCGCTTCGCGCCGTGAAATCAAGCCCTCAGCGCCACTCACGCGCCACCCCCGTCGGCGCCGCGCGACTGCTCGCGCTCGATCCCCTCAAGCTCTCGCAGTTTCGTCAATCCACGGCTCAACGCGCTCTTAATCGTTCCTATCGGCGCATCCAACTGCTCCGCGATGTCGCGCAGGCTGTACCCCTGGAGGTACGCACGCTCGATAACCGTGCGCTGCAGTTCGGGAAGCCGGGCCATCTGCCGGAGCAACCGCTCCCGGCTCTCGTCACCCTCGACAGTCCCGGTCCCTTTCGGGGCACCCCCGCCGTTCCGGCCAGAGGTTGGCCCCTCAAACCGAGCTTCATCGAGTTGGAGCCGATCTGGTCGGCTCGATTGCCGACGCAGCCGGTCAATCAAGTGGCGTCTGGTGATCAGCATGACCCAGGTCACCAGCTTGGCGCGATGCGGGTCAAACCGATCCGCCGTGCGCCAAAGCCGCACGAAGATCTCCTGAACAGCGTCTTCGGTCTCGGCTCGAGAACCCAGCACTTGCCGCGCAGACTGGAACACAAGCACGCCAAAACGTGCGTACAGCGCGTCGATCGCCGTCTCATCGGACGCCGCGACACGCTGCATAAGTTCCCAATCTGCATGCTCCTGCGGATCCAAGACCGCCTCCCGTGGGTGGAATCTACACCCGATCGCAAGGAATTCCACACGGAAGTCCTTCAACTCGCCCAAGTCGGAGATATCTTGTGACAGCCCCAGACCGCGCAGACGGCGCAGACGTACCCGCCCTCCACACGGCTTGACACGACACCTTCCGGTTTCGTGGAGTGCCGTGGGCGCGACAACCTTGGGCGGCGAGAGAGCCCCCCGACCTCGGCTCCCCACGCGGGGATTCCGATTGGTTCGCGGGCGGAAGTTGTGAGGAACACGCGATGATGCCCCGCATCCGTGCCCTTCCGAAGCCGCTCCGCCAGCTCGTTGCGACGAGCGGCGTTCGCTGTCGGTCTTCGCGCTGTTCTTCAGCCCCCAGCCATTCCCGCCGCGCGTTCACCGTCCTCGAACTCGTGGTGGTGATCTCCGTCGTCGCCATCCTCACTTCGATCCTGATGCCGGCACTCTCGAAGGTGCGCGAGGCAGGCGAACGAGTCCAGTGCGCCAGCAACCTTCGCCAAGTTGGTTGCGCACTCATCGACTACGGCGACGACCACCGAGAGCGAATTCCGCACCTCGCCTACACAGCGGAGAACTCATTCTCGCCGCAGTTCAGCGAAGCAATGGCGCTCACAAACTGGAACGGGCGCGAACCAGACGGCCTCGGGCGGCTTCTGATTGGAATCGGCGGCGGATACCTGAGCGATCCGCGCGTGCTCTACTGCCCATGCCATCGCGGCGACCATACGTTCAAGCGCTATGAGAATCAGTTGATGGTGCGAACCCCATTCGGGTTTGGTGAGAAGGTCTTCGGCAACTACCACTACCGAGGCAACCTTGATCCCGTAACCGGCCAACTGTTCCTCCACACGCGGCGCTCCGACACCGTGCTGGTGGTCGACGGACTCCGAACGCGCCAAGACTTCAGCCATGTGCGCGGCACAAACCGCCTGAAGGTGGATTGCTCCGTCGACTGGCAGTCCGACTACAGCGGCGCCATCTACCGTTCACTGCCGGTGCTTCCAAACCCGACCGCGGACGCATCGATCTTCCAAACCGTCTGGAAGTTGATCGACAGCCACTACATCCCCGTCGAAGACGACGGCGGCGGTGACGGCGGCGGCGAAGACTGATCGCCCGCAGGCGTGGATCATGCGACACAGCCGTGACGTCCGCGCAACAGCGCGAAGTTCGCACAGCAGCTGTTTCCAACCGCGAAGGGGCAACGCGCGTGTGGTCAAACGACGACCGCTCAAGTCACACGTGCCCAAACAGTGAGCCCCGCAGACGTGAGTCTGCGGAACCATTCGTGTGGGATTCGACCGATCCATCTTCCGTTCGCCTGGAATTCGACGGCTGACATCATCCGTTCCGCAGACTGTGTCTGACGGGTACTCGTGATTGTGGAAATCGACGTCCCCGACGCATCGGCACGACCCGAAGCACCCGAAGCAGCCGAAGCCGCACAAGACAACCATGAGGCGCGCCGGACCGGCAGGCCGAGCCTACTCGTCAGAGTCACGCACGAGATCGATGACCTGCGCACGATGGCGCTTACCGTAGAGATCGATGATCTCGGCGCGCACGGTTCGCCACGGCGGACGAACGAGCGTGAGGTCAATGCGCCAGAACGGGCGTGCTCGGGGATAGGTTCCTCCCCAACCGGTTCCAGCGTCGGCGAACGAATCCCGGTAGCCAGCACCGAACTGGGTAAGCGACGCGCTTCCGCCGGTGATGTTGAAGTCGCCAAGGATCACGTCGGGGGTCGATGCATCGGTCGCCGCGATAGTTGCAGCGAGTTCACCGGCGGTTGCCATGCGCGAGAGTCTCGGGTCGCTCGGGAGATCAATCGCTCGGATCGCCAGGACGCCCTCGCGCGTCTCGATCACAATGCGCGAGGCGGATCCGCGCTTGCTCGCCACAAGTGGCGCGGACTCCATCACACGCGCGCGAGCCAAGACCGCGAAGCGACCAGGCGCGTAGACCTCATACTTCGCGGCCGCGAATCGATCAGCGCGGTCGCCGAAGATGAGCATGCCGGGGTCGGTCATCACGACGACGTCTGCATCGAGGCCGATGATTGCATCCACAATCCACTCCGCAACCTCCTCGTCTCCCGGGTAGCTTGCATTCCAATGGACGATGCGCACGCTCGGCATCGGGCGGCCCTTCGGGAACCCCCACAGCTGCAGCGTTCCGTGCAGGAGCGCCACGAGCGATACGCCCGCAACCCACGCCAGGACGCGGCGCTCGCGCGCGCAATCGCGCCGAGATAGGCACACCGCCGCCGGGATCATGAGCCACGCGAGCGCGGCTCCAGCAAGAACTGGCCGCGGAATCCACCAGATCCACTGGAGCACCGCCACGCGATCCGTGAGCACCTCAGAGACGAGATAGACCGCGAGCGCGAGCAGCGTGGGCCACTTGAGAAGACGGATGAACGTTGGCGCTCGGCTCGACATAGGCACAGCGTGAGACGTGTTTCAGCAGGTATCTGGGGAGAGGTGCTGCCGCGGGTGTTTCGGCGGAATCGGCTCGTCGGCGTGAGTGCAGCTTCGCCGCGGTGGTCGAGACCAGATTCCGCCGACGCGCCGCGCGTCGCCAACCCCGTTGCTCACACCTCGCGCGCACGCAGCGGAACGCCTTCGCTTCGATCGCGCTCCGCAAGAATGCGCGCCACCGTCGAGCCAAGGCCTCGCGCGGTGCAAATGACGGCGCTGTTGCGCACGAGTCGCCGACCCGCGCCGCAATCGATTTCGCCCTCGTCGACGTCGCCGATCCACGCCCCGGCCTCGCGCGCAAGGACAACGGCGCCAGCGTGATCCCAGATGAAGTTGCCCGGGCCCGTTCCGCGTCGGCTGTAGGCAATGTCGGCCTGGCCGAGGATCACCAGCCCGTACTTCGCTTGGCTGTCCGCTCGAATCAGCTCGCACGCGCGGCCGGTTGCTGCACCAACCTCCCGCCGCGCCGCCTGCTGCTTCTCGGTTGCCCGCACCGGAGCCACCACGCGCACGACCTCTTCTGCGCCCATCGGTGCTTGCGACACGCGCATCGGGCTCGGCTCGCCCTCGTCACCCGCATCAAGCGGGTACGACCAGCAGCCCTCCCCATCAAGCGCCGAAAGTAGCACGCCCCCGGCGAGCGTGGGGTATCCGTTCGACGCAAACACAGGCTTACCCCGGCGCAGGAGCGCAAGACACGGACACCAGTGCTTCTCGTCCACAAACCCCTGGGTTCCATCGATAGGGTCGAGTACCCACACGTCCTCCATGTCCGCCGCGCGCCCGTCGAATCCCCCTGCAGAAACCAACCGAGCAACCTCCGCATCGCCCCCGTCAAAGCCCCACTCGCGCAGCAGTGCGCGGCAGTGGGCCTCGGCCGCTGGCTTCCCTCCGATCGAGTGCTGATCCTCTTCTGCCACCACCGGAATGCGCCCGAACGCGTGCTCAAGTTCCGAAAGAATGAAGACTTGCAGCGCCACATCGACTGCCGTCACGACCGAACCGTCGGGCTTCTCCACGATCGCCTCTGGCGGCAGTGCGCGCCGCGCGGAACGGGCGAGATTGGTGGCGTCGTGCATGATGTCGGCGGCGAGATCAAGACTGTCGAGATCGATGCGGCGCATGTCCGGGGAGGGTATCAGCGCGGCCCGAATGCGGAACGAACGCGGCACGAATGCGGCTTGGGGGCGCGACGACAGACGCCGCCTTCGTCTGCGGTGCCAATGTGGCAGATGAAACCGGTCCGCATGGCGACTTCCGCAGGGTCTGGCACTCGAAACCGGCCTTCGGGGTTGGCATTACCTTTGCGTTCACCGCGCGCCCTACGGCGCACCGCTCCAACGGTTCTCCTGGTTGGGTACGGAACGCGACCAAGGAGGTCTGCGAGCCGTGGCGTGCAGCCGGGATCCCAAACCGGATCAGGATCAAGTCGCCGACGCAACCCGTCGCGCGGGAAGGAATCGCATCATGTCCAACACCAGCAGCAAGATCATCGGCATCGACCTCGGCACCACCAACTCGTGCGTCGCCATCATGGAGGGCGGGCAGCCGAAGGTGCTTATCAACGCGCAGGGCAGCCGCACGACCCCTTCGGTCGTTGCGTTCACCGACAAGGGCGAGCGTCTCGTTGGTCAACCCGCGAAGCACCAGCAGGTCACGAACCCGAAGAACACCGTCTTCTCGATCAAGCGCTTCATGGGGCGTCGCACCAACGAAGTCGCACGAGAGCAGAAAATGGTTCCGTACGCGATCCAGGGCGGCGGCGACGAACTCGTGAAGGTCGACATCCGCGGCAAGCAGTACACGCCGCCGGAAATCAGCGCGATTGTGCTGCAGGAACTCAAGAAGGTTGCAGAGGACTACCTCGGCGAGAAGATTGAGCGCGCGGTGATCACTGTGCCCGCGTACTTCAACGACGCGCAGCGACAAGCCACCAAGGACGCTGGCGAGATCGCGGGGCTCAAGGTCGAGCGCATCATCAACGAGCCAACCGCGGCGGCGCTCGCCTACGGCCTTGAGAAGAAGAAGAACGCCCGCATCGCCGTGTTCGACCTCGGCGGCGGCACGTTCGACGTGTCGATTCTTGACGTTGGCGACGGGGTGTTTGAAGTGCTCTCGACCAACGGCGATGGACACCTCGGCGGCGACGACTTCGACGACCGCATCATCGGCTTCCTCGCCGACGAATTCCGCAAGAGGGAAGGCATCGACATCACCAAGGATGCGATGGCGCTGCAGCGGCTGAAGGAAGCGGCTGAGAAGGCGAAGATCGAGTTGTCGACGCAGCTTGAAACCACGGTCAACCTCCCCTTCATCACCGCCGATCAGAACGGGCCGAAGCACCTTCAGGTGACGGTGACCCGCGCGAAGTTTGAGGATCTCTGTGCAGATCTCTTCACGCGCCTCCGCGGACCGTGCGAGCAAGCACTGCGCGACGCCAAACTCGATCCGAAGGACGTGCAGGAAGTTGTCATGGTGGGTGGATCGATTCGCATCCCCAAGGTGCAACAGATCGCGAAGGAGATCTTCGGCACCGACTCACTCGATCGTTCGATCAACCCGGATGAAGTTGTAGCGATTGGCGCTGCGATTCAGGGCGGCGTGCTTGTGGGCGATGTGAAGGACGTGCTCCTTCTCGACGTGACGCCGCTTTCGCTCGGCGTTGAAACGCTCGGCAGCGTGATGACGACGCTCATTCCAAGGAACACGACGATCCCGACTTCGAAGAAGGAGACTTTCTCGACGGCCTCCGACAGCCAGAGCTCTGTGACGATTCATGTGCTGCAAGGCGAGCGCCCCATGGCCGGCGACAACCGGAGCCTCGGCAAGTTCGATCTCACCGGCATTCCGCCGGCACCGCGCGGCACGCCGCAAATCGAGGTCGAGTTTGCAATCGACGCGAACGGTATTCTCAACGTGTCGGCAACCGACAAGGCAACCAACAAGAAGCAGGAGATCAAGATCACCGGCTCGTCTGGTTTGTCGAAGGATGACATCGAGAAGATGAAGCGCGAAGCTGAGGCGAACGCCGCCGCAGACAAGCAGCGTCGCGAGCTCGTCGATCTGCGCAATCAAGCAGAGCAGGTCATCTACGGAACCAAGAAGGCGATGACCGACCTCGGCGACAAGGTGCCGGCGTCCACGCGAAGCGCGGTTGAAAGCGCAATCTCAAACGTCGAGGAGCGCGTGAAGGGCGACGATGCTTCCGCGATTCAGAAGTCGCTTGACGCACTCAATGAGGCCGCGCAAGAGTTGGGCAAGATCTCGTATGAGTCTGCGAAGTCCGGAGGCGCCGCTGGCGCCGCGGGCGCGGCCGGCGACGCTCCGAAGAAGGACGACGTGATCGACGCTGAGTATGAAGTGAAGGACGGGCAGTAACACGCCCGCCCAACCCGTGCCGGTCAGGCGGAGTCCGAGCCAGGTTCGGACTCCGTCTGCGGCACGAGTGATTTTCGCTTGAAATCTGACGCGGATCGCACCCGTGCGAGCACCTCACTCCGCTCGAAAGCCGCACTGCTCGATCGGCTAGACTGCTTCGCTTGATGCCCCACGCGCAGCCCCAGCCCAAGCCCATGCAGACGGTCAAGGGCATTCCTGTGTCGCCTGGCATCGTGATCGCGCGCGCGTTCGTGCTCGGCGAGGCAGAAACCCATATCCCGTATCGCGAGATCGACCTCGAACAACTCGACGCAGAGCTCACGCGGCTCGATGCCGCACTGCGCGACGCATCGGCCGATCTTGTTCTGCTCCGCGATCGAACCGAGCAACAACTCGGTCGCGAGGCAGCGAAGATCTTCGGTTTCCACCTCGGTCTCGTCCAAGATCCGTCGCTCCTTGGTCCGATGCGTGAACAGATTCGCCGCGACCGCGTGAATGCGGAGGTTGCGGTTGCCGACAACTTCAAGCGGGTGACGGAGCAGTTCAAGTCGATCGGCAATGAGGTCTTCCGCCAGAAGGCGAATGACGTTCTCGATCTCGAGCGGCGCGTGCTCGGGAAGCTCATGGGCGAAAACGAATCGCGCTTGTCCGCGCTGGCGGAGCCGGTTGTCATCATCGCCCATGAACTCACGCCATCGCAAACTGCGGGAATGGATCGCAAGAAGATCCTGGGGATCGCAACCGATCTCGGCGGTCGCACGAGCCACACCTCAATTGTGGCGCGCGCGGTTGAGATTCCTTGCGTGGTGGGCTGCCAACGCGTGATGCAGCGCGCAGAAGACGGCGATCTGGTGATCGTCGACGGCGACACCGGCGTCGTGATTGTTCGTCCAGACGAGCGGACGCTTGCCGAGTATCGCATTCAGCAGGAACGATTCTCGCATCATCGCCGCATGCTCCGCGAGACTGCGGGACTCGAGGCACTCACGCGCGACGGCACGCGCATCCAGTTGCTCGGGAACATCGAGTTTCCCCACGAAGTCGAGAGTGTTCTTGCCAACGGTGGCGACGGAGTCGGCCTGTACCGAACTGAGTTTCTCTACCTCACCAACGACCACGAACCTAGTGAGGATGAGCAGTACCGAGCCTATCGACACACGCTCGAACTTCTGGCCGGTCGCCCGTGCACGATTCGAACGCTCGACCTCGGCGCAGACAAGTACACCCAACAGCGCGCCCACGAGCCGGAGCGGAACCCGTTTCTCGGGCTGCGCTCGATCCGCTACTGCCTTGCGCATCGGGAGATGTTCAAGACGCAACTGCGCGCGATTCTGCGCGCCAGCGCCCACGGCCCGCTGAAGGTGATGTTCCCGCTGGTGTCAACCGTGATGGAACTCCGACAGGCGAAGATGATTCTGAACGACGTCTGCGAAGAGCTTGACGAAGAGGGCATTCGATTCGATCGCGGAATCCAGACTGGCATCATGATTGAGGTGCCAAGTGCGGCCCTGCTGTCGCGCGCATTCGCACAGGAATGCTCGTTCTTCTCGATCGGAACCAACGATCTGATCCAGTACACGCTCGCGGTCGACCGCGGCAACGAGCGCGTGGCGCATCTCTACACGGGAGCGTCGCCGGCGGTGCTTTATCTGGTCAAGCAGGTGGTTCGTTCAGGCCGACGCGCCGGAATCGATGTATCTCTCTGCGGCGAGATCGCGGGTGAAGCGCTCTACACCATGTTGCTGATCGGGCTTGGTTTGCGTACACTATCGCTCGTCCCGAGCCAGATTCCGCTGATCAAGCGCGTGATTCGGTCCGTTGACGTCCCCCATTGCGAAGAGCTGGCCCGACGGGTTGGTTCCTTCGATTCCGAGCGGCAGGTTCTCACAACCCTCCGCGACGAACTCAGAAAGATCGACCCCGACTGCTTCGGAGGTTGGATCGCCGAATGAGGCGCTTCTGACCGTTGAAACCGGTTCGGATCGATCGAAACATCCGAACTTTTCAGTCCGAACCTGAGGCTGTCTGCGTTGGCGCATTGCGCCACGCCCGATGCGATCCTCCTTCAAGTTGCGCGCCATGCGCCGAAGGATTGACGCTTCCTCCGGTGAGGCTGGGCGACCCTGGGCTCTCGCGCGCTTGCGCGACCAGCGGTTGAAGGAACATCGCGTGTGCCGCTGCGCACGCTGTCAGGCGACTCGATTCTCGCGCACGTTGCGTGGGTCCTCCGCCGAAGCGCCAGCAGCACGCACACGACGCGAGTGCGCGGTTTCCGCGCAGCCCACGAGTCAGCAGATTCTTGGGCTCTCTCGCGGCTCGCCCGTCTCGACCTCGTCGATGACGTGCTCGCTCCGATGGTTGCTCCGATGGTTCATGCGCCTGTTGCGCAGTGACCAACCCAGCCTGATCGATCGACCGCGCGCGTGCTCTTTTGAAGGGCGCGTGCCGCAGACCGCCTCGCAAACTGGCCTTTCCGCCAGAGAAGCGATCGAGCGATGCAGAGCAATCACAATCCGAATGAACACGAGCCGCGCGAGGCGCGAATCGATACCGGCGCCACGTCACATGAGACGATCGCGTCGAACGAACTTGATCTTGATTCCAGTCTTGAGGCGGGTCTTGAGGCGGGATACGAGTCGGGAATCAAGCCCCGATCCGAGGCGCGATCCGAGGCGCGATCCGAGGCGCGATCCGAGGCGCGATCCGCGCCTGAGTTTGCGTCTGACGCTGGAGATTCGCGCAGTGAGGGCGTCGTCACAGACGACGACGCACGCAGCGACGACAACTCGGATGAGCGCGTCGCAAGCGGCGATCTCGGTAGCGACCTTGATGACGACCTTGATGACGATCTTG
>JBILDS010000067.1:0-13092 GCA_044352505.1 Phycisphaerales bacterium
GCCTTCTACGGTACCAACTCA
Organism: Phycisphaerales bacterium; assembly: GCA_044352505.1. Lineage (GTDB taxonomy): Bacteria > Planctomycetota > Phycisphaerae > Phycisphaerales > SM1A02 > QWPT01. Next base: position 22 of record JBILDS010000067.1, read on the forward strand.
CGCACCATGCAGACCGCACAGGAAGAGCGGGGTGACACGCATCGTTGGTACGCACGCGCCGGGCGCAAAGGGGCGGCACCCGGGTGCTTTCGCAGCACAATCCCGGGAAAACGTGCAAACACGCTCATGCGCCCTACGCGCGCTTGCGTCTGAGATCGGCGACGAAGGGCGCCGCAATGATCTCCGCAGCGCGGTACGGCGCAAGCACGCCCGACTTTGGATCGCTCGCGGCCGCGGCTGGCGCTGGTCGCCCTGCATCGGCATGAAGCGGCAGCGTGACAACGCTCTCAGGGAGAATGAGATCTGCGACGGGCGTGCCCGCCTCGATCGAGGAGCCGTCGCGGCGCTTCAGCTCGGCTGGCGCATTCGACGACGCATGCTTCTCGAGCGCGGCAAGCAGCGCTTTCTGCTTTGCTTCGTCGAGTTTCTTCCAATCGGCGCGGCCGCGGCACTTGGGGAACGCGCTGCAGCCAAGCCACGGCCCGCGCTTTCCCGTGCGGAGATTGCACACCTTGCCGCACTTTTCACACACGACAGACGGATCCTGGTAGGGCGGCGCCGACGGAAGAACGACGCGGTCCTTCTTGTCGAGGCGCACGACATACTTGACCTCGGGGTAGTTCACGCTCGAGATGTACTTCCCGAACTTTCCGCTGCGAAGCACCATCGCCGAGCCGTCGACTGGGCAGACCATATCGAGCGCCATATCGCTCACAGGCTCGCCCTCGTCGTTGAGGCGCGACGCGAATTCGCAGTCGGGGTAGCCCGAGCAGGAGAGGAACCAGCGTCCGCCGCCCACCCGCTCCTTGGTGCGCTTGCCGCACTTCGGGCAGGCGTACTTCGACCACTTCCAGAGCGGCACCTCGCGCATCCGCGCGAACGACTCCTCGAGCGTCGCGCCCTCGAGCATGCCTTTGATTTCGCGGAGAATCGCGCGCCAGTCCTCTTCGTCGGCCTCGACGCGGTCGAGCCGCGCCTCCATCAGCCGCGTGTACTCGTAGTCGAAGAGCACGGGGAACCCGCCGACGAGGAGCGAGACGACCGCCTCGCCGAGCGCGGTCGCGTAGAAGCGTCGCGCTTTCTGCTCGACATATCCGCGCTGCGAGATGGTGTTCACGATCGACGCGTAGGTGCTCGGTCGGCCGATGCCGCGCGACTCGAGCTCCTTGACAAGCGACGCCTCCGAATAGCGCGACGGCGGCGAGCTGAAGCGCTGCAGCGCGTCGATCGAGACGCCGGCGAGCTCCTGTCCGCGGTCGAGCTTGGGGAACGTCGCCTCGGCGTCGTCCTCCACGATGTCCTCGACGAGCTTGAGATACCCGTCGAAGACGATCACGCTTCCCGACGCGCGCACCACGGCGCCCGTCTTCCGGTCGCTGCGCTCGAGGCGCACGGTGGTGAGGTCGTACTGCTTCGGCGCCATCTGGCACGCAACGAAGCGCCGCCAGATGAGTTCGTACAGCGCGTACTGCTCTGCGGTGAGCGCACCGCGCAGGCTCTCCGGCCTGCGGAAGGGATCGGTCGGCCGGATCGCCTCGTGCGCCTCCTGCGCGTCCTTGCCCGACGCGAAGAAGTTGGGCTTCTCGGGGAGGTACCGCTCGCCATACTCGCGCTTGATGAAGTCGCGCGCCGCGTGGAGCGCCTCGCCCGCGACATGCGTCGAGTCTGTTCGCATGTAGGTGATGAGGCCGACGCGGTCGCCTGCGATGTCGATACCTTCGTAGAGGTTCTGCGCGATGCGCATCGTGCGGTCGGTCGAGAAGCCGAGCTCGCTCGACGCGGCCATCTGCATGGTCGAGGTCTTGAAGGGCGGCATTGCGCGCCGCGACTTCCGCTCCGTCTCGACCGAGGTCACCGCATAGCTCACGCCCGCGCCGACCGTACCCGCGACCGTGCGTACAAAACGTGCGGCGCCCTTGCCGCGCGGATCCTCGCGCGTCGACACCGTGGCCTTCTCGAGGCCCGCGGCCTCGGCTGCGTCGCGCACAAGCTGCGAGAGGTCGCGCGGGGCGCCGGCGTCGGCATCGGCCGCGATCGCGAGTTCCTTGCCGCCGACCTCGACGAGCTTCGCTTCGAGGACGCCGTTCTTCGCGAGGAACGCAAGGCGGTCCTTCTGCGAAGGGGACTTGCCCTTGTCGTCGCGGCGCGCGAGGAAGTCCGTGATCGCCTTGGCGATCGCACCGCGCTTGGCGAGCTCGGGCGAGAGCCGCACCAGCACCTCCCACGACTCGTTCGGCACGAACTCGCGGATCTCCTGCTCACGTTCGACGACGAGCCGCGCCGCCACCGTCTGCACGCGGCCCGCGCTCAGGCCGCCCTGGCGCATGAGCCGCCAGAGGAGGGGCGAGATCCCGTAGCCCACGATGCGGTCGAGGATGCGGCGCGAGTTCTGCGCGTTGACGCGCGCCATGTTGATCGCGCGCGGGTGCTCGAACGCCTCCTTGATCGCCGTCTTCGTGATGGCGTTGAAGACCACGCGCTTCGCGTTCGTTGGCTCGACGTCGAGGACCTCCGCGATGTGCCACGAGATCGCCTCTCCCTCGCGATCCAAGTCTGTCGCGAACCACACATCGCTCGCGTTCTTCTTGAGCCTGCGCAGCTTCGTGACCGTCTCGCGACGGTCGGGCGTGACGACATACGTCGTGGCGAAACTCTGCATGTCGACGCCGGGAATGTCCATCGGCTTCGGCTCGCTGGTCGCAGCCTTCTTCTCGCCGCGCTTGGCCTTCGGCTTCGGCGCGCCGTCGGCGGCCGCTGCGCGTTCGGCGCGCTCGGGAAGGTCGCGGATGTGACCCTTGCTTGCCTCGACATGGAACTTGCCGAGCTCCTTGAGGTACTTCTCGATTGTCTTTGCCTTCGCGGGGCTCTCCACGATCACGAGCGCCGCTCCCGCGCCGATCGATGCGCCGCCGGTCGCCCCGTCGGCCTCGCCGTCACCCGCATCGGCGCCACCCGCTGCTCGCTTGGTTCGGGTGCGGGGCGCCGTCGCGGCTGCTGCGGACCTGCGGGAGGTGGACTTCGAGGTTGTCTTCTTGGCTGCCATCGTGCGTCGTGTTTCTCTGCAGTTTTCCTGCGTCTTCCCCGCTGCGAATCCAAGCACGTGACGTTCTCGATCGTTGCGCGGTCAAGAGCGTTCCGCCGCCCTCATCGGTCGATCCAAGTCGATTCGATGAGTCGGAAGGGAGGAGGGAATAGTGCAGAGGGGGCGCCCAAGTCAAGCGGGAAACAGGTTCTCGGCGCGATTTCCCATCATCGACGAGCGTCCAACGCGTGTGCGCTCACGCGGGCGTGCGCGTGCGCGCGAGGCGCGCAAGCACGGCTGCGCACGCGTCTGCAAGCGCGCCCGCACGCGAGTGGTCGTCGCATGCAATCACAAGCGATGGCTCGAGCGCGCGGAATCGCTTCAGCCAAGTGCGCTGCTGCTTGGCAAGCCGACGCGAGCGGATTTTCGTCGCCTCTGCGGCCTCGTCAAGTTCGCGCGCGCGCGGTGTGCGCGTGCCGTCACCAACAGTTCGCAGCAACTCCTCGTAGCCGCACGCGGCGCGCGCCTGCGAGCAGAGCCCGCCAGCGCCTGCAAGACGCGCGACTTCCTCGACCAAGCCTAAGTCGAACATCGCCCGCACACGGGCGTTGATGCGGCGGTTGATCGGCTCGACGGGCCAGTCGAGGCTCACGGTGAAGAGGTCGCTCCGTCGTGGCGCGATGCCTGCCTCGTCCCACGCCGTGCGCCGATCGGTCGCGCTGTCGCCGGTTGTGTGCGCGATCTCGAGCGCGCGCACGATGCGACGCTTGTCGTTCGGATGGAGCCGGGCCGCGGCGGCGGGGTCGCTTGCAGCGAGGCGCGCGTGGAGCTCCGTGCTTGGAACGGCTTCAAGCGCCGCGCGAAACGCGTGATCCGCGGCGGGGGCTTCGTCGAGGCCCTCTAGAAAAGCGCGGATGTAGAGGTTCGTCCCGCCGACCACGATCGGCACGCGCCCGCGGCGCTGAATGTCGGCGACCGCCGCGTCCGCGCACGCAAGCCACCGCGCCACGGTGAAGCCCTCCTCGGTCGCGTCGACAAGATCGATGCAGTGGTGGGGCACCTCCGCGCGCTCGGCGGCCGTCGGCTTCGCTGTGCCGATGTCCATGCCGCGGTAGACCTGCATCGAGTCCGCGCTCACGATCTCGCCGCCGAAGCGGCGCGCGAGCTCCATCGCGAGGTCGCTCTTCCCGCCGGCGGTCGGGCCGAGGATGACGATCACGCGCCGCGCGGCCTCGGCCACCGCGAGCGCTGGGTCTGCGCTGCCGCTCGCGTCGCGCACGTCAGGCATCGTCGATCGCATCGAGGCACACAAGGTGCTTCCCCTCAAGAACCTCGAGGCTCGCGCCGCCGCCCGTCGAGACATGCGAGAGCTTCTCCGCGACGCCAAACTCCTCAACAGCCGCAGCCGTGTCGCCGCCGCCCGCGATTGTGATGGCGCCAGCCGCAGTCGCATCGACGACTGCAGCCGCGATCGCACGCGTTCCCGCATCGAATGGCGGCATCTCGAAGACGCCCATCGGCCCGTTCCAAACAATCGTTCTCGACGAACGGATCGCAGCGCCGAACCGCTCGCGCGTGGCGGGGCCGATGTCGAGGCCCATCCAACCGTCAGGAATCGCGCCCGCGACCGTTGCTGTCTCGGTGCCGGCCTTGAACTCGCGCCCGCACGCGTGGTCGGTCGGTAGCAGCAACTCGCAGCCTTTCGCCGCCGCTTTTGCGAGGATCTCCCGCGCGAGATCCACGCGATCTTCCTCGACGAGGCTCTTCCCGGTTCCGACGCCCTGTGCGCGTAGGAAGGTGTACGCCATCGCGCCGCCCACGATGAGGCGGTCGACCTTCGACATGAGGTTCTCGATGGCGAGGATCTTGTCGGAAACCTTCGCGCCGCCGAGGATCGCGAGGAACGGCTTCTGCGCAGATGCGATGCGCCCGATGAGATACTCAAGTTCGGCGTCAAGCAGAAAGCCCGACACACACGGTGCACCGCGGGCGCGCATCGCCATCGGCAGCGCGTACATCGACGCGTCGGCGCGGTGGCTCGTTCCGAAGGCGTCGTTCACATAGATGTCGCAGAGTCCTGCAAGCTTTGACGCGAAGCCAGCGTCGCCCATTTTCTCGCCCTTCGCGAAACGCAGGTTCTCAAGCAGCACAACGCCGCGCTCGGGCAGCGCCGCGATCGCCGCGCGCGCCGAGTCGTCGGTACAGTCATTTGATGGGAATTGCACCCCGCGCGGCGCGTCACTCCCGAGAAGTTCCGCCAACCGGCTCGCCACAGCGGCAAGCGAGAATTCTGCCTCATAGCCTTTGCCTTCCGGCCGCCCGAGGTGGCTCGCAAGCACCACGCGCCCGCCGCGGGAAAGCACCGAACGGATCGTGGGGAGGCTTGCCTTGATGCGGCGGTCGTCGGTGATCGCGCCGGCCTCCATGGGAACGTTGAAGTCCACCCGAATGAAGACCTTCCGGCCGGCGACGTCGATCGCGTCAATTCGCTTCTTGCGCATGGGAGCACTATACGAAACGCTCTGCAACGCCCCACGCGCCTTCATCGTCAGACAGACCACGAGAACCGACCCAGCCACAAACCCCGGTATACTCTCCGCTCGCGCAAGCGTCGTGTCGCCGACAGTCGAGCGCCGAAGGAGTCCATCATGACCACATCGTTTCGCCCTTTCGTCGTTCGTTCCCTCGCAGCACTGGCGTTGGCGGCCGTGTTCTTGGCCCCGGCAATGACCCGGATTGCATCTGCCCAAGAGGGCGGTGACGGCGGGCAGGCGGAAGGAGATCAGAAAGTCGAAGAGCGGATCATCTTCACCGATCAAGACGGCGCGGAGATGATTCAAGGTGAGAACCTCATTGGAACCGAGGTCGATCCCCGCAAGACCTACATGATCTTCTTCTTCAGCACGCAGGCACAGGGCGCCTTCGGTCATCTGTCGAACATCGCGTCGCTGCAGCGGCGCTTCAAAGACGATGGACTTGTTGCAATCGGCGCAACCAGCGATCCAGCTGCGCGCGTGCGACAGTTCTTGGCTGGGAAGCCCGGAATCTCAAATCTCCTCGTCACGCGTTTCAACTCAACACCCCTCGACAGCCTGAAGAAGCTCGGCCTCCCGGCCAACATGATGCCAGTGATTCTCATGCAGAAGGGGCGTGTGCCGTGGGCGGGTTCGGTGCTTGATCCCGCGTTCTCGCTCAATCTCGCGCTTGTTCTTTCGGGGCGCTACGACCCTCAGATTTCCGCAAAGGGGCAGCCCCTCTACACGGCCGCGCTCGACGCCATCAAGCTCAAGAACTATCGCGATGCGTATCGCCATTTCGACGCGATGATCGCGATCGACCAGCGCGTGTTCGGCGAGGCCGCGATCTTGAAGTACGTCAGCATGCTTCGCGATGCGAAGGACAGCGCCGGCGCACGCAAGTGGGGAGAGGAAATCCTCACCAAGTACGCCGATGACACGGTCACGCTGATTCAGCTTGCAACCACCATCATGTCGAGCGACGACATCAAAGAGCGCGACGCGGAGCTCGCCATGAAGGCTGTCGACGCGCTCGCCTCGCAGCTTTCTGACACGAGCCCGCGCGTCCTTCGGCTTCGCGCCACGATCCTCGCTGCGCTTGGTCGTTTCAGCGAGGCGCAAGAACTCCAATACGCTGCATGGATGGCCGCCGACCCCGCCGACAAGGCGGACAATAAGCGCCTGCTCGACGCGTATCGCCGCAAGGCAAAGACCTCGAAGTCGCGAGCGCCGGCGGCGGCCGACACCTCGACTGAGTCTGCGGGGAGCCCGTCAAGCGATGACGCTTCTGAAGAGTCTCCGGCATCTGAGCCCGCCCCTGGCGGGCGTGCATGACACGCGCGTCCGTGGAAGGAACGTTGCCAAGCACGCCGTCTGCATCCCCGGGTTTCGGCGGTCGATTCGCTTCCGCCCTCGCTGCAAAGCCGCTGCTTGTTGCGCCGTCGATTCTCTCCGCCGATTTCGCGCGGCTTGGTGACGAGTGCCGAGCCGCACTTGAGGCGGGCGGCGACCTTCTCCACGTCGACGTGATGGACGGCCACTTCGTGCCGAACCTTTCGATGGGCCCCGCCGTGTGCGCGTCGGTTTACCGCGCGCTGCCCGACGCTGTCCTCGACGTTCACCTGATGGTGACCGACCCAGCGGCGTACATCGAACCCTTCGCGAAGGCAGGGGCCTCGCACATCACCTTCCACGTCGAGGTGGTGGCCGACCCCACGCCGCTCATCCAGAAGATCCACGCGCTTGGGATGTCGGCTGGTCTTGCGATCAACCCCAACACGCCCGCAGAGGCGATGTTCCCCTGGCTCGATGCGATCGACCTTGCGCTTGTGATGAGCGTGCACCCCGGCTTCAGCGGCCAATCCTTCATTGCGGCGGTCCTTCCCAAGACGCGCACCCTCCGCGATCGGGCCCGTCCTGGGCTGCGAATCCAGATGGATGGCGGCGTCTCTTCCCAGAGCGCGTCGGCGTGCCGTGCCCACGGCTGCGACCTGCTCGTGGCAGCGAGCGCCATCTTCGGATCGCAGGACTACGCGCGATCGGTACAATCCCTCCGTGCCTGAATCGACCTGGACACAGACGGATCTCGCAGAAGCGCCCGCGAAGAAGGGCGTTCCCGAAGGCCTTTGGATGCAGTGCCCCGCCTGCGGGGAGACGCTCTTCAAGAAGGCCGTCGAGTCAAACCTCTGGGTCTGCCCGAAGTGCCAGCACCACATGCGGGTGAGCGCGCGACAGCGCGTCGAACAGCTGCTCGACCCCGGCACCTTCGAGAGCTTCGATGACGGACTCGTCGCGGTTGATCCGCTCAAGTTCGTCGATTCGAAGCCCTATCCCGCTCGGCTTGCTGACACCAAGCGCAAGACCGGCGAGCGTGACGCGCTTCTCTCGGGCTTTGGCTTCGTGAAGGGGCGCCGTGTGGTCGTCGCCGTGATGGACTTCACTTTCCTCGGCGGCTCGATGGGCTCTGTTGTTGGCGAGAAGATCACTCGCGCGATCGAGCGCGGTATTGACCACAACATTCCGGTTGTCACCGTGAGTTGCTCCGGCGGCGCACGCATGCACGAGTCGGGCTTCTCGCTCATGCAGATGGCAAAGACAAGCGCCGCACTCGCGCGGCTCGACGAGGCGAAGGGTCTCTTCATCTCAGTGCTCGCAGACCCAACGACGGGCGGCGTGACCGCCAGTTTCGCGATGCTTGGCGACGTGATCTTTGCGGAGCCGAAGGCGCTCATTGGCTTCGCAGGTCCGCGCGTCATTAAGCAAACAATCCGCCAAGAGCTCCCCGAAGGATTCCAAACATCGGAGTTCCTCCTTGAGTCGGGCTTTGTTGATCGCATTGTCCACCGCAAGGATCTCCGCTCTGAGATCGGCCGCGTGATCGACTATGCAGGGCGCTGACGGAGCGTTGTGCCCGGCGCGCGCCCGCGCATCGTGGCGGCCGCCAGCGCGCACGCTCTTGGCAGCCTTCGCGTCTGCAGCGCTCTTCACACTTTCCTTTCCGTTGTCGGAGGACTTCGTCGCGGGGTGGCCTCTCACGTTCGCGTGGCCAGCGCTGCTTGCGGTTACTGCGGTGCGTGCGCCTTCGTGGCGTGCGGCGGCGAGCGCACTGTTTCCGGCGTTTTTCGTTGCATTTCTCGTCCACCAGTGGTGGATGCGGGAAGTCACCGAACTCGGCATGCCGATTTTGGTCGCCTATCTCGCTGCTTGGATGACGCTCTTCGGACTTCTCGTGCGTTTCATCGCCGGGCCGCGTCCTTCCGCCACCAATAGAGGGAGCCCGCCGATCCAACGCAACGTGCAGTTGCCGATTGCGTTTGTACTTCCACCGGTACTTGTCGCAGTCGAGTTTCTCCGCGGCGACCTCGTCTGCACGGGATACGCCTGGTTTTTCGCCGCGCATCCGCTGGTCGAGTTCAATCCGGTGGCGCAACTCGCGGCCCTCGGCGGCGGATGGCTTGTGTCCGGGTTCGCAGGGTTCATTGCCGGTGCAGCCGCCGATCTGGTTGTCGCGCGGAAGGGCGCCCGCATTGCGATTCCGCTGGGTGCAGCGCTTGTCGCGTTCGCGGTTATCTGGTTTGGAATGCACGCATCCGTTCGCGGCGCGATCGAGCGATCTGCGAAAGCGGAAAATGGGCCTCCCGCTGCGCGAATTCTGCTGGTTCAGACGAACCTGCCCATGTCGAACAAACTGGCGTGGTCGCCAGATGCACAGGCCGAAGACTTTCTCAGTTTCGCTGCACTCACGATTCGAGGCGCACGCGCGTCATCCGATGCGATTGACCTTGCAGTGTGGCCCGAGACAATGCTCCCGGGGCTCGGGCTCGAACCTGATGCGCTCGAACTCTTGGAATCGCGGCGGCTGTATCCCGGTCGGCGTTACGAGGAAGCGCTGCGCGATCTCTCACAACGGATCGCCGCGCCGCTTGTCGTGGGGTCGCCGTCCTATTTGGGGCTTCGGGTTGAGCGAAACCGCTTTGAGTGGAGCGCGCACCACAACAGCGCGTACCTCGTCGACACCAACGGCGCGCGCGGTCGAACAGACAAGATCTTTCTCACGCCTTTCGGCGAGACGATGCCGATCATCTCACGCTCGGATTGGCTTGAGGCGCGCCTGCTCGCGCTCGGTGCCGACGGAATGACCTTTGATCTCGAGCCAGCGACCGCGCCCGGGCGCTTCCTGGTCGAGGGCAACCACGCCCCGATTCGGGTGGGTGTTCCGATCTGTTTCGAGATCACAGCGCCATGGGCGTCGCGCCGGATCGCGTTCGATCAAACGGAACGCGCCGCCGATGTCCTCTTGAACATCTCAAATGACGGGTGGTTTGCAGGGTCTGACGCAGGTCGGCGCCAGCACCTCCAAGTGGCGCAACTCCGCGCGATTGAGTTGCGAACTCCGGTGCTCCGTGCTGCAAACACCGGGATTTCCGCGTGGATCGATGCAACGGGCGTTGTGCGCAGTCGTCTACCGGCGCGATCCGATGGGACGCTGGTTGCGCAGGTCGCGCCGCAAGACGGCGCACCGATCTCGGTGTATGTCGGCGATGGCGTCGCGTGGGCCGCGCTTGTCCTCGTGCTGGCACTGGTGGCGGCGCTCCCCGCGTTTCGGATCGCCGCCGTGCGAACGCGCTCCGGTTCGCGCGTCTGATTGACCGATACACTGCGGCACGCGGGCGCGCACGCGGTTCCGTCGCGACCGTTCGGCATCATGTGCGCCCAAGCAAGGTACGGAGACCTCCATGCTCACATCCCACGATCCTGTTGATGACGCCCGCTCTTCTGAGTCTGTTGGATGGGTAGCGCACCGAAGTTGTGTGCGCAGCGTGGTGCGAGTCTGTTTGAGCATCGCGCCGATTGCGCTTGTTGTCGCCGCCGGAACTCTCGCCGTTGGTTGCGCGTCGAACGATGACCCAACCCGCGCGCGAGCGGAGTTCAGTTCGAAAAATCGCTCACTCCCATCACAGAGTTCTGGACGCCAACCCGGCGCAACGCCCGTAGTTCGCCGCTCAAGTGCGTCTGGAGAGCACCTTGAGCCTGCAAGCGCCGCGCCAAGCCCAACGCTTGCGGGCGTTCCAGCGCATCGAGACCAGAGCGGTTCCGGCGCACGTCCGGCGATCGATCCGGTTCTCGCGCAGTTGATTGACGAACCAGCCGGAACGTTGTCAATCTCAGGCTCCACTGCCGACGACTCCGGGGCAATCTTGCGTCGCGCAAGCGTGAGCAGTTGGGCGGCGCTGCGCGCGCACGCCATTGAGGCATCTGCGCGAAACGAGGGCCTTCTCCGTGAACTTGCCCCGCGCGGACTTGTCGATGAGAACCGCGGCGTTCGCTTTGTGACGTGCATGGCAATCAGCGAGTCGAAGTTGTTGACGCAGAGCGCCGCAGACGCACCGCGTGCGCAAGTTGCACTTCGCACGCAAGCCGCAAATCGCGCGCAAGGCGAACTCGATGTCGATCTTTGCGTTCTCGTTCGACCACTCTTGAGCGACGAAAGCGCATCTGTGCGCGCCGCTGCAATGCTCGCGCTCACGCGCTGCGGCGTCGACGTCGATCTCACCGCCATCGCGGGCATGCTTCAAGACGCAGATCCTGAAGTGCGCGCCAACGCCTATCTCGTCCTTGGCGAACTCGGCAATCGAAGCGCCGTTCCACTCATTCGTGAATCACTCGGCCAAGGTATGAAGTTGGTGAACCCGATCCGCGCGCGTTTGGTCGATCTCACCGCGGCCGAGGCGCTCGTGAAACTCGGCGATGAACGGGAGATCGAACCGATTCGAGCAGCCCTCTTCGCGCCGCCCGAGCAATCCGAACTGACAAGCGTGGCATGCGACGCCATCGGGCGCCTCCGCGACGAGGTCTCGCGGCCAATGCTCGAGCGGCTTCTCGGAGCATCTGGCGAATCCAAGCGGCTGCCGGAAGTCCGTCTGAGTGCCGCGCGAGCCCTCGTCCGGATCGGTGCGCCGGCAGCTGCCGGACTCGCGGTGGCGCGTGAGTACCTCGGCAGCACAGATGCCAGAGTTCGGGCGCAAACCGCGGCACTTCTCGGCGAGATCCGTTCGCCAGAATCTGCCAGTTTGCTTGAGTCGCTGGTTCGGGACACGAACCCAACGGTGCAAGTTGCGGCCGCCGCCAGCCTTCAGTCAGCCGAGTAGCGGTCCAGTTGGGACGTCGAGCCGGGTGCGCGTGGCGTTGCGCCGATTGACACCTTCGCGTCGTGTCGGTACAAAACCGAACTTCCTGCGAACGTTCTCGGTCGACGTGACCGGTGCGGTGCAGGAACTCAACGACGTGCCCTCGCGCCGCCGTCGAGCTCCCCGGATGAAGGAATCCACGCCGTGCACATCCTGACCAAGATCTTCGTCGTCCTTGTTGCGCTCCTCACCGTTGCGATCGTGCCGCTTGTGGCTGTGAACGCGACCAACGAGGCGTCGTTCCAGAAGAAGTTCAAGGACGCCCAGACCGCCCAGCGCGCCGCAGAAGGTCTCCTCGAGAGCGAGCGCGCCGTGTGGCTCGCCTCGCAGCAGAAGTTGGAAACGTCGCTCCGTGAGTCCGAAGCTCGTGTGGCCGACCTTCAGAAGCAAGTTGATGCGAAGTCCGCAGCCGTCCGCAAGGCGGAGCAGGAACTCGCCGGCGCGAAGGCCGCGCAGGCGTCCGTGGCAGCGAGCCTTGAAGTTCTCGCGCAGAGCGGGAAGGCCAGCACTGAACTGACCGACGCGCTCGTTGCGGAACTCCGCACGCTGCGCGAGCGCTCGATGGACGCTGAGAAGCGCCTGGTCGAGATGCAAGAGGCGTACGACGCATCGCAATCCGACCTCGAAGTTGCCGACGCAGCACGTCGCGCACTCCAAGAAGAGAACAAGCGCCTGAGCGACGAGAAGGATCGCGCTGTTGCGACGATCGCAGAGTACGTCGCCAGCGTTGGTGAGCTTACGCAGGCTCGTGTTGGTGCCGTCGGCGAGACAGCTCGCGTGGTTGCAACCAAGAACATCGCAGCAACGGTGATCAACGTTCGCCGTGGCGGTGAGGCGCCGTTGGCTGAAATCAATGCGGGCTCGCGCGATGGCGTGCAGGCCGGTTGGGTGTTCGCCGTGGGTGAGGGAAGCACCTTTGTGGCGAACCTGCGCATCACACAGGTCGATCTGAATCGCGCCGTCGGCGTGATCGAGCTCGAAGACTCGTCCGCTCGCGGCGAGGTGAAGGCTGGTCAGCGCGCAATCGCGCGCGCCGGTGAGTGATCGTTCCGTTCGTTCCGTCGACACCGCGCCGAGAGCTTCGAGGGCATCCAACCGGGATCTCTCGGCTCGTAGGGGCTTCTGAAGGCATTCACGAGGCATTTCATGGCAAAGGCAACAACCCGCAGCAGCGAGATGACCGTGTACACCGCGCTGCTCATCGTGTCATCGATCGTGCTCCTCGCAGGAATCGTGGTGATTGCGCTTGCGAACATGAAGCAGGCAGACGTGGGTGGCCAGCCTGGTTCACCCTTCACGGTTCTTCGCTGAGCGGCTTTGCAGCCTGACGCGCGCCGCGCATCAT